>JBOHWL010000197.1:0-12484 GCA_050736615.1 Binataceae bacterium (SeqCode) | reverse complement strand
GCCTTACCCTCGCCGGGCCCGACACCGGAATTGGCGGCGGTGCCGAGTGTGGTGCCAACACCGATGGCCGCGCCGCCGCCGGCGATTGCTAAACGACCAGAACGGCCGCGGCATGAAATAGCGTCTGCGCGGCCGCGCAGACCTTCGATACCGCCGCTGATTGACCGGGTGAAGGATGAATTGCGCGCGAACCGCCGGTTCAGGCGGGTTCAGGCCTATACCAAGGGCGGCACGGTGACGCTCTTCGGTAAGGCTTTCGACGACCAGGACAAAGCCGCGGCACAGCGGGAAGTGGCCAGCGTCTCGGGTGTGACCAGCGTAATCAACAACATCGTGACCGACACCTCGCAATGGACGTATTACCAGAATCAGATCAATTCGGAACTGCGGAACGCCGGCTTCAACCAGGTCAGCGCCAAGGTAATTGGCAAAGACTGCTACTTGAACGGCCAGGTGACCAGCGATCTTGACCGCCAGCGTGCGGTCACGATTGCTGAGCGAGCGGCGCCGGTGACGGTCCGGGTCAATCTGATTCGGGTCGTGCCAGGCAGCATGTTCTGATCGGAGCACAAATCCGCGCGATTCAACGGCAATGCGGCGGTGACGATACTGAAAGTAAAAATCGTAAGCTAAACGGGCGCATCAGTGCCAACGCCTGGCGTGAATAGCCCGCTGCTATTGACAAGCTTTGAACACAAAGATTATAAGGCGGCAGAGGCTTTTTTTGTCCTGTCTCCGCGAGGAGGTTATCCCCATCAATGGCTGACACCCCTATGACCTGCAAGCAGGTATTCGAGGAAATGCCGCGGCATTTTGATAAAGCGGCGGCGCAGGGTTTGAACGCGGTCTATCAATTTGACCTTTCCGGCGAAGGCGGCGGAAAGTGGAACGTGGTGGTGAATAATGACCGATGCCAGGTGAACCAGGGCGAGAACCCGTCGCCCAATATCACCATTTCGATGGTGGCCAGCGATTATCTCGATATGGTCGCCGGCAAGCTAAATCCGCAAATGGCGTTCATGACGGGAAAGCTTCGAATCGCGGGCGATATGGGGCTTGCATTGCGCCTGCAAAGCGTGTTTCCTAGTGAGTGAGAGTGAACCAAGTAACATTCGAGCCGGCGGCGCGTTAAGCCCGCCGGTTCGGATATGACCGCAGGCCGAATACCCTCCCCAAATTCCTCATGTTGACGACCTCCGCCGTGACGGAGCTGCATATCGAGACTACCGCATTCAATCGCCTAGGCTGGAGCCGATTGCGCGAAGTCATGTCCACCGCACCTGCGATTATCAGCGATCTAAAATTTGAAAAATTGTAAGATCATCTTTAGTAACCGTGACTAGCAACGAAAGGAATCACGAAAGGGACCAAATGAGTTCGCAGGATACGACCGAGGAAACGACGAGGGAGGACGAAACCCTCCAGGACACCGACCGCGATAACGATTCGGTGGCTTCCAAGCTCTCCAAGGAGTTGAGCAACTGGCGGCGGCGGCGAACCAGCATTCGGTCGCGGCGTAATGATGGACCGAGCTCGAACTATCATTCCGATTCCGCTCGCACGATCAAGGTGCGCGGACACGAGACGCTGGTGATTCGCAAGTCCAAGCTGCCCGCCAAGCCGGCCACACCGCGGGACGGCACCAGTCACTGAGTTTCCCGCCGCGACCGGGCCGGGATCAGCGTGTGGCGTCGTTCGCGGCCGCGGACCGTGATCACCGTGTACGAGTATTTGCGACCATGTGCGGACGGGCTTCGGTTGAGGGTGCCGGAGCTGAGATTTCCACTACTTAGTGTGGCGGCCTTTGGAGCTTACGCGGTGGGTGCCTAAATGAGCGGCCGCAAGTTTTTAAAACCTTCAGAAAATGAGCCTCAGGACCTGAAGACCTCGACCGGCAGTTCGCGCGCGGCCTGACGCGCCGGATAAACCGTCGCCACCAGACACAGCGCCATCGAGCACAGCGCCACCACGACGAAGTTGAGCGGCGTAACTGAAATCGGCAAGGTCGAGATGCCGTAGATTTTCTTCGGTATGTGAATGAAGTGATAATGCGTCAGCGTGAAGCATGCGATCGCCGCCAGCAGCAGACCGGCGAGCGTGCCGGCCGCGCCGACGATCATGCCTTTCAGGATGAAGATGCGCCGTACGTCACGGCGTCGGGCGCCCATCGCCATCAACACGGCGATATCCTTGCGCTTTTCCATGACCACCATGATCAAGGTGGCGACCAGGTTGAAGGCGGCGACGCCAATCAGGATTAGCAGTACGATCGCATAGACCCGCTTGAGCATCGCGAAGCCGGCCGCTGCCGCCTGATTGAACTCCATCCAGTTGCTGACGCGATAGGGGCTGCTGAACAAGCCTTGCAGCGCGGCCGTCACCCGGCGCGTGTCGTTAAGATTGACCAATTGGATTTCGATCCCGTCGGCTTTGCCCTCACGGCCAAAGAATTTTTGCGCCGTGGCCAGATCCATGAAGACCAGATCGCGGTCAACGTAGGCGATGCCGGATTCGAAGACCGCGCCGACAATGAAATGGCCGGCTTTGGTGCTTAGTTCGGAGTTCTTAACGGTAATCGGCGCGACCAGGTTGACTTCATCACCGATTTTGGCGCCGAGCGTTTCGGCCAGAGTGGCGCCGATCGCAATTTCACCATTTATACCGGCGCGGGCTTGCGCACCGGGCGCGATAGAGGGCGGGCGCGCCAAATTTGCCAATGAACCTCGCTGGATGTAACGCCGCAGCCGCGCGATGACTACGGCGTTGCGCGGTTCAACCCCACGCACAACCACGCCACTGATCCCGTGGGTGGAACTGACCATGCCTTGGCCGACGATATAGGGATCCGAACCAGCAACACCGGGGACGCGGTCGGCGAGCGTCTGCACTTTGTCATAATGCGTGATACCGCCTAGCATATTCTGGATTTGCACTTGCGGCGTGAGGCTCAGAATGCGCTGGCGCAAGCTGCTCTCGAAGCCGCCCATCACCGACAACACCACGAGTAGTGCCGCCACCCCAATCATGACGCCGACGGCGGTGAAAATCGTGGTAATGGAGATGAAGGCGTCCTTGCGGCGGGCGCGCAAGTAACGCAAAGCGATTTGCAGTTCGTAGCGCAAGAATTAACGTCAGCGGCGGAGCGGCCGCATCAGGAACTCTCCGCACAAGGGACGATTATGTCATTCTGAGCGCGACTAGCGGAGCCGCGCTGCGCGGCGAAGCGAGCAGGCGAATCCGCGAGCTGCGTATAAAAGCGAAGAATCCCGGATCTTTTTGCTTTTGCGAGCTCTTTACCGGGATTCTTCACTTCTTGAAACGAACCTCGCGGACTCTCTTCCTTGAACCCAACTCAGTGGGATGGGCGAGTCCATGAGCCTGCGGCCCAGATAAAGACTCGTCTGCTCGTTCCGCTTCGCTCCACTGGTCTACTCGCTATGCCTCCGGGCTGCGTGTGTCAGAAGATCACCTGCGCCTGTTTCAGCCGCTCGATTTCAGCGGTGCTCAAACCCAGCATGCCGCCGAAAATTTCCTCGTTATGCTGTCCTAGGACTGGCGCCGGACTGCGCAATTCACCGGGCGTGCGGCTCATCCGATGCTCCAATCCTTCATAAGGTGACGGGCCCATTTCCTGATGGTCGAGCCAATGCCAGAAGCCGAAGGCTTCGAGGTTGTCGTCGCGATGAAGGTCGATGCAATTCTGGACCGGATAGGCTGATACGCCGGCTGCTTGCAACGCCACAGTGAGTTCCTCGGCGCCACGCTCACGCACCATCCCGGCGACGAATTGGTCGAGCGCACCGCGGTTATTGAGGCGGCCCAGCATCGTCATGAAGCGGCTGTCGAAAGTGCCGGCGCCAAGCGCGCCCAGCATCGCCTTCCATTCCTCGTCGCTTGCCACCGCAATGGCGATCCAGCGTTCGTGGCCGTCCTCGTCGCGGCATCGGTATGAACCGTGCGGCGCATAGCGCTCCGAATCGTTGGCATGCGCGGCGAGCACGCGTCCACTGGCAAAATAGTCGATCAGGGCGGGCGCGAGATTGTGCAGCGCCGCTTCGTATTGCGCCATATCGATATACTGTCCGACACCGGTACGACGGCGATAATCGAGCGCGGCCACCAAGGCGCATGCGGCAAACCGCGGCGCGATAAAATCCGTATAGGCGCCGTAAGGCGGGCAGAGTTCTTCAGCGGAATATCCCGAGATGTAATAGAAACCGGACAACGCCGCCATCAGTTGGCCATATCCGGGATAGAGCGCGTTGGGGCCGGTCTGCCCCTGCAAACAGGTCGAGAGCATCACGAGGTCGGGCTTGAGCCGGCGCAGATGCTCATAATCGAGCTCCCAACCGCGCAGGGCTTTCGGCGTGAAGCTCTCCGCCACGGCGTCGGCCCATGGCAACAGCCGCAACACCAGCGCGCGCGCTTCGGGCTTGTTCAGGTCCAGCGTGATGCTGCGTTTGGAAGTGTTGTAACTCGCATAAAACTGGCTCGCGTTGATCCCCGGCTGAGCATCCTTCCACGGTGGCGCCAAGCGTAACACGTCGAGTCGCGCGGCGGATTCGATACGAATGACGTCGGCGCCGTGGTCGGCGAGATACTTGGTCGTAATCGGACCGACTCCCACCCAGGCGAAGTCGAGCAGGTGAATACCGTCGAGCGCAAATCGACTCATGGAAACTCTCGCGTTGCGAACCGCGTAACACGTGCTCGCCTTGTATTACATGATGTGATACAAATCAATCGTGGCCACCCTGAATATCAGAGTTGATGCCGAAACGAGCGCCTTTCTCGAGCGCCTCTCGCGTCAAACCGGCCGCACCAAATCGGAGGTGGTGCGTGAAGCGCTGGTGGAACTGCGCACGCGTGGCGTTCCATCATTGCCCGCCCCGCCCGCAGAGACAATGGCCCATTTGATCGGCTCGTGGGATAGCGGCGGCCAGTGGCTTTCCGAGCGCACCGGGGCACGCTTCGCCCAGCTTTTGGAGGAGAAAAGGCATGACCGCCGTTCTGGTCGACGCGGGCCCGCTCGTCGCGCTGATTGATCGCGCCGACGCCTATCATCAAGCCTGCCGGGAAGCGCTGGCGACGGTTAGAGAGCCGCTGGGTACTGTTTGGCCCGCATTCACAGAGGCGATGTATCTGCTCAAGACGTCCGTCAAGGCTCAGCGCGCCTTGTGGGACATGATCGATAGCGGCGGCGTTAGCTTCATGGAGCTCGGGGATCACGACTGCGCTCGCATGCGTGAGCTGATGTGGAAATATCACGATCTGCCAATGGATTTGGCGGACGCGGCACTGGTCCGGGTAGCCGAGCGCGAAGGAATTCGGCGCATTTTCACTATCGACCGCCATGGCTTCGAACTCTATCGGCCGTATCGCCTGGGCAGGTTGCAGATCCTGCCATAAGCTTGTCCGCTTGAGCTTGCGCTTCAGTTATACCGCACGGATTGCGCTCAAGCGTGTAAGCGCTTTTGGGTCCAATCCAAGCAGGCCACCCAGAATGTCGCGGTTATGCTCGCCGACGCGCGGCGCGCGCGTGGGAGCTTCAAGCGGCGTTGCGCTCAGCTTCACGAACGGACCGGGAAAGGTAAGCGCACGCCCGAGCGTATCATGCGGAACCGT
Organism: Binataceae bacterium (SeqCode); assembly: GCA_050736615.1. Classification (GTDB taxonomy): domain Bacteria; phylum Desulfobacterota; class Binatia; order Binatales; family Binataceae; genus JBOHWJ01. The sequence continues at coordinate 6,859 of JBOHWL010000197.1, read as the reverse complement.
GACGAAGAACTCGCGCGCCTTGAGTTGCGGGTCGGTGGCGATATCGGCGACGGTGGAGACCGGCGCCAGCAGGATGCGCCGTTTGAGCGCGCCGGCATAAATCTCGGCTTTGGTCATGGTCATGAAGAAGCGCTCGATGCGCTCTTCGAGGTCGCGCACCTCCTCGATATCGGCCGCCGTCGCCTTCATGAAGACGCCGGGCGTCCAGATCACCCAATCCTTGCGATGCATCCACGGCGTGGCGAAGCCTCCTTCCTCCATCCATGCGATCAGGGCGCGCGTCGACATCGCGCCGCCGGGTCCGCCGACCACCAACGCGGAGATGTGTCCGTCCTTGCAGCGATAGACCATCTTCCGTTCCATCCCGAGGCCGCCCGCGTAAATGCCAGTGCGCCGCAGGTAATTGCCGTGCAGGATCGGCATCGCCTGCTCATTCATCAGGGTCCATACGACGCATGCCTGCATATTGACCACGACCTGCTGACCCAGGCCGTCGCGTTCGCGCGCAAAATGCGCCATCAAAGAGGCCACGGCGGCCTCGGCGCCGGCATGCAGGCCCGCCTGCGGCAGGCTCATCTGGAGCGGCGGCCGGCCTTGCTCACCCATCAGGTACATCATGCCGCCGGCAGCCCAGGTGACGATGTCGGCGGCCTTGTAGTCGCGTCCGGGACCCTTATCGCCGAAGGGCGTAATCGACGTAAGGATCAGGCGTGGATTCAACCGCGTCAGCGCGTCGTAACCGAGGCCGCGGGCGTCAAGATGACCCAAGGGAAATGATTCAACGATGAAATCGGCGTGCTTGACCAATTCACCGAGCAACGCGCGCGCATCGGGGATTTCCAGGTTAAGCGTCAGCGAGCGTTTGCCGGCCTGATAGGCCAGAAAGTAGAGGCCGCGGTCGGGGCCGGGAATATCGTCGAGAAAAGGCGGGATTCGGCGCGTCGAGCATCCTTCGGGCGGCTCGACTTTAATCACCTCGGCACCCAGGTCGGCAAAGATTTTGCCGCAGAGCGCGCCCTTTTCGTCGGTCAGGTCGAGCATTCGAAATCCCTTGAGCAGCTCCGAGGCCATACCTTTTTGCCTTTTAAAAATGGGTTATTTGACCGCTTACACGCTCAGGCCGCGCCGCGCGATAGTGGCCGTTTACGAATTTCGCGGAACGCGGCAAACGCTTTATTGCTGCGCGGCGGCGCGCGCCGCCCCGATCGCGGTGGCATAGTCGGCGTGTTCGGGGATAAGAAAGCCGCGCCCAAAGACAAAGTTGAGCCGTTTCATCCGCTGCATGAAGCGGAAGACGCGCGTCAGCTTGCCGGTCAGCACGATATCATCCTGACCACAGGCGCGCGCGCTAGCCAGGCTCAAGACTGAGACCACCTCGACGATCATGTTCATAATCGCGAGCGCCTTGTCTTCATTGGTCGCATCGGCGCTGATTTTGCCGAAATTAGCGGCGGTGGTGCCCGGCGGCAGGTCCCCGATCGCACCGCCGGCGATATCCCGCACGGTCAAATCAACGCGGGACAGATCACCCCGCTCGGCCATTGCTTCCAACGTCTCCAAAGTGGAAACGCCGAGCATATGCTTGGACAAGCCGCGCAGGGTGCCACCGCCCAGCCCGGTACCGCTGACGTGCTCGATTTTCTCGCCGGAGACCGAAACGATCGCGGTGCCCGTGCCGAGTGAAACCACGAGGGCGTTGCGCTTGCCGGCCAGCGAAGTGCCGCCGATCCCGATCGCGGTAAACTCATTGACCTTGATCACGGGACGGCCGAACAGGGTATCGGCCAAAGCGCGCGAGCCCGCCCCGGTGGCCGCCACCCGTTCCACCTTTTCCAATGAGATGCCAAAGTTCTGGACGAGTTTTCCCAGCGCGCCAGCCGCCGCCGCCACCGGATCATTCGCTTCGATGGTGACGACGTAAACGCCGCCATTGTCGAGAATCACTGCGTCCGTGGTCGAGCCGCCGATATCAATTCCTACGATCATTTTAATGGTGCCGGCTAGGTCCAGCCCAAGCTAAGCCTAAAACATCCACAAACCGCAGTGCAAATCCACGCACCGACCATAGGGCGAGCTTGCGAGCCCGTGGCGAGGGAGTCCGCGAACGCAGCCGTTGTAAATCTGGATCGCGAGACTTGCGAGCCCGTGGCGGATTAGCCGGAGCAACGCGGCGGCGAGCAGGCGAGTCTGCGAGCTGCGTCCAAACCCCGAGTGCGCGCGCGGGGCGAGGCGAAGACTCGCGGAGGCTGTGCTAGGCTCGTGCGATGGCACGGCGCAAATCCGACGATCAGTCGGGGCTGTTCGCGCCCCGCCGCACGCCCGCGCAACCGTTGGCCGATCGTATGCGGCCGCGTGCGCTCGAGGAAATCGTTGGGCAGGAACATTTGCTGGGGCCGGGCCGTCTGCTGAGCCAGATGGTGGCGGCGGGCGCGCTCCATTCGATGATCCTGTGGGGACCGCCGGGCAGCGGCAAGACCACGCTGGCGCTGCTGCTGGCCAGCGGCTCGGGGGCAATTTTCAAATCAATCTCCGCAGTCGCGGCCGGGGTAGCCGATTTGCGTGAGGCCGTCGCCGACGCGCGCCACGCGTTGGAGCTTGAAGGACGGCACACCGTGCTCTTCATCGACGAGATTCATCGTTGGAATCGCGCGCAGCAGGACGCCGTCTTGCCGCACGTCGAAAGCGGACTGCTTACGCTTATCGGCGCGACCACGGAAAATCCCTCCTTCGAGGTGATATCGCCGCTGCTCTCGCGCACCCGCGTGCTGGTGCTGAATCCGCTCGCGGAGCATGCGATCGAGACAATTGTCAGTCGCGCAATGGCGGATAATGAGCGCGGCCTGGGTAAAACGGACCTCAGCCTCGAGGCGGCGGCGATGGCGGAAGTCACGCGTTTTGCCGCCGGCGACGCCCGCCGCGCGTTGGGCACACTCGAAGTCGCCGCCGCGCTAACCCGTCAGGCCGGGGAGAGCGTGATTACGGCAGTGGTCGTGCGCGAGGCGGCACAGCATAAGGCGCTGCTCTACGATCGCGCCGGCGACGAGCATTACAACGTCATTTCGGCGTTCATCAAGAGCATGCGCGGCAGCGATCCGGACGCGGCCTTATACTGGATGATGCGCATGATCGAAGCGGGCGAGGAGCCCCTGTTCATCGCGCGTCGGATGGTGATTTTCGCCGCCGAGGATATCGGCAACGCCGATCCGCGCGCGCTCCAAATTGCGCTGGCGGTCAAAGACGCGGTGGATTTCGTCGGACTGCCCGAAGGCGTGATTCCCCTGTCCCAAGGGGTGACCTATCTGGCGTGCGCGCCGAAATCGAATGCCGCCTATCGTGCGATGCTCAAGGCGCGCGCCGACGCGATCGAGTTCGGCGCCTTGCCGGTGCCGCTGCATCTGCGCAACGCGCCCACGCCGATGATGCGCAAGATGGGCTATGGCGAGGACTACCGCTATCCGCATGATTATGAAGACGGCGTCACGGCGCAGAGCTACCGGCCGGAACAAGTCGAAGGGCGCGGCTATTATGAACCGTCGGAGCGCGGCTACGAGGCGCGCATACGCGAATATCTCGAATGGTCGCGGAGAATCAAGCGAGACTAGAGTGTCGAAGTTTAAATATATGTGTGAAAAAGTTGTGGTACTTTGCACTTTACATCGGTTGCAATAGGTGCAACTTGTGACTAATGGCGCGTAATCGTGCAACGACGACAGGTATCAAGCTCGATAGCCGAACGCGCACACGTCTCAAGACCCTTAGCCGGCTCAAGCAACGTTCTCAGCATTGGCTAATGAAAGAAGCGATTGCACGCTATCTTGAACAGGAAGAGGGCGCCGAGCGGCTTAAACGTGAGACGCTCGAGCGTTGGGAGCGTTACGAGGCTACCGGCGAGCACATCCGGGGTGACGCTATCAATACGTGGTTGGAAAGCTGGGGCACGGAAGAAGAAGCGCAATGCCCAAGCTCCGGCGCCTGATCTGGCTGCCGGAAGCCGTTGAAGACCTGGAAAGGCTCAGAGTTTTCTTACGCTCTCGCAGCCCGAATGCCGCTCGTCGCGTGGCTCGCCGGATCCTTGAAGCGGTCAAAATTCTCGAAACCTATCCGGAGGCCGGAAAACCGGTTGAAGACCCGCCGGGGTTCCGAGACCTTTTTATTCCTTTCGGAGCTGGCGGCTACGTTTTGCGCTATCGCATCCAGGAGGGCGGAGATGTCGTCGTCATCCGAGTATGGCATAGCCGAGAAGACCGCCCACACGAATAGAGTTGTAGAAGAGCAGGGATTTCAGATTTTGTTCAAGTGCCAGGTGAACGGCCGCTTCATCCACTTGCCTGTGCGACCTTCCGTTCGCCATCCAAACCGCTGAGCGCGGACCAGCAGGCGTGTTTGAATCGACCAGTCTATGTGGAAAGCCTCTGAGAGTTAGCCGGCGGGAGGGTGATAGATGTTCCGCCGCTGGGGCAATCGCGCGGTGACACCCGTGACTTTGAACAGGCGTACGCGTTTGAACTTGCCGATGTAATCAAAATCGTAGGCGACGGCCACCCGGCATACGTTGGCGCATGCGTGACAGGTGCGTGCGTCGTAAGTGAAGATGAAGGTATTGCCGCCGCCGCCCAGCCGTTGCACCTGTGGCCCTGTGAGCGAAGTCGCCCACAGCGTGAGATCGGGATTGCCCTTTTCACAGTCTTGAAAACGCGGATCCGTTCTGAAATCCGGCGGCTCCCACATCGGCACGATCTGCCCTGACTTGCCAATCAAGGCGAAGCCGCCGCTCGCGTCCGCCCACATCATGCGGGCGTAAATCACCGCGGCACTGGAATAAATCTTGACTTGAGTGATCTGAGCGGGGACCGGCGCATAGCGCATGAAGGCGAGCGCCTGCGCGCTGGCACCGTGCGCCTTCATGTACTTGGCTTGGCAATTTTCGCGCAGCTCGTCCGTACGTTGATGGAATTTTGCGAACGGATATTGCTCGGTACACGCACGCGCCGCGTTGAAAAATCCGGAATTATTGAAGACCGCGTTCGGCCGCACGCCACCCTTGAATTGCGCAATCATGGTCACGGTCTGAGCGGCGGCTATGGACGCGGCACCCAGCAGCGCCAGCCCGAAGAGCATCGTCGCGCCGGCGAGATATGCGCCGAACATCCGGCTCGTGCCGAAAGCACGATGACACCGCAAGGCCAAAGCGAGGCCTTGCACCTTGCGGTTTGCGGTTTTCACGCGAAGCAAAATTCTCAGCGGGCGCCGAGCACCGAATCCTTGAGGGCCTTGGCCGGCGTGAAGCGCAGGCGCGTGCGTGCGGGAATTTTGATCTGGGCGCCGGTCGCAGGGTTACGCCCCATCCGCGCCTTGGTCTTGCGCTTGCGGAAAATGCCGAGACCCGCCAGCCGCAGCGCACCTTCTTTTTTGAGTTCACGCACTACCAGCGAAGTCAATTCTTCAAGCGCGGACTTGGCTTGTTTCTTGGTAATCCCGACTTTATCGGATAAATGGCTTGCGACCTGCGACTGCGTCATCATCCTCCTCCTTGTGGCCGTGTGACGGCGTCAAAACCGAGCGTGAACGAGTGTCGGCTGATTTTCAAGTAGGATAGCTACGAAAAGCCGCATTTTTCCTAAGAACCAGCACGATTTCTGAACAGCCCTTCGAGTTTTCCACTGGGCGGCGCGGAGTTTCCGTCCGTGATAGTCGCTTAAGGCCCGCCCGCCAGTATTTTTCGAACCATGAAAGCGGACGATTCAGTACCGCACCGCGCGCAGGAACAATCCGCAAGCCGGCGCGGCGGCGGGCGCGCGCGCGCGGTCGCGGCTTTCGATCACCTTTATAAGCGCCGAGGAGTCCAGTCGCCCGCGGCCAACCTCGACCATCGCGGCGACCATCGTGCGCACCATATGGCGCAAGAACGCGGTTGCTTCGACGGTGTAGATGAAACGCGCCCCCTCGACGCGCCATTCGCTGTGATAAACACGCCGGATCGTGGTTTTTTCTTCCGATCCCACACTGCGGAAGGCGGCGAAGTCATGCTCGCCCAGGAAGACGCGGGCTGCCCGCTCCAGCGCCGCCGGATCGAGCGGCTCGCGCACCAGCCAGGCGTAACGATAGGCGAATGCGGAACGCGCGGTTTGATTCAGGAGGTGATACTCGTAGACCCGCGCGCGCGCGGCGCGGCGCGGATCGAAATCTTTCGGCGCAACGGCTGCGGTACGAATCGCGATATCCGCCGGTAACAGCGCGTTAAGCGCTCGCGCCAGCTCCTCGAGCGCGAACTCACGGGGCAAATCGAAGGCGGCCACCTGGCCGAGGGCATGCACACCGGCGTCGGTGCGGCCGGCCGCGCGCACGCGCACGGGCTGGGAAAAAATCCGCGCGAGCGCCGCCTCGAGCCGCGCCTGGATAGAATCCTGCCCGCGCTGCCACTGCCACCCGCAATAATTCTTACCGTCGTATTCGAGCGTGAGCTTGACGCGCATGAGTAGCGGCGCGGTCGGAGCGGATTTCAGCCGATCGGCGGTCCGAAGGAAAGACTCTCGGCGACCCACAACGCGTTCAGGGCGGCCAAGCGCGCCGTGTCGTAAACGCAATAGATAAAAGCGCCCGCGGGTCCCGCTTCCAGCCGGGTCAGAATCGCTTCCCGGCCAATCGAGTCGATAATCCCGATGGGCTCTTCGCTTTCCATCAGCAGCACGCCGGGTGCGGCGCGCAGACGCGCGCGGGTGGCGGCGGGTTCAGCCGCCGCATGCACCACCAGCGCGCCGCCATGATAGACCGGCGCGTTCAACAGACTGAGGCTTAACGCTGGCGCGCGATCCAGCAACGCGCTCACCTGGCCGGCGATAACGCCGGCCAGCGCGCGGCC
>JBOHWL010000196.1:0-8113 GCA_050736615.1 Binataceae bacterium (SeqCode) | reverse complement strand
ATGTAGGGCTGGGCCAGCGCGCACGCTGAATTCAGCGGCATCAACAGCACCGACAGCCAAAACAGCTTGCGGTAGGGCCGCACATAGCTCCACACCCACTTCAACAGCCGCCAGTCATAGACGCGGCCGAGCTCCTCTTCCGCCATGTGTCGCATTTCAGTAGCGCGCCAGTTCCTCTTCGAGCAATTGGCGCCGGAACAGCTCCGCGTACGTTCCGCGCCGCGCCATCAGTTGTTCGTGGGTCCCCCGCTCAGCGATGAGGCCGTCTTCAAGCACGATGATCTCGTCGGCGTCGCGCACCGTCGAGGCGCGATGCGAGACCACGATCGTGGTGCGTCCCTTGACGTTTTCGGAAAGGCTATGCAACACGGCCTGCTCGGTTTCGGTATCCACGCTCGAGAGGGCGTCATCGAGCACCACGATGGCGGGGTCGTAGGTCAGCAAGCGCGCGATAGTGACGCGCTGTTTCTGGCCGCCGGAAAGCGACATGCCGCGTTCGCCGACAATCGTGTCGAGCCCACGCGGCAGCACGGCGACATCGCCTTCCAGGCCCGCCACATATGCCGCAGCTTCAATTTCACTCATGCTGGCGTCCGGTTTGCCCAAGGCGATATTGCGCGCCATCGTATCGGAAAACAGCGTAGGCTCCTGCGGAACCACGCCCACCGTCCGCCGCAACGCCGGCAATGGCAACTCGCGCAAGTCGCGCCCGTCCAGCAGCACGCGTCCGCTGGTTGGCTCGAGCAGCCGCGCCAGCAGCTTGGTCATCGTCGATTTGCCTGATCCGGTACGTCCCACGATGGCTAGCTTTTGGCCAGCCGGCACTTTCACTGAAATGTTTTTAAGTGCGTAAGCGCGGGTCACGTCGTCGAAGCCTTCGAAGTAGCTGAAGGACACGTTGTCCCATTCAATCGCGCCCTCGACCGCAAGCTTGATTCCGTCCCCCGGCACCGAGGGTATCGGTTCGGCCTGGAAGATTTCCTCCAACCGCTTCAGCGAGGCCTTCGCGCGTTGATAGATCGAGATCATCCAGCCGAGCGAAACAGTGGGCCAGGCGAGATAACCGAGATAGACCAGGAAAGCCGCCAGATCGCCGATGGTCAGTTGGTGCGCCTCGATCAGCGAGCCACCGTAGATGATCAGGATCATGACCGAAGTGGCGACCGCGCCGCGAATCAGCGGCATAATCGCGCCGCGCACGCGCGCCAGCGCCAACCCCTGCTCGTTGTACTCGTCGTTGAGGGCGCGGAACCGCTCAGCCTCGCGCGGTTCGAGCGTATAGGCCTTGACGACGTGGATGCCGGAAAGGCTTTCCTGCACTTTGGCCGCGATCGCGCCCAACCCCTCCTGCACCTTGAGGCTGCGCTCCATCAGGCTGCGCGTCAGAAAACGCATAATAATGAAGAGCGTTACATACGGGACCAGACACGCCAGGGTGAGCTTCACGTTAAGTGAAAACATGAAGACCAGGCCGAGGATGTAAGTCACCGGCGTGCTGGTAAAGCTCAGCACGCCCATCCCGACCATCATCCGCACCGCGGTCAGGTCGTTGATCATTCGCGACATCAGGTCGCCGGTCTTGAGGCGCTCGTAAAAAGCGGGGCCAAGGGTGGATAGATGCGTGAACAAGGCGTCACGCATCTCGTATTCGACGTGCCGGCCGTTGTTGAAAATGACGAAGCGCGAGAACATCCGCGTGATGCCCATCATCAGGGCAAGCCCGCCCATCACTTCCGCCACATGAATCACGCGGATGAAATTGTCCTTCTGGATGGCGTCGATGGCGTCGCGGATCAGGATCGGCAGGATCATCTGCAGGACCGCGAACGCGATCGTGCAAAAAATACCGAACAGATATCCGACCCAATGGCGGCGGATGTGGTAAAAGAGGCGTCTCATTAGATGGAGTAGGCGTAGTCGAGCAAAGCAGTCACCGACGTGCGTTTAGACTCATTGTCGCCCGGTTTAAGTTATCAGTTATACTGGATAAGGAAAGCGAACAGCCGCGTTGACCGACCGCCGCTAAGAAACGTCCGCGCAACGGTTAGCCTGTCATTCCGAGCGTGTGTGAAGGTTTTGTTTTTCTGTCATTCCGAGCACAGCGAGGAATCCCGGGTCTTTCTGCTTTTCCTGTGTTTTTTCGGGATTCTGCACTTCGAAGACTCCGTTCAGAATGACAAAAATTCACAGACTCCGAGCGGAACGAGGAATCCCAGGTTTTTCTGTCTTTTCAAGAATTTCTTCCGCGATTCCTCTCTTATTTCAGCACCTAGCAGAGTCGTTGTCCTGGACGCGACTCGCAGACTCGCATTTCTAAAGGCAACGCCGTGGGGCGGGCGAGTCCGCGAGCCTTCGGCCAAGATAAAGACTCGCTTGCTAGCGAAGCCTGCGGCTTCGCTAAAGCACTCGGCTCCGCTTCGCTCCGCCTGGTGTGCGCGCTTCGCCTGCGGCCGTGCTGGGGACAGACTGCGTTCGGAGTGACGCCAGCGGCTCGTGCGGAGGTTTAGGGAAGCCCCTGCGCAAGCCTCATCTGTCATTCCGATAGTGTGTGATTTTTTTGATCGCGCACTCTCAGAGTGTGTGATTTTTTTGAATTGCCCGAGTTTATGGACAAGCGGGGCTCTTTGTCTGTCATCCTGAGCCGACCGAGCAGCGCGAGGGCGTGTCGAAGGATCGACGCGGAGCGGTTGAATTCTTTTTGACTTTTGGGCATCGCGACATTGAAGCAGAAAATCGCTCCGCGTCGATCCCTCGACTCCGGCAGCCTTCGCTCGGGATGACAAAATTACGGCACATCCTCGTTAAGCAGTCGTCAGCTCAGCAGCGCTAAAAATTCACAAGCTCTCAGGACGACAAAAAAGACTCACCGCGATCGCTGCCTTGACTGGCGACGCTTGACGCTGGGCCGCCCGCACCTACGGCGCGGCTCTAGCGGCTACGCACCGGCGCGCTAATCGCGGGGCAACGCTTTACGCACGGGATGATCGGGCGGGAGCATGCACAGGCCGTCGCTCTCAATTTTGAGCGGACAGTTAAACCGGGCGCGAAAATTTTCCAGCGCGATCGCCGCCGTCAACTCGACGATTTGCTCCGTGCTGAACAGTTCGCGTATTCCTTCAAAAGTCGCATCGGAAACTTCGGACGGCGTTCGCGTCATCCCCTCGGCATAGCGCAGCACCGCTTTGTCACGCCGATCGAATAGCGCGCTCTTTTCGAATTCGGCCAACTCCCGCAACTGGTCGTCGCTGATACCCGCCTCTCCGCCACCGGCGGAGTTGATGTCCACTCAAAAGGGACAGCCGATCATCTGTGCGGCGCGGATCGACGCGAGAAACTTGAGACGGGGTTCAACCACCTTCGAGCCGCCGATTGCCTGGCCGAGCCTGGCGGCGCCGAGCAAAATTTCCGGACGGTGCGCCATCACCAGAGCGGGCGTAACTACGCGGCCGAAAAGTTCGAGGCTGCGCTGAAAGACCGGTTGTACGCTGTCGGGCGCGTGGTCGGGATCAACACCTTTGATTCGCATGCGGCACCTCGCGCTATTTTGTGCAACGTTTGATGGTGTGATGCAAGCAGAAGCCGAGCTACGGAAACTCTGCACAAAGTGGTTATTCTGTCATTCTGAGCGCAGCGAAGAATCCCGGATCTTTTTGATTTTGCGAGCTCTTTACGGGTTCTTCACTTCGCAGACTCCGTTCAGAATGACAAATGGGTTTGTGCAAGAGGTTTCCCAGCGTAATGGATCTTGACGCACCTCGCAGATTCGTTGCCTTGAACGCGACTCGCGGACTCGTTCGCTTCACGGCGTGCTCGCTTCACCCGCAGCCGCGCTAATGGCAGGCTCCGTGCGGAAATGACAACTGGCGCTGGTGTGGATGGTTCCCGGGGCGATGGCATGGAATCGGGCGAGCGGTTTGATCTTGTGAGGCTTGGCGGCTGCTTGATCCGACCGCGCCAGACTGGGCTATAGTTCACTTTCCCGGCACGCATTTAAGGGGAGCAAGAATCCACTTCGAGAGCAGTTCCATCGGGAGTTGCTCCTAAGAGGACGCAGCCAAATGGCAGATGACCCAGTAGGCTCCGGTACCGCACTTGAAAATCCGGCAAAGGAATTTTACGTTGTCGGCATCGGCGCGTCGGCGGGCGGAGTTTCGGCGCTCAGGCAATTCTTTAGCCGGATCGCACCCGACAGCGGAATGGCGTTCGTGGTCATCCTGCACCTCTCGCCGCAACATGAGAGCAGCCTGCCGGCGCTAATTCAAAGCCAGACCCTCATCCCGGTCACGCAAGTCACGGAGGCCGTCGCGATCGAGCCGAACCACGTGTACGTGATTCCGCCCTCGAAATACCTCGCCCTGATGGATGGCAAAATCCGGCTGACCGAACCCGAACGCGAGCATGGTGCTCACACCTCCATCGATTTATTCTTTCGAACGCTCGCTGACGCTTATGGCAAGGACGCAATCGCGATTATCCTCTCCGGCACAGGCGCCGACGGCACTTTGGGGATCGGGCGGGTCAAGGAACACGGTGGATTGGTCATCGCGCAAGACCCGGCCGAAGCCGAATACGTTGACATGCCGCGCAGCGCGATCGGCACGGCATTGGTGGACTTCATCCTTCCGGTCGCTGAAATACCCGACAAGCTGCGCGCCATGCGCGACAATGCGAATCCCCTGCGGCTCGGGCTGGAAAGGCCGGAAACAGAGGGTGGCCTGCGGCCGGAATTAAGCGGGGCACTGCGCGATGCGCTGACAATCATGCGGCTGCGCACGGGCAACGATTTCAGCCATTATAAGCGTCCGACCCTGCTGCGCCGGATTTCCCGCCGCATCCAGGTGCACGATCTTGCGGATTTGCCCGCCTACCTAAATTTTATCCGCGAACATTCCGAGGAAGTCACAGCGCTATTGCGCGATCTGCTGATTACGGTGACCAATGTTTTCCGCGACCCTGAAGCTTTCGAGCTTCTGCAAAAGGAGGTTGTACCGAAACTGTTCGCGGGCAAAAGCGGCAACGACCAGGTGCGCGTATGGTCGGCTGGATGCGCCACTGGCGAAGAGGCCTACTCCATCGCGATATTGCTGGCCGAGTACGCCGCACGGCTGCCGGACCCGCCCAGGATTCAGGTTTTTGCCACGGACATCGATGAGAAAGCGATCGCGCAGGCGCGCGAGGGCCGCTACCTGGCGACCATCAGCGTGGACGTTTCGCCGGAGCGGCTGCGCCAATTCTTCGTCAAGGAAGGCGCCGGCTACCAGATAAAAAAAGATTTGCGTGAGATAGTTTTGTTCGCGCGGCATAACGTGGTGCGCGACCCGCCTTTCTCCAGGCTGGATCTGGTCAGTTGCCGCAATCTGCTGATTTATCTCAACCGCGAGATGCAGGAGCGGCTGCTCAGCATCTTCCATTTCGCCTTGCGCCCGGACGGTTATCTGTTTCTCGGCGCGTCCGAATCGGCCGAAATCACGCCGGCGCTGTTCGCCACGCTGGATAAAAAGCGGTGCATCTACAGCCGGCGCGCGACGGTCGGACCGATCCAGCCTGCATTCGAGAGCCCGCTAGGCGTGTGGCAAGCGAGAATGCCGGTCACGGGCGGCAGGGAGGAGAGCCCGGTCTCGGCCGGTGAGCTGCACGAAGAGGTGGTCGAGCGGCTCGCGCCGCCCAGCGTGCTAATCAACGAGGATTACGACGTCATCCACATCAGCGCCAACGCTGGGCGCTATATGCGGATGGCCGGCGGCGAACCCACGCGCAATCTGCTCGCGCTGATCCATCCGTATTTGCACCTCGAATTGCGGGCGGCGCTGTTGGAAGCGAAAATGCGTGACCAGTTCGATGCCGCGCCCAAGTCACGCAGTGTGCGGGTCAGCCTGGGCGGCGAGGCGCGCGCGGTGAGCCTCGGCGTGCGGCGGGTTGGGCAAAATCCGGAAGCGGCGCGTGGCTTTTTCCTGGTGACTTTCGACGAATCTCCCACAGTTCCGCGCGCGGCCGAGCCGGCCGCTCACGGCACTGACGAGCTCGAAATCGTACCGCATTTGGAACAGGAGCTGCGGCACGCCCGGGATCAACTGCGCATCACGGTCGAGCAATACGAGACCTCGACCGAAGAGCTGCGCGCTTCCAACGAGGAGCTGCAGGCGATCAACGAGGAATTGCGCTCCGCCAGCGAGGAACTGGAAACCAGCAAGGAAGAGCTGCAGTCGGTCAATGAGGAGTTGACCACCGTGAACCAGGAATACAAGGGCACCGTCGAAGAGGTTCGGCAAGCCAATAGCGACCTGCGAAACCTGATGGCTTCGACGGATATCGCGACGATTTTCCTGGACCGCGCGTTGCGCATCAGGCGCTACACCACTCGTGCCGAGCAGTTGTTCAACATCACCGCCGAGGATCTCGGACGGCCGCTCGAACATTTTACCAACAAGCTCGACTACCCTTCCTTGACCGCCGAGATGGAACAGGTGTTGCGCACGTTGCAAGTCGCACAACGCGAGGTCCACAGCAGTGACGGCAATTGGTATATCGCACGGCTCTCGCCTTACCGCACGCTCGACGATCAAATCGACGGCGTTGTACTGACGTTCGTGGATATCACCAACCGGCGCGAAGCCGAGCAGGAGTTTCGGCGCCAGACCGCGATCGTGCGCGAGCAAGGCGAAATCCTGAATTTCGCCCACGTGCTGATACGCGACATCAACGACCGCATCGTGTACTGGAATGCCGGCTGTGAGCGTCTGTACGGCTACACCGGCGAAGAAGCACTCGGCCGCCTGTCGCATGAACTGTTGAAGACCGAATCGCCAATCCCGCTGGCTGAGATCGATGCTCATCTGCGCAAAACCGGCCAATGGGAAGGCGAACTGGTCCACACTACGCGTGCCGGCACCAAAATAATCGTCGCGAGCCATTGGGTGCTGCATCATCGCGAGCAAGGCGAGCAGGTCGTACTCGAAGTCAATAACGATGTCACTGCGCGGCGCCTGGCGGAAGAAGCTCTACGCGAGGCCGATCGCAACAAAGATCACTTCCTCGCGATGCTGGCGCATGAGTTGCGCAATCCGCTCGGCGCGATGCTCAGCAGCATCGAAGTTCTCCGCCGTGAAAATCACGGACCGCCGGCGGTGGACCAGGCTCAGGAGGTCATCCACCGGCAGTTTCAGCACCTGCTCCGGCTGGTTGATGACTTGCTCGATATCGAGCGCCTGACGCACGGCAAAATCACAATTAACCGGCAGCAACTGCGGCTGGCGGACGTGGTCGGCAGCACACTTGAAACTTGCCAGCCGCTAATCGATTCCAGTACGCACGAGTTTACCGTCTCGATACCGGAAGAGCCAATTTACCTTAATGGCGACCTGATGCGGCTTTCACAAGTGCTCTCGAACCTGTTGAATAACGCTTTCAAGTACACCCCGGCAGGCGGGAAAATTCATTTGAATGCCGCCCGCGAGGATGGCGGAATTGTGATCCGTTTGCGCGATAGCGGGAACGGCGTCAGCCCCGAGATGCTGCCGCGCCTGTTCGACATGTACTCGCAAGGTGAACCGCTTTCGCAGGCGGGAGCAAAAGGGCTCGGACTCGGACTCGCACTGGTGCGCCAATTAGTTGCGATGCACGACGGCATCGTCGAAGTCTTTAGCGAAGGATTGGGCAAAGGCAGTGAATTCATCATCCGCTTGCCCTCCATTCCCGCGCCGAACCTGACTCAGGGGATCATGTCGAGCGACGGCGCTGCCGCTGAAGCGCCCACACCTGCGAATAAAAAAGTTGTGATAATCGATGATAATCGCGACGGCGCTGACGCATTGGCCTTTCTCCTGGAGTCCGACGGCTATGACGTGCGCATTGCCTACGACGGGCCGGCCGGGATCGGAATCGCCAATGAATTCAAGCCTGAAATCGCCATCATTGATATCGGACTGCCGGAGATGGACGGCTATGAAGTCGCGCGCCGTATGCGCGAGTTATTGCCGGAGGCGTTACTGCTCGCATTGTCAGGCTGGCGCATTGATCGGCGGCACGGCCGCGCGCGCGATTCCAAATTCGATCATTTCCTCAGAAAGCCGATTGAAGTGAAGGAATTGGCCAAGCTGATTGCGCAATCCCATGC
>JBOHWL010000195.1:0-13356 GCA_050736615.1 Binataceae bacterium (SeqCode) | reverse complement strand
GCCGGCGATCCTCAAGCGCTTCCGGCAATCGGTGCTCGCCGCTGCCTGCTCCGGCCGCCTCACCGAAGATTGGCGCGAAGCCGACGACTCCGATGGGCTTCCCTCAGGTTGGAGTTGGCAGACCGTTGAGGAACTCCTCACGAAGGGCGGTATTTTCGACGGCCCGTTCGGGAGCAATCTGAAAACGGCTGACTACACCCACAGCGGTGTCCGTGTAGTCAGGCTGGAAAACGTCGGATGGCTGACGTTCATAGACTCAAAACGAACCTTCATCAGCAATCAGAAATACGAATCGCTCACTCGCCACAAAGTCGGCGAGGGAGATGTAATCTTCGCATCATTCATCGATGAGGAGATTCGGGCTTGTGTGCTGCCGTCGTTTACCACTAAAGCAATCGCTAAGGCGGACTGCTTCTGTATCCGCCCGGAACCACAGCTAGCTGATCGCCATTACCTGGCACTCCAGCTTTCAAGCCGGGAGAGCCGCGATGCGCTCCGCGCGGACATCCACGGGGCAACAAGGCCGCGAGTCAACACGACTCAAGTTCGTAAACTTCGCGTGCGAGTTTGCCCAATTGAGGAGCAGCGCGAGATTGTGCGGCGGGTTGAGGCACTCTTCAAACTCGCCGAGGCGATCGAAGAGCGCGTCGCGATAGCGACGGCTCGCGCGGAGAAACTGACTCAATCGATCCTCGCCAAAGCTTTTCGCGGCGAACTCGTCCCGACCGAAGCCGAACTCGCCCGCCGCGCAGGCCGTGATTACGAATCCGCCGCGGCACTGCTCGTCCGCATCGCCACCGACACGCAGCGCGCCAACGGCGCTTCGAACGCACCGCGCAGACGAAAGCCAATCAATCCAGTCCGGGATTCCTCGCGCGGCGGCTTATCTTAACGCAGCTCGCAGACTCGCCTGCTCGCTCCGCCTTCGGCTGCGCCGGTGCGCGCGAATGACCCAGAGCATTGCCGAAAATTGTGTAGCAGATGCTAACCAGAGTTGCACTGCGGGTTGGCAGGTTCACAGGTATGGAGAGGCCATTAATCGCACATAGTGCATTGCCACCAGGCACGCTGGTATTCCCGGTTCCCGGGCTGCTCAGGCCTCCACAGTCGCACGACTGAGAGGTCACGGTGGAAAGCGATTGCGCAAAGGCTGGCACGCCCATGAGCAAAATGGTGATCAATATCAGTGATGCGGCGCGTTGAATTCTCATGAAACCCTGGAAACCATGCCAGCTCACGTTTGGGCTCCGGCGCCGCCGATCTCATGTCGCGAGCTTCTTAGAATGCGCGCACACCATAGCCGGAACTCATCGAGATACAGATAGATGATTGGCGTGGTGTAAAGCGTAAGCGCCTGGCTCACGAGCAAGCCGCCCACGATCGCCACACCCAGCGGACGCCGCAGCTCCGCACCCATGCCGGTGTCGAGCGCCAGCGGCAGGCCTCCCAGAATTGCCGCCATCGTCGTCATCATGATCGGCCGGAAGCGCAGCAGGCATGCCTGATAGATGGCGTCGAACGAGCTTTTGCCCTCGGCACGCTCGGCTTCGAGCGCGAAGTCAACCATCATGATGGCGTTCTTCTTGACGATACCGATCAGCAAAATGATGCCAATGAGCGCGATTACGCTCAGATCATCGCCGCACACCAGTAAGGCCACGAGCGCGCCTACGCCTGCGGATGGCAGCGTCGAAAGAATGGTGATCGGATGGATATAGCTCTCGTATAAAATGCCGAGCACGATATAGACGGCCAGCAACGCCGCCGTGATTAGCATCGGCTCATTGGCGAGCGAGGCCTGAAAGGCTTGGGCGGTACCCTGAAAGCTGCCGTGAATGCCAGCGGGAAGGCCAATCTTGAGGGCGGCAGCATCGACAAGATTGACCGCATCACCGAGCGCGACGCCGGGGGCCAGATTGAAAGAAATGGTGACGGCCGGAAACTGCCCCTGGTGATTGACTGCAAGTGGGGTGGTGGAGGTGGCAAAGTGTGCCACCGCGCTTAGCGGAACCATGCCGGCGTTGCTCGAACGCACATAGATTTGATTCAGCGTCGCCGGGTTTTGCCAGAATTGCGGCGCGACTTCCATCACGACGAAATACTGGTTGAGCGGCGTATACATGGTTGATACTTCGCGCTGGCCGAAGGCGTCATACAGCATATTGTCGAGCAACTGTGTCGAGATACCCAGCCGCGATGCCGTTTTGTGATCGATTTCCACCTCAGCACCGAGCCCGTGATTCTGCTGATCGCTGTTAACGTCTCTGAGCTCCGGCAATTTGCGCATCGCGGCCAGCATCCTCGGTGCCCATTGATCGAGTTCATCGAGGTTCTCGCTTTCGAGGGTATACTGATACTCGGCGGCGGTTGAATGCGCGCCGACGCGGATGTCCTGCGAAGCCTGCAGGTAAAGAGTGGCACCGGCCACTTGTTTGGTTTGCCTGCGCAGACGCGCGATCACCTGGTCGGCGCTAATCTTGCGTTCTGAAAGTGGCTTGAGGCCGATGTACATGCGCGCGGTATTCGTCCCGCCAGCGCTGCTGCCGGTGAAGGCAATGACATGCTGGACGGCCGGATCGTGGCGTACAATCTTGACGAACTCCTGCAGGACATCGCGCATCTGCTGGAACGAAGTGTCCTGATCAGCCATAACCAGCCCCATCATGCGGCCGTTGTCCTGTTGCGGGAAGAAGCCTTTCGGGATCACCACGAACAGGTAGACGTTCAAACCAATCGTTGCGAAGACCACGGCCAGCGTGAGCCGCGGATGATGCAACACCCACGAAAGGCTGCGCCGGTAGTGATCGTGCATCCAATTGAAGGCCACCTCGCTGAGCCGATAGAAACCCCCTCCGCGTGCCTGCTCGTGTGCCGGGCGCAAAAGCCGCGCGGACATCATCGGCGTGGTGGTCAGCGACACAATGAGCGAAACCGCGATGGCAGCCGACAGCGTAATCGCGAATTCGCGAAACAGCCGCCCTACGATGCCGCCCATCAAAAGAATTGGAATGAACACCGCGATCAGCGAGAGGCTCATCGAAATCACAGTGAAGCCGATCCCGCGCGCGCCGATCAGCGCCGCCTCAAATGCCGAATGCCCCTGCTCCAGGTAGCGTGAGATGTTCTCGACCACCACGATGGCGTCGTCGACCACGAAGCCGGTCGAGATGGTGAGCGCCATCAGCGACAGATTGTCCAGGCTGAAGCCAAACAGGTACATGATGCCGAAGGTGCCCAGCAGCGAAAGCGGCACGGCCACGCCGGGGATCATGGTCACTCGCGCACTGCGCAAGAATAGAAACACCACCAGGATAACGAGGCCGATTGAGCACAGCAGGGTGAATTCCACGTCACGCACTGAGGCCCTGATCGTGATGGTCTGATCCAGCACTACCGTCATCTTGATCGCCGGAGAGATCGACGCCTTCAATTGCGGCAGCGCGGCGCGCAGGCGATTAACCGTCTCGATCACGTTCGCGCCCGGCTGCCGGAAGATGATCAGCATCACGGCGGATTTGCCGTCGACCAGACCGGCGTTGCGCACGTCCTGCACCGAATCGAACACGTGCGCGACATCAGACAGCCTGATGCCTGCGCCGTTTTGATAATGGATAATCAGCGGCTGATACTGGCTCGCCTTAAGCAATTGGTCGGTGGTCGCCAGCGTCCAGGTGGTGGCGCTATCGGCCAACTCGCCCTTGGGGATATTGGCGTTGGCGGCGCTGAGCGCCTTGCGGACGTCTTCGAGACCCAGACCGTAGCTGGCCAGTTGCTCCGGATTGAGATCGACGCGCACTGCCGGCAACGCGCCGCCGCCCACGGTCACCTGGCCCACCCCCGGAATCTGCGAGAGCTTCTGCGCGAGGATCGAATCGGCGGCATCATACATCTGGCCGCGCGTCACGCTATCGGAAGTAAGCGCGAGAATCATGATGGGCGCGTCAGCCGGGTTGACCTTTTTCCAGGTCGGCAGGCTCGGGAGATTGCTCGGCAGATTACTCAGCGAGGCATTGATGGCCGCCTGCACGTCGCGCGCGGCCGCGTCGATGTTGCGGTTCAAATCAAATTGCAGCGCGATACTGGTGGTACCCAGCGTGCTGCTCGAAGTCATCTCGGTCAGACTGGCGATGTGGCCGAATTGTTTCTCAAGCGGGCTCGCCACCGACGATGCCATCGTTTGCGGACTCGCGCCGGGCAGGTTCGCCTGCACCCGAATCGTGGGAAAATCGACCTGAGGCAGCGGCGCGATCGGCAGCAATTGGAACGCGACCACGCCGGCGAGGGCCACCGCAATGGTCAGCAGAGTGGTGGCGACCGGCCGCCGGATGAAAGGTTCGGAAATATTCACGAGCCATGCACCACAGCCGCCGCGGGATGCCCGCTGGTAGTGGCACCCTTGACGCGCGCCGCCAGCCGATCAAACGCGAGAAACACTACCGGTGTGGTGTAGAGCGTAAGCAACTGGCTCAAAAGCAGCCCGCCGACAATCGCGACACCAAGCGGACGGCGCAATTCCGAGCCGGTGCCAGTGCCAAGCGCCAACGGCAGAGCGCCCAGCAGCGCCGCCATGGTGGTCATCATGATCGGGCGAAAGCGCAACAGACACGCCTGGTAAATCGCCTCGCGCGCGGGCTTGCCCTCCTTGCGCTGCGCTTCGAGCGCGAAGTCGATCATCATGATGGCGTTTTTCTTGACGATGCCGATCAACAGGATGATGCCGATAAGCGCGATCACGTTGAGATCCATGTGGCAGATGAGCAACGCCAAAATGGCGCCGACACCGGCCGACGGCAGCGTGGAAAGAATCGTGATCGGATGGATATAACTTTCGTACAGCACGCCCAACACGATGTAGACGGTGATGAGCGCCGCTAGGATCAGGAGTGGTTCGCTCGACAGCGACGCCTCAAAGGCGGCGGCGGTGCCCTGAAAGGCTGCCTGAATACTTTGCGGCATCCCGATTTGCCTGCCGGCGCCGTTGATAGCCGTCACCGCTTCGCCCAGCGAATAGCCTGGCGCCAGATTGAAGGAAATCGTGACAGCGGGGAACTGGCCCTCGTGGTTGACCACCAGCGGCGTCGTGCGGGTTTCATAATGCGTGAAGGCGCTCAGCGGTACTTCGGTGCCGTTCGCGGACGGAATGTAAATGCTGTTGAGGTCAAGCGGATTTTGCTGAAAGCGCGGGTCAACCTCGAGCACCACGTGATATTGATTGAGTTGAGTGAAAATCGTCGAAACTTGGCGCTGACCATATGAATCATAGAGTGTGTCGTCGACCATCTGCGGCGTAATACCGAAGCGCGCCGCCGTGTTGCGGTCGATCACGAGCTTCGCCTCGAGCCCGTCGTTTTGCTGGTCGGTCGCGATATCGCGAAGCTCGGGCAGAGTCTTGAGCTTGCGCACCAGCTTCCGCGTCCACGTGTCCAGTTGGGCGGCATTGGGATCTTCGAGACTGTATTGATACTGCGTACGGCTGACACGGTCTTCGACCGTCAGGTCCTGCACCGGTTGCATATAAAGCGTAATGCCCGGGACGGTCGCGAGCTTGGGTTCGAGGCGATTCATTACCTCTTCGATACTCACCCGGCGCTGCGCGAGCGGTTTCAGATTAATCAGGAAACGCCCGCTGTTGATGGTCGTGTTGGTGCCATCGATGCCGACGAAGGAAGAGAGGCTGGCAACCGCCGGGTCCTGCAAAATGATCCGCGCGAGCGCCTGTTGCTCGCGCACCATCTGATCGAAGGACACTGTTTGCGTGGATTCGGACACCGCCTGGATAACGCCGGTGTCCTCCGCCGGGAAAAAACCCTTGGGCGCGATGATGTAAAGCAAAATGGTCAGCACCAGCGTCGCCACCGCCACCAGCAGCGTCTCGCCCTGATGACGCAGCACCCATTGCAACGTCCTGCCGTAGAATTCGATGGTGCGCTCGAACATGCGCTCCGAGACGCGATAGAAACGTCCCTGCTCGGACGGCGGAGTGTGGCGCAGCAGCCGCGCACACATCATCGGTGTCAGCGTTAGCGACACCACCGCCGAGACCAGGATTGTCACCGCCAGCGTGATGGCGAATTCGCGGAACAGCCGCCCCACGATATCGCCCATGAACAGCAGCGGTATCAACACCGCGATCAGTGAAACGGTCAACGATACGATCGTGAAGCCGATTTGCTGCGAGCCCTTGAGCGCGGCTTGCAGCGGCGAGTCCCCCTGCTCGATGAAGCGCGAAATGTTCTCGATCATGACGATGGCGTCGTCGACCACGAACCCCGTCGAAATGGTCAGCGCCATCAGCGACAAATTGTCGAGACTGTAGCCCAACAGGTACATCACGCCGAAGGTGCCGATGAGCGAGAGCGGTACGGCCACACTCGGAATCACGGTTGCCGACAGGCTGCGCAGGAACAAAAAGATCACCATCACCACCAGCGCAATGGTCAACATCAGCTCAAAGCGAACATCGCTTACGGAGGCGCGGATGGTGGTGGTGCGATCGGTCAGAATCGAGACCTTGACCGACGACGGCAGCGAATCCTGCAGCCGCGGCATGATTTTCTTGATGCTATCGACCACGCTGATGATATTGGCGCCGGGCTGGCGCTGGACGTTGACGATCACCGCCGGCCCCGTGTTCATCCAGGCGGCCAGCTGCACGTTTTCGGCATCATCCACCACCCGTGCAACGTCCGAGAGCTTGATTGGTGCACCGTTATGGTAAGCGACGATCAGCGGCCGATAATCTTTGGCGGTCAGCAACTGATCGTTGTCGGCGATGGTGTAGGCTTGATGCGGCCCGTCGAAATTGCCTTTGGCCTCGTCCACGTTGGCGGCCACGATGGCGTCGCGCAGGCTTTCCATGCTGAGGCCATAGGCGGCCAGTTGAGTTGGGTTGGCCTCAATGCGGACCGCAGGCTTCTGCCCGCCGCCAATACTGACCAGTCCCACCCCGGGAAGCTGCGAGATTTTTTCTGCCAACCGAGTGTCCGCCAGGTCCTCAATCTGATCGAGTGGAAGCTGTTTCGAGGTCAGCGCCAAAGTTAAGATTGGCGCATCGGCAGGGTTGGTCTTGCTGTACACGGGCGGATTAGGCAAGTCCTTCGGCAGATAAGTGCTGGCCGCGTTGATTGCCGCCTGGACCTCCTGCTCAGCCACATCGATGTTGAGACTGAGGGCGAACTGCAGCGTGATCACCGAACTGCCGTAGGAGCTGTTCGAGGTCATCTGCTTGAGCCCGGGCACTTCGCCAAACTGCCGTTCCAGCGGCGCCGTGACCGACGAGGCCATTACGTCGGGGCTCGCGCCCGGGTAAAACGTCATTACCTGAATGGTCGGATAGTCAACTTGCGGCAGCGCTGATACCGGCAATTCCAGATACGCCACGATGCCCGCCAGCAGGATGGCGGCCATCAGCAGCGAGGTTGCCACCGGCCGCAGAATAAAAATGCGCGACGGATTCACTGGTCAACGCCCGCCGCTCGCGCTGCGACTGGCAGGCGCCGAGTTGGGTCCCGGGCTCGTTGCGGCAGGGCCGTATGCTTGCGAACCGCTTCCACCTGTTGCGGTGCGGCTGTCCGTGCCAGAGCCGCCGCTGTTCGAATCGGCGGGAACACTGTTCTCGGCCATCTGCACCGTCACCCTGCTGCCCTGCTGGAGCTTGTCAGTGCCGTTGGTCACGACAACTTCACCAGGCGCCAGGCCCGAGGTGATTTCGACCAGACCGCCCTCGCTTGCACCGGTCCGCACATCGCGCGCTTCCACGGTATGATCTGATTCGACGACGTATACGAACGTGTTTGTCTGCGAACTGCGCTGGATGGCTGCCGAAGGCACGAGGACGACGTTATGGTCGGTGCCGACGAGCAGACGGGCGTTGACGAATTGATTGGGAAACAAGGCCGAGTTTTTATTGGGGAACTCAGCTTTGAGTTCAATGGTGCCGGTGGTCTGGTTGATTTCGTTGCTCATGGTCAACAGAAAGCCGCTCGCGAGCTGGCGCTTGAAAGCTCGGTCGTAGGCGTCGACCGGCAATTGACGGCCTTCCCGCATATCGCTCTGGATCTGCGGCAGGTCGTCTTCCGGCACGCTGAAGTCAACCGCAATTGGCTGCAACTGCGTGATCACCGCAATGCCGGTTGCATTACTCGCCTGAACATAGTTGCCTTGATCAACCAGCCGTAAACCGATGCGGCCAGTGAGCGGAGCGGTGATGTGACAGTAGGTTAGTTGTAGTTTGGCGCTGTCGATCGCGGCCTGGTCGGCAATAATGGTCCCTTGGGACTGACCTACCAGTGCAGCCTGGTTGTCGAGGTCCTGACGCGCAATTACGTTTTCAGCAAATAGCGTCCGATCGCGCTTGAGGGTGATCTGCGCATTGCTCAAGGTCGCGCGGTCGCGTGCCAACTGTCCTTGCGCCTGCAGTAGCTGCACTTTATATGGCCGCGGGTCGACTATCGCCAGGAGCTCGCCTTTGTGCACCATCTGGCCTTCTTTAAAAGCGATCTTGACGAGCTGGCCGTTAACCTGGGTTCTGACCGTGACGGTGTTGAAGGCTGCCACGGAACCAATCGCCGTAATGTAGCGATTAAGATCGCCGAGTTGAGAGCGCGCCGCTGTCACCGGGATGGCAACGTGCGCCATTGGCATGTGTGCTGTGGATTGTGCGCCGGAGGCCACATTGCCGACCTTCGAGACCCGCCAGTATGCGAGTCCAACCACTACCGCAAGCGCGACCAATCCCAACCACCAGCGCCGGCGCGAGTTGCCAGCAAAACTCATCTTTCCAGCCTTCTGGTAAGCCGCTGATGGTGGTCTCGTGGGGGCATCCGAATTCACATTACCTCCGCATCAGTCGCGGCGTTTGAGAGCTGAAAATCGGCCTAAATGGGTATACGTAGGTGAGCCGAAGAAGATTCCACTAAGGCGTGCAAACCCGCCGTTTCGCACAGAGGATCGAAAATGACTCAATCATAGGGAGCATTTCAGCGCCGTCAGATAACGGCTTCAATAGAAATTCCCGGCATGAACCGCACGGGCGGATTCATGCCGGGGCTTTTGTCGGCGGGGCTTTTTGCGCGCTCCCGCCAGTTTACTGCTTCACGGCGCGCTCGTGAGGTGCGGCCCGATGCGGGGGAGATACACCGGGGCCGCCAACGGGTTTTCGCGCAAAGCAATCAGCAAAATCTGGCGACTCGTCACTGCGTTTGGGAGGTCTGCGAGGCTTGCCGTGCCTGCTGGAAAAGTTCGCGTTCCTGCTGATGCAGGCTCTCAAGCTTGGTCCACAGCTGCAACGCCTGCGCTCGCTGCTGAGGAGCCAAGACGACACGCACCTGCTGCGCGACATTCACGCGCTCCTGCAGCAGAGCGGCCTCGGCTTGCTGGAGGGCGATCAGTTCACTGCTCACATCGACGCTTTGATCTGAAGAAAGGAGTTTGCCGATTAATGCCGCCTTCGCATTTCGAACATTCTGATGCAGGGTTTCCATCTTCTGCTTTTCGCCCGAAAGCATCGAATGAATCTGTTGGCGCTGATTGGGCTGAATGATCGCTCCCAGTGGCCCCAGCCATCCGCCATGAGGCCCGTGACCGTGCGCATAAGCGAGCGTTGAACCCGCTCCCAAACCGAGCGCGAGGGCAATCGCCAGCACCATGGATGTTCGGTTCATCAACTGCTGCTTCACCACCATCACTCCTCTTAATGAATTGCCATTGACGGTTCGCTAAAAACATTCCGGGTTGAACGAAAAATCCTGCCCGGCACAGGCGCGACGATTCCCCAATCGGTCCAGGTAAGCCACATAGATATCCGGTGAAGAGATTCCCCCACTACTCACTTCGACACTGGCTGGAAGTACCGATTGAGGCCCCTTCGATGACTCTTCCACACGCAGCAAACCCGCATTGTCTAATTCCCACAACAATGATGCGGTGACGTTTTCGGTCGAGTGCGGACGGCTGCCACGGCCGTACGACCATCCCAGGGTAAAGACCAATAGTGCCACCGCCGCGGCGATGCCCGCGCGAATCAAGAACGACCCGCGATCACGCTTTTTGATCAAGGCATCCGAAAGCGGAGCCGCGCGCAACACCCGCGCCGTCAACGCCATGTCGCGCGAGATTTGCCTAAAACGTTTCGCACAAACCGTGCAGCGGCGAGCATGAAGCTCGTCTGCCCCGGCACCTTCACCGAAGTAACTCGCCAACAGCTGCCTATCGCTGAGACATCGCTTCACGCATCTTCACCAATCGCTTTGCGCATACGCTGTACCGCCCGAAACAAATGGCGCTTCACACTGCCGGTACTCAAATTGAGCGCCTCGGCAACTTCCTCGGTGGACCAGCCGTCGAGATGGCGCAGCGCGAAAACCTCCCTCTGGCGGTCCGGCAGCCGGCGAAAGTGACGCCAAATGCGGAGATACTGTTCGCGCGAGCCATAGCTTGCCTCCGGTGTACTACCCGCGGCATGCCGCTCTTCCTGCAACTCCTCGGCATTGTTGTGCCACCATTTCCACCATGCTGAGCCGCGCCGATCGTGGCAGGCGTTGACCGTCACGCGCAGCAGCCACGCGAGCCATACCTCCGGCTCATCGCCAGTTTTCCATCGCTGAAAGCCCTTCAGAAAGACTTCTTGCGCGACGTCCTCGGCCTCGCACGAGTCGCGCAAAAGCAGTCCGCACAAGCGCAGAATTCGTGCGTGATATTTCCGATACACGC
Source organism: Binataceae bacterium (SeqCode) (assembly GCA_050736615.1). Taxonomy (GTDB): domain Bacteria; phylum Desulfobacterota; class Binatia; order Binatales; family Binataceae; genus JBOHWJ01. The sequence goes on along the minus strand of JBOHWL010000195.1, from coordinate 2,646 downwards.
CGTCGTATTCGGCTGCGGTCAAACTGGGCACGCGCAACTCCGTTGAACTCTATACGTTGACGGCATAGCCGGCGTTTCGGTTGACCACTCAACAAATCTTGTCAACCGCATCGGTGCCTTCCCCGTCTCCGCTAAGGAATGGCGCGCTGCCGGTCGCATCACTGAACCAGGAGAATTCGTCACGAGAGACCACGGCGGCGGCGAGGTCCAGGTCACATGAAGGTGATTGGGGCGAAGCGATGGCGCAAGTGGAACTTGGCGATGTCGCTGCTGATTATTGCCGGACTTTATACGCCAGCATTTGCCGCCAGCATTGCCGGCATTGTAACGAACGCCGCAGGCCGCCCAATCGATGGCGCGGACATTGCCGCCCAGAATTCCTCGACCGCGGTCGTGGTGATGATGGTTTCAACCGATCACGATGGAACCTATTGTCTGAGCGATTTGGCCGCTGGCAGCTACGATATTGTGTTAGAACTTACCGGCGCATTCTATTTAGAGAATTCGATGCCGGCACGAAAGGCTGAATTAATGAATCGCACAGCCGCCCGGCCTACCTCCCTTTTTTCTAGAAAGACCCCGAGCGTACATCTATCATCAGCACGACAGGATGGGCCGCCTGCGCAAAATATTGTGGCAAACGCCGACTGGTACGATGCGGGCACTGTTGAAGCGTACGTTGGTTCCGATGGGCTGGCGCTAGATTGGACCGTAGCGCCTTCCGGCTTCGCAACCGCCAGCGTGGAAAGCGGATTTTCGGCCGCCCGCATTATCCAGATGAAATGCCATGTTCAACCGTAAATTTTTCCGCCAACGCAACCGCTGCTGAAGGTTCCGCAAGCGAAGCGGCGCACGGTATCAAGCGCCCGCATGCTCGGGCTTGTCGGGATCGCTCTCCTGCTTGTTAACGTCAATTCTCCCCTATGCCTTCTCGCGCAATCCCAAAGGCGGCCTGAATCATGAGGCGTTCGCGCGGGTATTGCCGTTCACTTTGCACGTTCGACCGGCCGGACGAACGTACTACACTCTGGCGCAGGATCATGACGCCGAAGTTCCAGGCCATCCTCACAGTTGCCGCGATTATTGCGCTTGGTCTGGCGTTGGACAGAGTAGCCCGGATGAAGAAATTGAAAATCGGTCACGTCTATGCGGTGGCGGCATCGGGGCGCGTCTGCATCGAGCCAGCCAGGCTCGGTTATCCGTCAATAAAAGGCATTTCGCCTTCTGGCGGGCGCGCACAAGCCGGTTGCGTCGGTATTAATCGAGGCGAAAGGCTTCAGATATTGAGCGAAATTGCGCCGCTGGTGAAGGTTCGTGTGCTGGCACCAACGCCGGCTGATGGCTTCGAAGGGTGGACCCATGTGAGGAATCTTCAATTGCCGGACGCTCATTGAATCATAGTATTTTTTGCTAAAGTCCAACCGTTGAAAGGAAAACCAGCATGAGCCGAGGCCATCGCCTCCATCTAGGCGGCGCTATATGCGGAAGATCTGGCTCCCTCCTCGGTCCTACCTGAGCAGAGCTTGATTTTCACTGGCAAGGAAATCTTCAGGTGCGGATCTTGATGAGCCGCCGCTGAGGCAGCGAAGCCCGCCGTGGTTCCGATTGTTCAAGTTCCGCCAGCTTAAACTATTTACCGCGCGAGCAGGGTCGAAGCGTCAGCCGCCACGCCGCATTCGAAATCGCCACCGTCGCGCTCGTACCATGCGCCTCCGCTGTGGGATCGCGCCAGTTCCGCGACTTCGAGGACTACCTGATTCCGCACCCGGAGTTTGGCCGGCAACTCAATCAACACACTTTGCATGTCGCTGTCCCTGTAACCGCGGCGGCTTATCTTGAAGAGCGGCTATCGGCGGTTGGGGAAGACGCTCGATCAAATCGGCACGCTCGCCGGCGAAGGCTGGTTGCCGGACGTGGAACTGAGTAGCGTGGGTCTCAAGATCAGCCCGCTTGAAAACAGCGTCTCGAAAGAAGCCGCCGCGCTCAGAGATATGCTTTACCGGATGCTTCCGCACCTCAAAGTTACCGACCTGCTGATGGAGGTGGACCGCCGGATAGGCTTCACCGCTCATTTCGTCCACTTGAAAACTCAAGGGTCGGCCAAAGACCCGGCGCTTTGTTAACAGCCATTCTGGCCGCCGCGACCAATCTCGGTTTAGCCAAGATGGCGGAATCCTGTCCGGGCACAAGTTTGGCCAAGCTCTCGTGGCTGGTAGCCTGGCACATTCGCGATGAGACCTACTCCAAGGCGCTGGCCGGAATCGTTAATCATCAACACCGTATTCCGTTCGCCGCGCATTGGGGCGAAGGAACTACGGCTTCTTCCGACGCCCAGCGCTACTGCGCAGGAGGCCGCGGCGAAGCAGCCGGTCGGGTGAACGCGAAATATGGCAACGATCCGGGCGTGATCTTTTATACCCACGTCTCCGACCGTTACGCGCCTTTTCACACCAAGGTCATCAACGCCACCGCGCGCGATGCGACGCATGTCCTCGATGGCCTGCTGTATCGCGAGTCCGATTTGCGGATCGAGGAGCATCACACCGACACTGCCGGGTTCACCGATCACGTCTTCGCGCTGTGTCATCTGCTTGGCTTCCGTTTTGCACCGCGCATTCGAGACCTGGCCGGCAAGCGTCTCTACGT
>JBOHWL010000194.1:0-5271 GCA_050736615.1 Binataceae bacterium (SeqCode) | reverse complement strand
CTCTGAGGGGGCGCGACCGTTTACAAGCCACGTCCGTCTCTATTAGCATCTCCGGGGGAGATAGTGTCTTAATATGCACATACCGCCGGACTGGGGCATATTCTTTGTCCTGATTGTGTCCTTCCTGCTTTTCTGGTTTATATTCGGATGGCTCTTTTTCGGTCCTTTTCTTAAGTTACTGGGCGAGCGTGAGCATCGTCTCAAGGACTTGAGCGAACGCACCGAACAGTTGCTCAAAGAAGAACGGGCGGCTGTGGAGGAGCGTGAACGCCAATTGGCGGAAGTGCGGCGCGAAGCCTTGGCACATCGCGAGGCCGAACGGCGCCGGGCCGATGAAGAGGCCCTGCATATGATAGAAGAAGCCAGGGCTGAGGCGCGGGCTTCGCTGGAAGCAGTGCGCCATGAGATCGAGCATGAATTCGAAGCCGCTGAAGCGCAGTTGCAAGCGCTGGCGGCGAGTCTTGCAACACAACTTGCGACGCGGGTGCTGGGACGCGCCGTAAGTGTCGGAGGAAACGGCAGTCGGCGTAACTGAGCCTGTCAGGATATGAAGCTAAGGTTTGCGATTGCGACATGGCTGGGGGTGGCACTGTGGCCGGCGTGGTCTGATTGCGCCGAGAGTGCCCCGGCTGGCGGGGGTTCGTGGCTCACGCTGGGCTTTTATATTGTCAATTTCGCGATCTTCATCTTTATCCTGGTGCGCTACGCGGGTCCGGTGACAACCGGCTTTTTCAAAAGCCGCGCCGTTCGTATCCGCGAGAGTCTCGAACGCGCGCGCGCCAATTTTGATCAGGCGCGGGAACTGGCCGGCCATGCCGCCGAACGCAACGCCAAAGTCGAGGCCGAGAAGGCGCAAATCGCCGCCGACCTGAAAGATGAAACGATCTATCAGGTCGGACGCACCTATGACGCCGCGCGCGAAGCGGTGGCGCGCATCAAGCGTGACGTCGAAGTGACCGCGACGGCGCTCAGGGATGGCGCGCAACGGCGTTTGCGACAGAACATGGCGCATGCGGCGGGCCGCATCGCCCGCCAGTTGGTGATAAGCAATTTCGTACCCGCCGACCAGGAACGGCTGCTGGACGGCTTCAGGGACACACTGCGCGAGCAAGCCCGGCCATGAGAAGTTCGAAAGTCGCCAAACGTTACGCGCGCGCGATGCTGGGTCTCAGCAACGATCGTAATCAGTTGGAGAAATGGGGTGCCGAGCTGGAACAACTCGCACGCATAATCGACGCCCCCGAAGTGGCCCGGCTGGTCGAATCGCCCGAGGTCACCCACGAGGTGCGCATGCGCGCCTTGCAAAAGATTGCGGAGCGGATGGACTTGAGTTTCCCGATGCGATCGTTCGCGGTCGTAATGGCGCGGCACGGCCGGGTGGCCGATATCGCCGCAGTCTCGGCGTCATACCGGCGCCAGCTCGACGATCTGCTCGGACGCGCACGAGCGACGTTGACGTTCGCCTTCGAGCCGTCGGCGGAGGAAATCGAGCGGGTGGTGGCAACGCTCGCCGCCATTTCACACAAAACCATCATTTCGGACACCAAGGTTGACCGCACGCTGCTCGGTGGCGTGGTCGCCGAACTGGAAGGCATAATCTACGACGGGAGCCTGGCGACGCGGCTTGCCGAAGCCGAACATCGGCTAAGCGAGTAAAGCGCGCACGAAGACTTCAATGGCGGAAATCAGACCATCTGAAATCAGTGAGATCCTGCGCAACGAAATTAAGGGTTTCGAAGGCACTATCGCGATTCGCGAGACCGGACGGGTGCTATCATGCGGCGACGGCATCGCGCGGATCTACGGCCTGCAGAACGCGGCGGCCGGCGAGTTGCTCGAATTCCCACATCAAATCTATGGCTTGGTGTTGAACCTCGAAGAGGACAATGTCGGCGCGGCATTGTTCGGCGATCCCCAGAAAGTCCGGGAGGGCGACGAGGTCAAGCGCACGGGCCGGATCGCCGAAGTGCCGGTCGGCGACGCGCTGCTCGGACGCGTGGTCAACGCGCTCGGCCAGCCGATCGACGACCGCGGACCGATCAAATCGACGGGATCGCGCCGGATTGAGATCAAGGCACCCGGCATCATCAAGCGCCAGCCGGTCAAAGAACCGATGCAAACCGGCATCAAGGCGATCGACTCGATGCTGCAGATTGGCCGCGGGCAGCGCGAACTGATTATCGGCGATCGCCAGACCGGCAAGACCGCACTCGCGATCGACGCCATCATCAATCAGCGCGGGCAGAACGTGCAATGCATCTATGTCGCGATCGGGCAGAAGCGTTCGACCGTCGCCCAGGTGGTCGAGAAGCTCAATCGTCACGGCGCGATGGAATATACCACGGTGCTGGCGGCGACCGCTTCGGAAGCCGCGCCGTTGCAATTTATCGCGCCCTACTCGGGCTGCACGATTGGCGAATATTTCCGCGACTCCGGGCGCCACGCGCTGCTGGTCTATGATGATTTGACCAAGCATGCGCAGGCTTATCGGCAGCTTTCGCTGCTGTTGCGCCGCCCGCCCGGCCGCGAGGCCTACCCCGGTGACGTATTTTATCTCCATTCGCGCTTGCTCGAGCGCGCGGCCAAAATGAGCGATGAGTTCGGCGCTGGTTCGCTCACCGCACTGCCGATAATCGAGACTCAGGCCGGCGACGTGTCCGCTTACATACCGACCAACGTCATTTCGATCACCGACGGTCAGATTGTACTCGACGCCGACTTGTTCTACTCGGGCATCCGGCCGGCGGTGAACGTCGGCCTCTCGGTTTCACGGGTGGGCTTCTCGGCCGCAATCAAGGCGATGAAGCAGGTGGGTGGCACGCTCAAGCTTGATCTTGCGCAGTACCGCGAAATGGCGGCTTTTGCCCAGTTCGGCTCCGAACTCGACCCGGCCAGCCAGCGCCTGCTGCATCGCGGCGAGCGGCTGACCGAGATGCTCAAGCAAGGGCAATACGATCCGTTAACGATTGACAAGGAAGTGTTGATCATTTTCGCCGCCAACGAAGGCTATTTCGACAAGCTCGAAGTGGTGCAAGTGAAACCCTTCGAACAGGAGCTTTATGTCTTCTTTGACGCGCGCCATCGCGATCTGCTCGACGAGATTCGGACCAAGCGCGAAATCAGCGACGATCTGCGCAAGCGCTTGATCGCGGCCCTGGACCAGTTCGCACAATCCTTCCAGGCGCAAAACGGAGCGCGCCCGGCGACGGCCTGAGTTCGCGCGCGGCAACCTTCTTCCAACCGCGGTTGAACCATGGCGACGCTCAAGACCATCCGCCGGCGCATCGCGTCGGTGCGCTCGACCCAGCAAATCACCCGCGCGATGAAACTGGTCGCGGCCTCGCGGCTGCGACGGGCCCAGGAGGCTTTGCTCAATGCGCGGCCATATTATGAGGCGTTGCGGCGCGTGGCAGACTCGGTGCTTGCCTCGGAGCAGGCGCTTGCGGCGGCACGGCCGGCCGACCACGCGGCATCAACCGTTTTGATGGTGACGGTGGCCTCCGATCGCGGTTTATGCGGCGGCTACAATGCCAACCTGATGCGCGCGACCGAGCAGCAGGCCCGCCGTCTGCGCACGGGCGGCCTCGAAGTGAAATTTTTCGCCGTCGGCCGCAAGGCCCTCGACCATCTCCGCCACACGAACACCGCCATTGAGGGCGAACGAATCAACAATCTGCCGCGCTTGGCAACGGTTGCACTGGCCCGCGAGATTGCGGGCAAAATACTGGCGGACTATAGAACGGGGGCGGTCCGCGAGGCGGGAGTGGTTTACAGCGCTTTTCGCTCGGCCCTGTCGCAGCATCCGACTTACGAGAAGCTGCTGCCGATCGAACCCGCGGCCGGCGAAGCTGATGGCGCGCCGGCAACCGAGTATCTGATCGAGCCGAGTGCGGCCGAGTTGGTGCCAACCGTGTTGCGCAGTTATGTCGAGGCGGCAATTTTTCACGCCCTGCTCGAAGCCGAAGCCAGCGAGCATGGCGCGCGGATGACGGCGATGGACAGTGCGACCAACAACGCGGTCGAAATGATCGCGCGCCTGACGCTTGAGATGAATCGCGCGCGTCAGGCGACTATCACCAGGGAATTGATGGATATCGTGGGCGGCGCCGAAGCTCTGCGCGCCTAGCGCATGAAGGCGGAGCCGGCGGGAATTAACATCAACATTATGAGTGAACGAGCAAGCGGCCAAATAAGCCAGATTCTGGGCAACGTTGTCGACGTCGAGTTTTCCAACGGCTCTCTGCCTCCAATCCTGAGCGCGTTGCGGGTGAGTAATCCGGCGCTGAGCGACGAGCCTGGCAATCTGGTGCTGGAAGTCGCGCAGCATCTGGGTGAGAACACCGTGCGTTGCATCGCGATGGATGCCACCGAGGGGCTGGTGCGCGGCATGGGCGTCGCCGATACCGGCGCGCCGATCTCAGTGCCGGTCGGCGAATCCACCCTAGGCCGCCTGATGAACGTGACCGGGCAGCCGGTGGACGAGGCTGGTCCGCTCAGTTCCACGCACATCATGCCGATCCATCGCGACGCGCCCGCCTTCGACGAGCAGGCGACCGAAGTCGAAATCCTGGAAACCGGCATCAAGGTGATAGACCTCATCTGCCCCTATTCGCGCGGCGGCAAGATCGGCTTGTTCGGCGGCGCCGGCGTGGGCAAGACGGTCACCATCATGGAGCTGATCAATAATGTCGCCAAGGAGCACGGCGGTGTGTCGGTGTTCGCCGGAGTGGGAGAGCGCTCGCGTGAGGGCAACGACCTGTATCGTGAACTCAAAGAGTCCGGCGTGCTTTCGAAAACCGCGCTGGTCTATGGCCAGATGAACGAGCCGCCGGGCGCGCGCGCCCGTGTTGCCCTGACCGGAGTCACGGTGGCCGAGTATTTCCGCGATGAAGAGGGCAAGGACGTACTGCTCTTCATCGACAACATCTTCCGCTTTGTGCAGGCCAATTCGGAGGTTTCGGCGTTGCTCGGCCGTATGCCGAGTGCGGTCGGGTATCAACCCACGCTGGGAACCGACATGGGCGAGTTACAGGAGCGCATCACAACCACTAAAAAGGGCGCGATCACGTCGGTGCAGGCCATCTTCGTGCCCGCCGACGACTACACCGATCCCGCTCCGGCCACGACCTTTTCGCATCTGGACGCGATCACCGCGCTGGACCGCAAAATTTTCGAAAAAGCAATTTTCCCGGCGGTCGATCCGCTGAGCTCGAGCTCGCGCATCCTCGACGCTCAGATCGTCGGCCAGGAGCATTACGATGTGGCGCGGCG
>JBOHWL010000193.1:0-5165 GCA_050736615.1 Binataceae bacterium (SeqCode) | reverse complement strand
CTTTCTCGAGCGTGCCGGACTGCATCGCAAGCCGGATGCGATGATCCATAAACCACGCGGTTTTCTGCGTCACTTTCAGATCGCGGGCGATCTCGTATGAACTGACGCCGTTCTTGCAGTTCACGATCAGCCACATAGCGCAAAACCATTTGTCGAGCGGTATTGCCGAGTCCTCGAACACAGTCCCGACCTTAAGCGAGAACTTCCGGCGAGAATGCTTCTCAGCGCAGCGCCAGACTCGCCCGCTCGGCAGATAGGTGACCTTTTCGGACTGACAGTAAGGGCACTTAACCCTGCCGTCAGGCCAGCGGATTTCGATCATGAACTTCCGGCAATTGTAAAAATCGCGGAAGTAGACAATCGCTTCCTGAAGTGTTCTTGGCGTCATGCTACATTTGTAGCAAAGGCGCTTAGGTCCCGTCAAGTATATTAGTGCCCGAATTAGACGCCCGCGCGAGGCTCCACTAGAATTGAAGCAGAGGTTAAACACACGGTGGCCAGTTCAGGCGGTATCACGATCGCGGATTTCGAACGAACGTTCGATGATTTGTTCGAAGAACTCTTGATTTCCCGCTGGGAGTGCGGCCGGGACATTTCGTTGTATCGCCAAACGCTCGTGCTCGATCTCGGTGCGCGCTACGAGGTTCGCATCGCGCTCACCCTCGTGCGGCCTCATGAAGTGGAGGTTGAGACCACCGACGAGCGCTTGACCGTGCGTATCAGGCCGGGACGCGCGCGCGTTCTCACGCGCAGTTTCGAGTTTGCGGCGGCGATCGATCGCAACGCCGTCAGTGCCCATTGGTCCGACGGCGTATTGCATGTGAGTTTGCCGAAGCGCAGGCCGACGCGGGTCGCGGTTGGAAAACCGGCGACGACGACTTAATTGCCGTCGCTTTTTTCATAGGGTTCCCTCATGGCTGAACAGACTGGCTCCGATCACCCCAAGCATGACGCCGAACTGAAGAGCGCGCCGCCGCCCGCCGAGCTCGAACCTAGCCAATTGCGTGGCAAATCGCCGCTGACGCCCGACGAACTCGCGCGCATTGCCGAGACCGGCGACGGCGATGAGGTTATCGGCCAACAACGTGCGCTCGACGCAATCAAGCTTGCGCTCAATATCGATGCGCCCGGCTACAACGTTTTTGTAAGCGGACTGCGCACGCGAGAGGGACGGCGGTCGGTCCTGCGTATCCTTGAGGGAAAAGCCGCCGCGATGGAGACGCCGGGCGACTGGGTCTACGTCAACAACTTCCGCTCTCCGGAAGCGCCGATTGCGATTTACCTGAAGCCGGGGCAGGGCACGGAGTTGCATCGGCGCATGCGGGAGCTGGTGAATTTCGTTATTGATCAACTGCCCAAAGCGTTCCGGCGCGAGGATTTCGATCACGAGCGCACGGCCTTGCGCGACAAATACAACAAACGCGCGCAGGAACTGCTGAGCCCTTTCGAGACGCGCGCGCGCGAGCGCGGCTTTGCGCTTCAAACCGCGCCTAATGGCCAAGTGATTTTCATTCCGCTGATTCATGGCAAGGTGCCCGAATCACCCGAGGAATTATCGCGCGAGATGCAGGCGATGCCTGAAGCTGAACGTGATCGGCTGGCCAAGGCGCAAGCCGAGTTGCAGGGTGAGTTGGGCAACCTGCTCATGCATCAGCAGGAGTTGATGCGTGAATTGATTGGCGATATTCGCACGATCGAGCGCGATTTCGCCTCCCGCCTGATCAGGCCCGCCGTACAAACACTCAAGCAGTATTTCGACAACCCCGCAGTCGCGAATTACCTCGATCAGGTCACCGAGCACATGCTGGCGCATCTCGAACGATTCCGCGAGACGGGCGAGCGGAATCCCGATGGCACGCCGGCCGCGGCGATGCAGGCGCCGCCGTCCGCAAGCGCCGACGACAATGGCCGCTTTGCCGACTACGGCGTCAACGTACTGGTCGATAATGCCAATCGCAAAGGTGCGCCAGTGGTCTCCGAGGACGCGCCCAACTATCGCAATCTGTTCGGCACTATCGAGCGCTGGGTTGACCCCATGGGGCGCGCGGCGACCAACTTCACGCGCATCATTGCGGGATCATTCCTCAAAGCGCACGGTGGTTTTCTGCTGTTCGATCTGGAGGACGCGGTGGTCGAGCCGGGCGTCTGGAAGACGATCAAGCGCAGTCTCAAAACCGGCCGCATGACGCTCGAGACCTTTGAACCGTTTCCGTTTTTTGTGAGCGGACTCAAGCCGGAGGCAATCGACGTTCATAATAAAGTGGTCGTGTTGGGCAATCCCTACCTCTTCAACCTGCTTTACTTTTATGATCCAGAGTTCGCGGACCTGTTCAAGGTGAAAGCCGAGATGCGGCCCGTGACCGACGCCGATGCCACCGCCGCGGGCCATTACGCCAGCCGCATCGGCACGTTGGCGCGCCGCGAAAAATTGCCGCCTTTTGATGGCGCCGCATTGGCCCACCTGGTCGAGTTCGGCATGCGCCTGAGCGGCGATCGCGCGCGGCTTGCCAGCAGGCTTGCGCCGATCGACGATCTCGCGCGCGAAGCCGCTTATTTCGCACGCGCCGAGTCCGCCCAGCGGGTCACGGCCGCGCACGTCGAGCGCGCGCTGCATGAACGCGTCCTGCGGCTTAACTTTATCGAGGAGGAGGTGCGCCGGTTAATCGCCGATGGCACTCTGATCGTCCACCTCGAGGGGAAAAATGTTGGCCAGATAAACGGCTTGGCCGTACTGGACGTCGGTGGTTACACTTTCGGACGGCCCTCGCGCGTTACCGCCGCCGTTTCGATCGGCCAGTCCGGCGTCATCAATATCGAGCGCGAGGCGCGCCTGTCCGGCGCGACGCACGACAAGGGCATCATGATTCTCGGCGGTTTTCTGCGCGCGCGCTTCGGCCAGCAGCATCCGCTGGCGATGACCGCGAGCATTTGTTTCGAGCAGTCCTATTCCGGCATCGATGGCGACAGCGCCAGTTCGACCGAGCTCTACGCGTTGCTGTCGGCACTTAGCGGCGTGCCATTGCGTCAGGAGCTCGCGGTCACCGGTTCGGTTGATCAGTATGGCACGGTGCAGGCCATTGGTGGTGTCAACGACAAAATCCAGGGCTTTTACCGCGTATGTAAGGCGGTGGGATTGAGCGGCCGACAGGGCGTCCTGATCCCGCGCACCAACCTGCGCAATCTGATGCTGGATGCCGAGGTCATCGATGCGGTCACGCGTGGTGTGTTCCACATTTATTCAGTCGATACGATTGATCAAGGCATCGAAGTTCTGACCGGAGTGCGCGCGGGCGCGGTGGACGAACCCGGTACGATCAATTATCTGGTGGACCAGCGGCTCGCGCAGATGGCGAGCAAACTACGCGAGGGCGCGCGCAGTGAGACACGCGTGATTCAGGAGCCGGCGCCGATGCCGCAACCGCCGCAACCTCCCGCTCCGCCCGAACCTCAACGTTAGACGGGGCGGCGCCGCGCGAAATCCCTAAAAACCAGCGAAGATTGCGTCCGCCTTGGTTCGCCTTGTGTGAACTAAATTCAGGCCGCAATTTGTCATTCCGAGCGCACCAGCGCGGCCGACGGCGAAACGAGCAAGCGAGTCTGCGAGCTGCGTTCAAGAATGAGGCTGCCGGAGTCGAGGAACCCACGCGGAGCGACTATTCTTTTCACAAGCTTTGAGCGGGAGCGTATCCAAATTACCAGGATCATTGCTTCGGGCTTGCGTACGCGGCCGGTTGTATCATTTACTCGTGCGGCTGATTAGTCCGCGCGGCGCTCATAATCGGCGCGCGCGCGCCGAGCTCTGGGGATAAGCCTGATGCCAATTGATCTGCGCCTCGATACCGATGAAGTGCCGCTGCTGACCGATCTATACGAACTGACAATGGCGGCGAGTTACTTCGCTATCGGCTACAACGATAACGCCTGCTTCAGTCTGTGTGTGCGGAGGATGCCGCCGCGTCGCGGTTTTCTCGTCCTGGCTGGGCTGGAACGTTTGCTCGAAGCCATCGAGCAGTTTCACTTTTCGACCGAGGCTCTGGCATATCTGGATTCTCTCGCGCTGTTCAGTCCCGAGTTTCTCGCCTATCTGCGCGATTTGCGCTTCACCGGCGAAGTGGTCGCGATGGACGAGGGGACACTGTTTTTTGGCGAAGAACCAATACTTGAAGTCCGTGCGCCGCTGATTGAAGCGCAGTTGCTCGAGACCCTCGTGATTAATCAAGCCGGAATGGCGTCGCTGGTCGCGAGCAAGGCGGCACGCTCGGTGCTCGCGGCCGGCGGCCGGCGGCTGGTGGATTTTGGCTTGCGCCGCAGCCAGGGTACGGATGCCGGCCTGATCGCGGCGCGTTCGAGCTTTCTGGCCGGCTTCATCGGCTCATCCAACGTGTTGGCTGGCAAACGCTACGGCATCCCGCTCTATGGCACGATGGCGCACAGCTACATCATGGCGCATGACCGTGAGCGCGACGCCTTCGAACATTTCGTCCAGTGTTTTCCCGGCCACAGTACGCTGCTGGTCGACACTTATGACACTATGCGCGGGGTTGAGAACGCGGCGGCCGTCGCGCGCGACCTCAGGGGCAAAGGGCTCAAACTGCAATCGATTCGGCTGGACAGCGGCGATCTGGTTGATTTGAGTATCAAGGCGCGCCAGATTCTCGATCGCAACGACCTGCGCGAAGTATCGATTTTCGCCAGCGGCAATCTCGACGAGTATCGCATTCGCGACCTCGTGCGGGCTGGCGCGCCGATTGACGCTTTCGGAGTCGGCACTGAGATGGTGGTAAGCGCCGACGCGCCGGCGCTCGACATTTCCTACAAGTTGAGCGAGTACCGCGGCCGGCCGCGCCTCAAGACTTCGCAAAACAAGCTGACGCTTCCCGGCCGCAAACAGGTTTTTCGCGCGACTAATCAGAGTGGCGGTTTTTACGCCGATCTGATTGGACTCGCTGACGAGGGCGCCGCTACTGCCGCGCACGAATTCAAGCCCGCCCCAAACAACACCACGGCGTTGCTGACGCGCCAGATGGCGGCCGGCCATCGCACCATGCCGCGCCCGCGGCTGAGCGAATCACGTGAGCGGTTGCTGGCGTCGCTGGCGAAGCTTGACCAACGCTATAAGGATTTGGAGCGGCCGGACAACTATCCGGTTAAACACACCGCGGCAC
>JBOHWL010000192.1:0-70306 GCA_050736615.1 Binataceae bacterium (SeqCode) | reverse complement strand
ATCCTATCCCGACCGCAATCTCCGCAGCGGTTTCGCGCGATAACCGATCAAAGCCCCAAGCTGCGGACGAACGCACCGCTGGCGCAGGGATCGCTGCTGCCGTCGCGCTCGCATTCAAGCGATCGTTCGAAGCGCGCCATGCCTGAAGAGCCTTGAAACGTGTAAACATAGAAGACGACGAAACTCCATATCGCGCCATTGAGCCATTTGCAACTTTCAACTATGCGGGCCGCGCAGTCATGAACTGCTCGCTTAAGTCGGCGGCTTGAAAACCGGTCGGTGGACCTGTTGGGCGTGCCGCACGATCTCCTTCAGGAGCCGTTTTTCCTGAACACCGCGCGAGACGCATCGCACCGAGCGGCGGGCGTGAAACGGCACCTGCAAGGGCGCGGTAAAGGCCGCCTGCACGCTGACCGTGCTCGCTTCACGTCCGTGCGGCAGCACCAGGAAATTGTAAACCGCCGAAGCGTCGATATCCGGCTGGGAGGAAAACTTGCCGGCTACGCCGCGAATCTTGCCGCAATCGGCATCTTTGAGCGTGAACGGCCCGTGGGCTTGGGTCTCGATGATGCCGTGGTTAGGGTCCTCAACAATCACGTGATAGTGATTGCGTGCGATCACATCGTGTACGTCCTGCCACGCCAGATCATAGGGCAGCGCAAGTTCCACGCGGTCGCGCCGAGAGGGTGGCGGAGACTGGCTCGGCGGATAGAAACATCCCGCGCAGGCCAACGCCAGCATCGACGGCAAGGCACTTCCCAACTTCATCAAAGAAATCTAACGCAGCTCGCAGACTCGCCTGCTCGCTCCGCCGCAGACGGCTCCGCTAGCGTCGAAATTTTAACGCAGCTCGCAGACGCCTTACTTCAAACGCGACTCGCAGACTCGTTCGCTCGGCTGCGCTTCGCTCCGCCTAATGTGCTCGCTGCGCCGCTAGACGGCTCCGCTAGCGTTGCGCGCGCATCATAGCAGGCCGGCGTGCGCAACCGCGATTATCCCGGCGGCCGCGCCACTCCCCCCCTAAACCCCTTTATGGTAGGCTCGCCGCGTAACGGGTTGCGCCATCAGCGTCCCGGAGGCGAGTCATGTCCGGTCATTCCAAGTGGAGTTCGATTAAGCATAAGAAGGCTGCCCGTGATGCCAAGCGCGGCAAGCTCTTCACCAAGCTTATCAAGGAAATCACCATCGCCACGCGCCTGGGCGGCGGCGACGTCAACGCCAACCCGCGTTTGCGCACGGCGGTGCTGGCGGCCAAGGCGCAATCGATGCCCAACGATAATATCGATCGCGCGATCAAAAAAGGCACCGGCGAACTGGGTGGCGGCCAACTTGAGGAAGTGACCTACGAAGGGTACGGGCCGGGCGGCGTCGCCATTATCGCGGAAGTGCTGACCGATAATCGTAATCGCGTGGTCGCTGAGCTGCGCTTCATCTTCTCGCGTCACGGTGGCAACCTGGGTGAAACGGGATGCGTCGCGTGGATGTTCAAAAAGCGCGGGGTGCTCACGGTTGAGAAAAACGCCGTCGATGAAGACCGGCTGATTGAACTTACGCTAGAAGCCGGCGCCGACGACGTGCAGAGCGACGATGACTCGTTTCAGGTGCTGACCCCGCCCGACAGGTTCAGCCCGGTTCGCGAGGCGCTCGAAAAGGCGCAGGTCGCGGTTGCCAATGGCGAAGTCACACCGGTACCTGAGAACACCATCAAGGTTACCGGCCATACGGCCGAGCAGGTGCTGAAACTGGTCGAAGACCTCGAAGAGCACGACGACGTGCAGAGCGTGTCGGCGAACTTCGATATCGACGACGAACAGCTGGCGCAATTCTCCGCCGCTTGAATCACGGAAGCGGGGCGGGCGAGGTGGGGCATGCGGGTGATTGGGGTAGACCCTGGCAATTTGGTTACCGGCTTCGGCGTGGTCGAGCGGCAAGCGCGGTTGACGTTTATCGCGGCGGGGACAATTCGCTCACATGCGCCGACGCGCGGGCCACAACGGCTCGCCTCGATTTATCAGGGCTTGATTGCGGTCATCGACCAGCATCGGCCCGCCGCGATGAGCCTTGAGCGCAGTTTCGTCGCCGCCAACGTGCAAAGCGCGTTCGCCCTTGGCGAGGCGCGCGCGATGGCGATGCTGGCGGCGGCTCATCGCGAGCTGCGGCTTTACGAGTACATGCCGACCGAGGTGAAGCTTAGCGTCGCCGGCTTCGGACGCGCCGACAAAGCCCAGGTGCAATTGATGGTGCGCAAGACGCTCACGCTTGACGCCGAAGTCGAGCTGGCCGACGATGCGGCCGACGCGCTCGCGATCGCGCTATGCCATTTGTTCAGAATGAAGATGGCCGCCGCGATCGATATCGGCGCGGCCTCAGCGCGCCGCAAGTTGAAAGTTGCGCAAGGCAAACCATGATCGCGTCGCTCAGTGGACGACTCAAGCTGCGGGAAGCCGGCCGGCTGGTGGTCGAGACCGCGGGAGTCGGTTACGAAATCTTCATTCCGCTAAGTACCTACTATCATCTCTCCGCGATCGGTGCGTCCGTCGAGCTCGAAATCCGCCACGTCGTCCGCGACGACGCGATACTGCTCTATGGCTTCGGCACTCATGCGGAGAAGCAAGCCTTCGATCTGCTGATGCGCGTGCAGCACGTTGGCCCCAAACTGGCGCTCGCGATTTTGTCGGTGCTCTCGCCGCGGGACCTGGTGGGCGCGATTAGCCGCGAGGATGCCGAGCGTATCGACGCGGTGCCCGGCGTTGGCGCCAAAGTGGCCGAACGCATCGTGCGCGAGTTGCGCGACAAGATAGCCGACCTCAACCTGATAGCGCCGGAGCCCACCCCCATCCAGTCCAACGGTCACGTGAGCAATGGCACGATCACCGACGACGCCATCTCCGCCCTGATCAATCTCGGCTATAAGCCGGCCGAGGCCAGACGCGCGGTTGATGCGGTGGGCTCCGCCGGGTCCGACGGACTCGAGGTGCTGATGCGCAAGTCGCTCGCGGTGCTGCTCGGTGAAAAGTAAACCCGCGACCGACGCATCGCCCGCCGACCCGCAGCGTCCCGGGCACTTGGCCGCAAGCGCGCCGACCGAGGAAGAGCAGGCGCTGGATTTTTCCCTGCGGCCGCATTCGTTGCGCGAATTTGT
The DNA here is from genome assembly GCA_050736615.1 of Binataceae bacterium (SeqCode). GTDB lineage: Bacteria > Desulfobacterota > Binatia > Binatales > Binataceae > JBOHWJ01. The sequence continues at coordinate 67,164 of JBOHWL010000192.1, read as the reverse complement.
CGGACAAGAGCGGCTTAAAAAAATTCTCGGCATGTCGATCGAAGCGGCGCGGCGGCGCGGCGAAGTGCTCGATCATGTGCTGTTCTCCGGCCCGCCGGGACTCGGCAAAACCTCCCTTGCCCATATCATGGCGCGCGAGCTGGGCGTCAACTTCCGCGTGACCTCGGGGCCCGCGATTGAGCGGGCCGGTGATCTGGCCGCAATCGTCAATGATCTGGAAAAGGGCGACATTCTCTTCATCGACGAGATTCATCGCCTGTCCCGCGTGGTGGAAGAAGTGCTCTATCCGGCGATGGAGGATTTCGAGTTGAATATCGTGGTCGGCAAAGGACCGGGCGCGCGTTCGATGCGTCTGGCGGTCAAGCCGTTCACCCTGGTGGCGGCGACGACGCGTTCAGGACTGCTCAGTCCGCCTTTGCGCGATCGCTTCGGACAGCATTTTCATCTCGAATTCTATGCGCACGATGACCTCGGCGAGATCGTGTGCCGCTCGGCGCGTCTGTTGAACGTGCGCATCGACGAGGCGGGCGCGCGGGAACTTGCCGCGCGATCGCGCGGCACGCCCCGGATTGCCAACCGTCTGCTGCGGCGGGTGCGCGATTTCGCCCAAATCAACGATGCGCCAATGGTTACACGGGAAATAGCCTTGGGCGCGCTTAAACTGCTGGAAATCGACGCCTGCGGCTTCGACACCATGGATCGCGCGATCCTGGCGGCCGTGATCGACAAATTCGACGGCGGACCGGTCGGAGTCGAAAGCCTGGCCGCGGCGGTGGGTGAAGAAGCCGACACGATCGGCGAAGTTTACGAACCTTATCTGCTACAGGAAGGCTTCATCGCGCGGACGGCGCGCGGGCGCGTTGCCACTCAGCGCGCATACAGCCATCTCGGCCGCGTACGCCGCGGCAGCTTGCTCTAAACTCAAATCACCGACGTCGCTCATTAACTTCCGAGATGAACCTCATCCGGCATGAGTCTCGCGGATGCGGGCGAGGTTGTCACACATTGCGGGCGTCCATTCGTTTGTTTCAGAAACACTAATTAAAGTATCGGCAATTCATTAGCCGATTTTATTCTGCCGCATGTTCGCCGGTTTTGATAATCCACTTAAGTTTTGCTAACAACATTAGTTGCACTTCTAATAGCATAATTAAATATAAGAGAAACTTGACTACAGCCGCCTCGTGCGCTGTAATGAGCGGGTATTCACAGTTTCTTCGAGGGGAGTGTAATGTCAGCGAAAATTCGGCGGCGCATACATAAGTTCGGGCAATTTGCCGCCATCATAGGTATGTTAGGGATAGCATCATTCTTCTTAGCTAAGAAGAGCGTCGCGGGCCCTGCTCCGAGAAACATGATCGATGCGTGCGGCGCGACGATTGAATTCTCCGGCCAATATACTGTGGGAAAGTCTCTGACCACGCGGTCAGGCGATTGTATCGATATCCGTGCTGCCCATGTCGTGTTGAAACTCGACGGCCATTCGCTCGAAGGTGGCGGCAATGGAATCGGCGTCAACATATTTCGAGGCGCAAGCGACGTCGGCGTCGAAGGCAATGGCAATAGCGGTAACGCCACGGTAAGCGGCTTCGCCGTCGGCGTGAAGACCGCCGCGCGCGACACCACCATCGATTCGATCGAGGCGAGCGGTAACCGGCGAAGCGGGATATTGCTCGACCGGGCCAGTGGCGTTGAAATCAGCCAAAGTACCTTCGACAACAACGGGCGCGACGGTCTCCGTATAGAGGGCGGCGGCGCCAACACGGTGGCAAGTTCCGAAGCGATTGATAATGGCACCTACGGCGTATGGCTGGACGGCACCACCGGGAACGATATTCAGTCAGTCTACGCGAGCGCGAACAGTGAGGCGGGAGTTTATCTTGGCTGTGCGGCGAAGCGGCCCTTCGGTGCTTGCGGCGCCGGCGCCTCGCACAGTAATGACAACTTCCTGAGCGGCAATCTTGGCTTCAATTCGAGCCGCACGCTGCAGAAGTACGGGATTGTGGTTGGTCGCGGCAGCACCAATAATCGGATCGCGGACAATGCGATGGCTTCCGATGGCGTGAAAGACAAAGCCGATGCCAATTGCCAAATGAACGCATGGTATGGCAACAACTTCGCGACCAGCGCGGCGCCCTCGGGTTGCGTCGAATAGTCGGCAAGCGGATCGGCTGCGAATTGTCGTTTCGCAGCGCTTCAAACGCCGGGCCTCCGCAACTCGGACGGCCCGGCGTTTTTGCTTATGAAAATCGGAAAAAACAAAGCTGCGGAATTTCCGCACAGACATCGATGCTGTCATTCCGAGCGCAGCGAGGAATCCCGGATCTTTTCGTCGTTTCAAGGATTTTTCCGGATTCCTTTCCCTCTAGGCGCACTCAGTTCGGCAATGATAAAAAGGGGCCTATGCAGTGCTTAGCCTAGCGCCAAGGTTGTCCCCAACGTTCGGCGAAGGCCACTTTCTCCAGCGGCTCGCGTGAAACCGGACCAAAGCGGCCCATCGGATAACCGATCGGAATAATCGCGAAGCTTTCGGCGTTCGCCGGCAATCCCAAAACTTCGTTGACTTCTTTTTCGTACAGCAGATGGCGGGTGGTGAGCGTGGCGCCCAGGCCCAGCGCACGCGCCGCCAGGAGCATATTCTGCACGGCCGGGTAGATTGACGCGCCGGACATTTTTTCGAGTCCGACCGTTCGCGAAAAATCGCCCACCAGGCAGCCTACGATCAGCACGGGGGCTTCGTGCAGATGATTGGTGAGGTATTCGACCGCCGCTAGCATCCGCTCCTTTTGCGCAACGGTCTTGCCGGGCGGCGGCGAGGCTTTTTTATATCGCGGCATCAATTGATCGAGCGCTCGCCGATAACGCATCTGGATCTGCCGCTTGGTCTCGGCATTCTTGACGACGATAAAGCGCCAGTGCTGCACGTCGCCGCTGGGTGCGCAGGTCCCGGCTTCGATGATCTTGCGAATCAGTTCATCGGGGACAGGGTCGGGCTTGAGCCGCCGCATCGCCCGCATCGTATGAATCGCCTCTAACAGTCCGATTTCATCCGCCATGATGCCACCGTTCACACGTTAAGGTTATGGCAAGAATGCCTTAGCGGGGCCGATTTGCCGACAAGCGCCGAAAGGGATGATCTAACAGGGTGTTGAAAAAGGCATGATCATTACGACTGGGTGCCTGGGCGTATTCAACACCCTGCGTGAAAACGGCTTTTTTCCTCAAGCTTCTCCCCCGCTCTTTTTGCGGGGGAGAAAGAGAGGGGGTGCGGGCTGTGATTTATCAACGGCCTGCTAAGGAACCTCTGCACAAGCCCACTTGTCATTCTGAACGGAGTCTGCGAAGTGAGGAATCCAGATAAAGCGCTGGCAAAATCAAGAGATCCGGGATTCTTCGCTGCGCTCAGAATGACAGACTTACTCCTTGTGCAGAGGTTCCCTAATGGACGAACCGGTCGCGCGATATTGTTTCGGCGCCAGCCCGAATTCATGAAAGCTGCGCACGAAGTTGGATAAATCCTCGAAGCCCACAGCCAAAGCGATTTCAGTGATCGGCTCGCGGCCCGAGCGGAGTTTCCGCGCCGCCTCGCGCAGGCGCATTCGCAAAATCCATTGGTGGGGCGTCACGCCCGTCACGCGCCGTAATTCGCCTTGCGCGCGAGTGCGCTCGTCAGCGAATCGTCAGCAAATTTCCGCGGCGACAGCAAATTTTTCCCAAGTTTCCCGCGCCGACAGACGCCAAAAGAGACCGATTGAAAGTTTTCCACAGGGGGATACGATGAGTAACTCGAACGATCGCGAGGGCGGATGCGCATGCGGCCGTATCCGTTATAAATTGAACGCCGCTCCGTTGATTGTCCACGCCTGCCACTGCCGTGATTGTCAGCGCATGACCGGCGGCGCCTTCGTAATTAATCTCTGGATTGAGAAGAAATTTGTCGCGGCAAAAGGCGCCGTGCCGAAATCGTTCAGACTGGCTGGAGGCGGCGGCAAGCCTCATGACGTGTTCTTTTGCGGGGAATGCGGAACCTATCTTTGGAGCCATTATCACGGCGCTCCCGGCGACGCGCTGTTTGTCCGCGCCGGAACACTCGACGATCCGTCGGTGGTGCGGCCCGACGTGCATATTTTCACGCGCAGCAAATTGCCATGGCTGGAACTGCCACAGGATACGCCCGCTTTTGAAACTTTCTATAACATCGGCAAGGTCTGGCCGCCGGCCAGCCGCGAACGTGCGCGCCAGAATTTATCATGGCAAATTGATTGATATCAAAGGTGCTTTCTTTCCAGCGGGTAGGCCTGTCAGCGACAAAAAATTACAAATGCAGCGCCCGTCTCTCTTGCGCTTTCCGTTCCATGTTCTATAAGGGAAATTAAACAGTCTGTCACACCGCGTAGTCCGAAGGTGCGCTAAGGAGGTGCGCAAGCTCTCTGTTATCCGCCTCGAATTGCAGCAGAAATATCAGGGACCCGTTTACGCGCCGTTGCAATGACGGCAAAGGCAGAAGGCAAGCCCACGGGGAAGGGCCAGGCTTTCGGGGGAAATACGTATGGGGTTCAAGATCTGCGCAACGAATCGATACCGGTGCGCGTGCGCCGGGCTGCTCGTCGCCACTACCGCTTTGCTGATGGCGGGTTTGACAACGGTTTACGCCGGAGGCCTTTCACAACCCGCCGATACTCTTCACGTCACCGGAGCGACAAGTTCGCTCCTACCGCAGATTCCGACCGCTTCGAGCCCAACTGGATCGGAGGGCGGATGGTTGAGCGGACTGCATGTGTCGGGCTATTTGAGTCAGACCTTTGGGATGTGGCAGAATCCGACCGCCCTGAGAGATTTTACGCCCAGCCGCAACAATCTGGCGGTCTCGCGCACGCTGCTTCAAGTTGACGAGAATTACCGGCTGAACGACAACAATACTTTTTTCATGCGCGAGTGGTTTGTTTATGAACCGCCCTACTCATTCAACAGCGCCAATAACAAATCCTACACGAAGGGCTTCAGTTTCGGCTCCCGCATGAACGACTACTATAACAACTACCAGGTGCGTGACGCCTGGTGGGAGAACAAATGGGGTCCGCTCAATACGTATATCGGCAATCAGATCGTGGTATGGGGTCAGTCAATTGCGTTTCGCGTGGGCGATGTGATCAACCCGACTGACTCGTGCTGGGCATTCGGCTTCGCGAACCTCGAGCAGTCGCGTGATCCACAATGGATGATTCATCCCATCCTCAGCCTTCCCGAAGTAGGCAACTTCAGCGCGAATTTTATTGAGCTCGTCTTGGAGCCGGGCTTCGCGCCGGTCTATTGGCCGGAGCAGACCGGCGACCCATACCGCAAATATCGCGCGAATCTTACGGCGGGGCGCGTGGATCCGTGTTTCCCAGCCGCCAGCCATGGTCCGAGCGCACGATTCGACGTTCACTATGACAATCGCGCGGTCTTTGGCGCCGACGCGCCGTCGGGGCCCGGACCGTACGGTCCCATGGGCGCCGGTCTCACCGCGCCGCCCGCGTCCCGGGAAATCTTTATCTGCTTGCCAGCCACGGTGCAGCGTGGGTTCAATCCCTATCCGAAAAGCTTTCGGCCGCATTGCAACCTGGCGTTGCGTAAATTCAACAATCCAAACTCGCCGATCGGCGACACCTCAATCGTCGATACCGGATATTGGCATGTGCCCGGGATGCAACCGCAGAACTGGAACGAAGGCGTTCGCTTCCACAGTCTCTATGGTTCAACCGAGTTTACTTTTCTCTACTACAACGACAACGTCAGCGGCGGCGCGCCGTGGAGCTTGAAATGGACGCCCTTCACCAGCCTGTGGAATTATTCATTCTATGATTTTCAGGAGGCGGGCTTTACGATGGACCGGCAACTGCCTTTGCCGGAATCGGTGGCCATGCATTTTCCCGCGGTGTTCCGGGGCGAAGCACTTTACACCAACCACCAATCCTTTGAAGATAATGCCTTCGCAAGTATGACGGGGCAGCGCTGGTCCGACGTGGTCAAATGGATGGCCGCCATCGATCTTGACCAGGCCTACGCGCCCTGGCTCACGTCCACCGGCAATTTAACGGCGAACGTCGAGGTGTTCACGGAGACTCTCCTGGACAACTCGAAAACGTCCTATACGGGCAACGATTTAAACGAGCACCAACTCAAAAATGATGTAAACGTGCTGTTTAACGTCGGGACCTCGTGGTGGTGGCAAGTGGTCGCGCCGACCTGGACCATGATTTACAATCCAAAGGGAACCACCTTCGCATTGTTTCCGTCGCTTCTGCTGACGCCGCCGTGGACCACCAAATACTTTCTGAAGCTGCAGGCGATCGAGGTACTCGGCGGGGATCGTGAGGCGAATACCGGTCTATTTAAGGGAGAAAGCCTGCTGACCGCTCAGTTTCAGTACAATTTCGAGCTATTGTGATGTGCCATGAATTCGCTCTGAAAGTTGCAAACTTGAGCGGCTAGAAGCCGGATTGAGGAGTCGACTATTGCCGCAGGCTGCGGAGGAACATTCTCCGCAGCCTGCTTTCTTTTTGTCATTCCGGAGACTCGTCAGCTCCCGATTCAGGCGCGGACTGCGACGACAAGCGGATCGAAATGGTTTGAGTGTTCCGCGCGCACAATTGATAATAGCGTTGCGATCTTAATAGGCAAGTTGGTGCGCGGATGGGTCAAGACGAGGTGGTGTTTTTTTTCGATGTCGATAACACGTTGCTCGATAACGATCGCGTGGTCGCGGACTTGATGCGTCATCTCGAGGACGCGATCGGGCAGCAGCGCCAGCGGCGTTACTGGGAAATTTTCGAGAGCTTGCGTGGCGAACTCGGCTATGCGGATTACCTCGGCGCGTTGCAACGTTATCGGGTTGAGAATCCGCGCGATTTCCATATCCTTGCGGTTTCTCATTTCCTGATCGGCTACCCGTTTGCCAACCGGCTGTTTCCGGAATCGCTCGACGTGCTGGAACGCGCGCGCAAATTTGGCCGCCCGGTCATCCTAAGCGACGGCGATGTGGTGTTTCAGCCGCTCAAGGTGGAACGCTCGGGCTTGGGCGAGGCCGCCGAACAGAACGTCCTCATTTATATCCACAAGGAAACCGAGCTCGACGATATCGCCGCGCGTTACCCGGCGAACCATTACGTGCTGGTCGACGATAAGGTCCGCATTCTGAGCGCGTTCAAGCGGGCGTGGGCCAATCGTGTGACCACCGTGTTCCCCCGCCAGGGCCATTACGCGCTCGACGCTCAAGAGGTCGCCAAGTATCCGCCTGCCGATCTCTGTATCGACCGGATTGGCCTGATGCTTCAGCATGACCTTCCGCAACTGGTTGCCGCGGGGAAGAAATAGCTGACGCTGACCGCATCCGCAGCCGTGTCTTCCCACTCTGATATCGCAGGGCCGCGCCTGCAACGCATGCAATCAAAAACGTGGGGCCAGCGACGGCCTGCGGAAAAGTGGCTTGCGTGCGCGGCGCCGCGGGGCTAGTTCAACATCACTCAGTGCAGCGGGAGTGAAGCGGAGCCAAGCAGGCGAGCCTACGAGTTGGGTTGAAATGGTCAGACTTGCGCACTTGATCAAAAACGATGCGGTTAATGGATGGCGCGGTTGGCGAGCCGCGCTGCTGGCGGCATGCATAGTCGGGATGACCATGAGCGCTTTTGGCTGCGCCGGCACAATCGGTGCTGGCGCGGGCAATCAGCCACCGGTCGCACGTCTTAGCGGGCAACATCCGACCAATGCGGACTTGAGTTACGATCACGCCGCGCCGTCGCATCGCGTGATCCAGATGGAACTTCACTTCGCGATGCGCAATAAGCGGCAGTTCGATCAGCTCATGAACGAAATTTCAGACCCGAAATCACCGGAATATCAGCATTGGTTAACCCCGGCGGCGATGCACGCGAAATTCGGCGAGACACACGGCCAATTCGAAGCGGTTGAGCAATGGTTGCAAGGGCAAGGCTTCACCATCCTCGACCACGCCTATGGCAGCAATTCGGACTACATCAGGTTCAAAGGTACGATCGCTCAAGCGGAGCGGGCCTTCAAAATCCAAATCGTGGCCCCCGAGTACGATTTGTACGCGAACAAGGAAGACCCGGCCATTCCTGAGCAATTCGCGGGCGTAATCTCGTATATCTCCGGACTCGACGACATCGGCGGGCTCTAGCTGAGCCAATCGGCCCGCCCTGTGACGCGCCCACGTAGATTGTCGTGGTCAGCCGCCAGCCCGCATATCAACTTGCCTGGCTTTGCTTTTTGGAATTGAGCAGCGTGTAACGTTTGCCGGAATGGGCGATCAAGCCTTCGACACTCATTTCCGCCAACATGCGGTTGACCATCGGACGCGAGCATCCGATAAGCTTGGTGAAATCCTCTTGCGCAAACTCGGGTATAAGAGTGACCCCGTCCGCATCCGCTATGCCGAAGCGCTCGGCAAGGTCCTTCAGCACGGTTTCGAGCCGCTCGCGATAATTCATGCCGACGAATTCGATAGCTTGCCGGATGTACTGGCTCGATAAAGTGTTGAGATTGGCCAGCAAGTTCAACAAATCCTGCTTGTCACACGTTGCCAGCAACTGCATGACGCGTTCGCGCGTGACCATCCCAAGCTGGCAATTGGTGCGCGCCTGAGCTTCGAATACCTGCACGCGGCGGCCTTCATCGTCGATAATATCGTTGTGACCGAAGATCTCGCCCGGACCAACCAGGCGCGTGATTACCTGATTGCCGCCGCCAGCGGGCAAAGTGATATCGACAAAGCCGCGATAGACCCAAAACAACAACTCCGCAGGCGTCCCGTGGTGAAAGACGATCGACCCCTTAGCGTAAGTGAGTTCCGAATGATGATCTAACAGTTCGTCCGCAACTCGCTCGGGTAAGCCCAGCGCAAGCATGCTGCGGCGCGTCTTTACAATTGCCGCCGGGGGTTCGACATTTAGCGTGCGTTTGGCTTGGCTACTAAAGACGCCAGACCCCACTGGCCTGTCGGATAGATAGTAGCCCGAGCGTGCCTGCCTGGAATTGAACGAGTTCACGAGGGCCTCCTCAAACATCGGCGTTCTGGATCGGCTTTGTTCATCGAGCAAAACAGGGACCAAGAGCTAACGGATGACTTTCGGCAAACATGTGCTCTTTTCAGCACTGCTGCTCTCAACCTGTCCATTATTGGCGGAGACCCATCGGGGCTTACACTATAGGCATATTGACGACGGCCGTTTGTTCGGCTACAAGATTGCGAGTCTGCTGCTATAGGCATCTGTAATGATAATATAGGAATAGATAGATGATGCAACAGCAAATTCGGTTTCACACGCGCCCGGCTCGATGAGGAGCACGATCGACACCCGTGATGTGGACAACTCCGGCCAAATGGCCAGGACGGATTGGTGGGTGAGCAAATGCGACGACTGCCAGTGCCGCGATGGCTAGCGAGCAATCGCCCTGATCAAAAATGGGAAAGAATTACTCGATTCACAAAACTAATTACCGCACGAGGGTCCTCGGGCGCGTCGTGAATCGCGGAACGTAACAATTCTTCTTTGCGCCGCCTCACTCTCGATTGTCGGCGACCGTTTAGGCTTGCTAATGATTCTTTCTCACTCGTTTTGATCAAGACGCGGTTCTGCGCGAACCCGCACAGTTTATGGGCGATGAAAGTTTAGTTTTGCGCAAAAAGCGGTGCCGAATATGTGAAAGAATGACTATCTATAGGCTAGAATAAACGATTGAAGGGTGTCATAGAGTAAGAGCGTTCAGAGTGCGTCGCAACGACCTATGAATCAAGACTGCGAATCGTCGCGATGTTAACCGTAACCTATGCGCGCTGCTTATGCTCAATGAGGCTGAAAAGAGGCATCTCGTGTCCGATCCGATGCAGCTAAATTGCTTAGCCAGCGAATCAGGAGGGAGGATCAATCGTGATTGTAGATGAACCTAACCTGTTACATGAAGAACTGGCCGAGCTCGACAAAATCATAACGCGGCAGGAGGCCTTTATTGTATCGCTGAAGATCAGGAAGCAGGCCTTGACCCGGCAACTGGGAATCAAAGCCGAGGCGAGCGGGCGCGGAGCCTCAATTGGGAGACGCCTGAAGCTGCGCGAAGATCTCAAATCCGTGGCACATGATCGCGCAGTGGCAAATGCGCATGGCACCATGCGGAATCTAACATTGTAGGAAAGGCCGTCAACGTGATGCCGAGGCAAATCGCCGCGACCGCGCGCGAAAAGAATCAGATGGCTGGCCGGAATTCTCACCCGTCAAGAGCTCCCATGAATAATGGGGCCGAGCGCTTCAAAGCCTTGTTACTACGGTATTTGTCCGAACCAAGCGTGGACGAGCTGGTTGAACATCATACCGCGTTAACTTTTTCCAAAGGCTCCAACATTTTCCGCCGCGGGGCGCCGGCGGACGTGGTGTACTGGATTCGCGCCGGTATCGTCGGTGTGTCTTGCCCCGACGGCGACGGCAACACGGTGCTGGCGCGGCTGATTGGCGCCGGTGAATTCGTTGGCTATGCCGATTTCATCGACGAGAAGGGTCGCCGCTGCCAGGCCTTTGACGCGCATGCGCGCACCACCTGTCAACTTGCGCTGGTGACGCGCGCGCATCTTGAAAGAATCTTGAAGAAACTCGACACGCCGAGCCTGGTGCGGGTCATGGCGCAACTCAATACGGCGTGGTCGGGCGTGCTGAACCGATGGGCGAGCTTCATCGGCCTCGATTACAGGCAGCGGCTCGAGTTGGTGCTGAGCGAGCTGGCCGTACGCTTCGGCCTTGAAGACTCCCGCGGCGTGTTATTGTTGCCGCGGCTCAGCCATGCGGATTTTGCCGAGATGATTGGGAGTTCGCGCCCAATGGTCAGCAGGATTCTGTCTGAGATGGCCCAGTCGAAACTTTTGAGCCTGCACGACGGCCACTTCATCCTTGCGCGCGGATCCGGACTCGAAGCGCGATCGGAGACGTGCAAGGATGCCGGTGGTACGATGCCTTGTACGCGCGCTGCCGAGGCCTACGCCACACCGCTTCAGCGCCCTGACGCAATCCCGAAAATCGAAACCACGCGCCGTGGCGGCTGTTCCGCATCTTCTTGATGCGGCGCTCTATCGCTTCAACGCGCATCCGCTCAAGCGCGCACCGAGCATCCTCCTCCTTGAGAGTGATCAACCGCTCTGAAGGTAGGCAAGCGACATGCCGTCGGAGCTACACCGCGCACTCCATCACCTTGCTAAATGCCACACCGCCGCCCGCTTAGATATTGCGCCAGAAGTAAAGCAGCCAGATGGCGGTTCCATAGAACGCAAGCAACAATCCGCTGCCAGTATATAAGGCGGCCGTATGCTGCCGCCGATAACTGATCGCAACAACGCCCAGCATCATCAGAAGCACCGCCAAAAAACCCGCCAGCGCGAGCCCCGGGTCGAGCGATGCGAAGACCGGGGTGGGCGAAGCCATATCCATCGCGAAAAACACCACCATGTTGAAGGCGCACGAGCCGTACAGATTGGCGACGGCGAGATCAAAGGCGCCCAGCCGCGCGACCGTCAATGAGGTCACCAATTCCGGCAATGCGGTTGAGAATCCCAGGAGCCAGGTGCCCACTAAGGACTGACCCAGTCCGCTCAGCGCGGCGAAGTCCTTGGCGGCAGCGGCGAATCGCGGTGCGGACAAAAAGATCATCGCGGAGCCCACCGCGAAAACGACAAAGGCGCGAAACAGCCGCCATCGCCGCTCAACCGTCCCATCGATTGAACCATTCGATGTCGCCGCCGCCGGTACACTGCGCTGATACAGAGCGCGCGTTCCCACCAGGTAGACCAGCACGATTAGGAGCGGCTCGATTGATACGTGCGCAATCGTTAGACCGCTGTGCAGCAGGGTGAAGAGCGCCCCCAGCAGATTCAGCACAATCGCCAGGTAGGCGCTGAACAGGCTGGCGGAGCTGTTAAGCTCACGCGTGGAGCAGGCGAAGGCAATCACCGCCAGAATCGCCATGTTGGTCAAGCTTGAACCGAATAGATCGCCGCCGGCCAGATCGGCTGCATGAAGCCTCACGGCCGCTACATCAGTGACGAACTCCGGCAGGGAGGTTGCAGCGGCCAGCAGAAGCCAGCCCGTCCACATTTCGCCCACACCCGTCAGCTCCGCAATCAGATCGGCGGCTCGTCCGAGCATCACGCCGGCGAGCACGACGATCGCGCCGGTGAGTGCCAGGGTGGATGCGGCCGCGCTCATGTTGAATGTTCGGCAGCGCTACTGAACCAGCGGGCGTACGCGATTGACGCTGGCCAGTACGGCGGAGCCATTGCTGATGAGCGCGGTCAATTCCGGGCGCACCAGTCCTCCCGCCGGCGCCATCGCCAACGCGACCAGATTCAGACCGACCACAATCGAGTAATTCTGATGAATCAGTTTGACCGCGCCACGCGAGGTGTCGGTCGCATCCACGATGCGCGAGAGATCGTCCCGCATCAGCACCACGTGGGCACTGTGCTGAGCCAGGTCGGTGCCGTTTTTCATGGCGATACCAACATCGGCATAAGATAACGCGGCGGCGTCATTGATGCCGGTAAGCATCACGACATCAGGGATAGCGCGCCGCCTAAGCGCTTCGATGACGTGTGCGCCCTCCGGACGAATCTGATCTTCATACACCAATTGGCCGACCATCTCGCCGTCGACCGCCAGCATCAGTGAAGACTGGCCATTGCGGCTGGCGCGACGGCAATCAATGCGCCGACGCTGATGAGCGCGGCTGAAGTAATCCATGAATTGCTATTGCTGAGTCTGGTCATTTAAGCCGAAGCTGAAACTTCGATGACTCGCGATCTCAGTTTGATCACAGCGCAGAACGGAGCATGGGACAACCATCGTTGGAATAGGGGGTCGCCATGGCGGTGCGAATCGATTGCGCCTGCGAGGAGCCGCGTTCCTCGATTGTCGCGTTCAGGTGGATTTTGAAAGCCGCAGGGCCGCGCCATAATCCAGCGCGGCGATACGCGTGAGAATCGTGGCGCGTGTCGGCTTTCCGTTGGACTCAATGTCATTCAAACCACGATAGACGACGCTCAGCGCGCGGATCGCGAGTTCAGGGTCGAATTGCTCGAGCTGATGGCGGTCCACAGCCTGAAGTAACGCGGCCAGATAAGGCCACGGCTCTTCAAGCGCATTGCGGTTGAGCAAGATTTCCGAAAAACGCGTACGCGCCAGCAGTCGCTGGCGGCCCGAAGTGGTGGCGCGAAGCGCCTGCTGGAGCCGGGCGGCGGCCGTCGTAAGATCGCCTTTGGCGGCCAAATCTTCCGTCTCCGTCACGGCTTTCGAATATTCCGAGAGATCCTCGTTCTTACCGGGTCCGGCGTTGTCTTCGCTTTTGCGCGGCATCATCCAATTCCGCGTGGCATTGTCGGCGAACGGACTACCATCGGCGAAGCTCAGCATTTCCAATCCAGCGGCACGATGAGCAAAGGCGACGGTTGCCGTCGCGATCACCTGACCTGCGGCCGCGAAATCCGCCCCCTGAATAGCGAGGTTCTCAGCCACAATACGGTTCAAATCGAGCCACAATGGATGTTCGCCTAATTGAGCTTCGGCGAATTTGATTAGGTTGGCTGGATTTCCCGCACTGGCGAGCGAGGCCAGTTCCGCTTTGGCTTGCGCGGCCGGCGGCGGCACGCGCGATTTTCCCTCGGTTGCGGGCGGCGGCTGCTGGATTCGCCACCATTGCGCGATGCGATTGAGCCAGTAGCCCAGCGAGTTGGCGCTATCATGCTCGATCATCCATCCGGCGACCTGCCCGAGATTGTCCATCAGCGCTTCGATCATTTTAAGCGCGTCTTGTGGCGATGATATGGCGGAAATATCGGTCGGCGAGGTGGCCTTCGTCGCGGACGGCGGCCCGCCGTTAACCGCCGGGGTTTGATCTTTTACCGGTAGGTGCCTGATTAAGGCTTTGATCGTGGAGATGGTGGGCCCTTCCGGGTCCCTACTTTGTAACGTACCGTCGATAGCCTCAACGTCGCGTGTGAGATCGGCAATTTCCTCAGGGCTCGAGGGCTCAAATTCGAGCGTTTGCAGCGCGGCGGCGGCGCGATCACTCCACCACGTAATCGCGTTGCGGCGGGCGCGGATGCGTGTCAGCGGCGGCTGCATGTTTTCCCAATAAGTCGCGAGTATATCGGCCATCACGCCCATTCCGAGTTTAAATCCTGCCAGTTTTCGCGTGTAAGTAAGTGCGATCGCGAGATAGCTCGCGACCAGAAGGTCCTTGCCTTCCTTTTCGAGAAGACTGGCGGACAGATCAGCCACTCGGCTCCAATCGGTGGCGCCGGCATTGGTTGGGTTCGACAGCTTATCGATTTCCGCCTGAAGAGCTTCGAATGCGGCGGCGGCGCGAACTTCGTGGCCGGCGGGCGACCCGGGCGTAATCGGCGCTTTGCCGAGTTTGGCTAATTCCACTGAAAATACTCCATCGTCAAAATCGTAAATCGCTGAAATTTGCAGCCGATCATCGTCACAAGATGAAGCGGCCAGACATCGATTATTTAGAATTATAAATTGACATTGACTATTGCGGTCTGCTAGCTTCAAGCCTCATTCAATTTAGATCAATCTCATCACATCGTTACGCTGACAATAATCCGCTGCGACGTGATTTTGATTGATTCGCGTCATGCTATATGACGGCGCTAATGCCAGTCGCGGAGTCACTACGATAGGACAATTTTCGCTGAGGAGGGCTTCTCATGGCTAAGGAAGGTTCGGTCGCGCCTAAAGAACGAGTGAACATTGTTTATCGTCCCGCCACCGGTGACGCGAAAGAAGAAGTTGAACTTCCTCTGAAACTGTTAGTCATTGGTGACTTTAACTTGAAACCGGACCAGACGGCAGTTGAAGATCGTAAGCCGGTAAATATAGACAAAGACAATTTCAACGAAGTGCTTAAAGCACAAAAGCTTACACTTGATCTGGCCGTGCCTAATCAGCTCGACAAAAAGGCCGACGCAAACGCCGCGATAGCGGTCAAGCTGAGCTTCGATTCGATCAGGGATTTCGAACCCGACGCGATCGTCGACAAGGTTCCGGAGCTGAAGAAGATCATCGATCTGCGCGAGGCCTTGAAGGCACTTAAGGGGCCGCTCAGCAATATCCCGGAATTTCGCCGCAAAGTTCAGGACCTGGTCAAAGATGAGGGTGTGCGTCAACGGCTGTTGGCGGAACTCGGAATTCAGAACAAGTAAGGAGCGCCCGATATGGCGGATGATAAAGATCACGTGGCAAGTCCAGCCGCTGAAGCGCCGGCGCCTCAAGCCGGTCAGGAAAACGGCGCGGGTTCGCTCCTGAACGAATTGGTCGAGGCCACCAGGGTCAAGCCCGATGATGAGGCGTATGCGATTACTCGCCAGGGCATCCAGGCGTTTCTGTCCGAGTTACTGGAACCGCAGCGCGCCCAGGAGAAAGTCAGCCAGGCGATCGTCGACAGCATGGTGGCGGAACTGGATCAAAAGCTTTGCCGCCAGGTCGACGCAATCATGCACAACGCCGATTTTCAGAAACTCGAGTCAGCGTGGCGTTCGCTCAAATTCCTGGTGGATCGCACTGATTTTCGCGAGAACATCAAGCTCAGCCTGATTAGCGCCAGCAAGCAGGAGCTGCTCGACGACTTTGAAGACGCGCCGGAAATCACGAAATCAGGTCTTTACCGGACGGTTTATACGTCCGAATACGGACAATTTGGCGGGCAACCCTACGGCGCAATCATCGGCAACTACGAGTTTGGGCCGGGTCCGCAGGATATTAAATTGCTGCAAAACGTGGCCAGCGTCGCCGCGATGGCGCATGCGCCGTTCATCGCCGCCGCCGGTCCGCAATTCTTTGGGTTGGACAATTTCGCGGGTCTGCCGAATCTGAAAGATCTCGGCTCGATTCTCGAAGGACCGCAGTATCAGAAGTGGAACGCCTTCCGCGAGAGCGAAGACGCGCGCAACGTCGGACTCACGCTGCCGCATTTCCTGTTGCGCCTGCCTTACAGTCCGGACACGGTGCCGACGAAAAAATTCGATTACCGCGAAGAAGTCAGCCAAAGTGGCGCGCAGTACCTGTGGGGCAACGCGGCCTTTGCCTTTGCCACGCGCCTGACCGACAGCTTCGCCAAGTACCGCTGGAGCGCCAATATCATTGGTCCGCAAGGCGGCGGCGCGGTTGAGGACCTGCCGCTTTATACCTATCAGGCGATGGGGGAGACACAGGTCAAAATCCCGACTGAAGTGCTGCTCTCGGAAAGGCGCGAGTTCGAACTGTCCGAGCAAGGCTTTATCGGCTTAACCATGCGCAAGGACAGCGATAACGCGGCTTTCTTCAGCGCCAACTCAGCGCAAAAGCCGAAGTTCTTCGGCCAAAGCAAGGAAGGCAAGGAGGCCGAACTCAACTACAAGCTTGGCACCCAGTTACCGTACATGTTCGTGATGAGCCGGCTCGCGCATTACATCAAAGTGATTCAACGCGAGAATATCGGCACCTGGAAGGAACGCACTGACCTGGAGCGCGAGCTCAACACCTGGATTCGCCAATACGTCGCCGATATGGACAATCCGGCGCCAGGAGTGCGTAGCCGCCGGCCATTGCGCCAAGCCGAGATCATGGTGTCGGACGTCGAAGGCGATCCGGGATGGTACCGGGTGTCGCTCAAGGTGCGGCCCCATTTCAAGTATATGGGAGCGTCGTTCACGCTTTCGTTGGTGGGCAAGCTGGACAAGGCTCAATAACCACTGGGTATCAGGTGGCTATGCTATCGCCGGCGTGCGGCGTGAATTTAGCAATAGACGGAAAGAGGGAGGGAATCATCCATGCCAGTTCCGATCAATTTAACCTTGACCGGCGCAAAACAAGGCAAAATCCAGGGCTCGTGTACCATCAAAGGCCGCGAGAACACCATTTTGGTGGAAGGCGTCGAGCACAATATCGAGATCCCGCGCAGCCCGCAGACCGGTTTGCCGACCGGCAAGCGCGTTCACGGCCCGCTCACGCTGACTAAGGAAATCGATAAAAGCTCGCCCAAGTTGTTCCAGGCGCTATGTACCGGCGAGCAAATGACCAATGTCGAGATCGATTGGTACCGCATTTCGAAAGAGGGTGTCGAGGAGAAGTATTTCACGACCAAACTGCAGAACGCGATCATCGTTGACCTGCGCACCTGGATGCCGAATGCGCTCAAGCCCGACGATCAGCAGCTCGGCCATATGGAAAACGTTTCCCTCACCTATGAGAAGATCATCTGGACCTGGGTCAAGGACGGGATCGAGACGGAGGATTCCTGGACCGGTAATTAGCGGTGCGGGAGCAGCGCCTGCTGGAGCGCCTGGCCGACCGTGAGCGTGGCGGCGCGCTGACTTCGGCCTCGCGCGCCGAAGTGGTAGTCGAGTCGATCCTAAATCACCTGCAACGCGTGCTGAACACGCGCCAGGGCAGCGCGCCAATCGACCCGCTCTACGGCGTGCCGGATTTCACCAACCTCGCGGGGGCCTTCGTTTCCAGCTCAACCCGCGAGGTCGAGGCCGACATTCTGCGCGTGATCGAGCACTACGAGCCGCGCCTGGCGGAGGTCTCGCTCAAGCTGGTGCCGGATGAAAAGGATCCGCTCGCATTGAGATTCGAATTATTGGGTTCGATCAATGTGGATGACCGCAAGATCGCGGTGCATCTGGCGACCGTGGTCAATCCGAACGGGCGGGTCGAAATCGATCGATAAGGGAGAAGGCGGGGGCGTGTGCGCCATCTCGTTCGACGCCGCCGGGTTAAGCGCGAACGCAACGGAGGGGGCATGCGAAATCAATCCTCGGGGGCGCTCCCGCGGCGGTACGCGGGAAGGCGAGCACGCGGTGGAACGTCCTCAGCGGAACGAAATGAAACCGCGCCAGTGCCTCCGCGCGACAGCGGAAGCGGGCGAGTCCGCAAGCCGCGTGCTGATTAACTCCGCGACGTGGTCACGAGTGGGTTAAGGGCGGGATGCTGAATCGGTATTACGAAGAAGAACTCGGCCATCTGCGCCAGCTCGCGGCGGAGTTTTCCCATGCCCATCCCGCGCTGGCGCCGATGCTGGCCGGCCCCAGCTCGGACCCGGATGTCGAACGGGTATTGGAAGGCGTGGCGTTTCTCGCGGGGCTCATCCGGCAGCGCCTTGATCGTGAATTTCCCGAATTCATCCAGAGTTTGGGAAACATGATTTTTCCGCATTATATTCGCGTGATACCGTCTTGTACGATTGTCACTTTCAATCCCAAGGGAAGGCTGAACGAGCCGGCCAAAGTGGCGGCCGGAGTCGAACTCGCGTCAAACCCGGTTGATGGTACCGCCTGCGTCTTTCGCACCTGCTATCCGGTCGAGGTTCAACCGATCACGTTGCGCGATACTCGCGTAATCGCGGATGCGGGAACTCAACCGCGCCTTCGGCTCACCTTCGCGTTGGATGTGGGCGATGTCGGCACGCTGAGGGCCACGGCGCTGAGGCTCCATCTGGCCGGCGAAATTACCGAAGCCACGAATCTTTACTTGCTGCTGCGTCAATATCTCACGGGAATCATGGTGGCGGCGCCCGGCGGCGAAGCGGCGCTGTTGCCGGCGGCGGCGCTGCGTCCGGTAGGTTTCGCTGACGAGGACACGCTGATTCCCTATCCGCCGCATGCGTACCCGGGGTACCGCCTGCTCGAAGAATATTTCGTGCTGCCGCAAAAATTTCTATTCGTTGAAATCGGCGGGCTCGAACATTGGCGCAATCGGGGCAAAAGCACTCAGTTCACGCTCGATTTCATGCTGAAGGAATTGCCGGGCTGGATGGGTCCGGTGCGTCCCGAAGCCTTCGTGCTCAACGCCACGCCCGCGATCAATTTGTTCAATGCCGAGGCCGAGCCGGTATCGCTCGATCATCGCGCAAGTGAGTATCGACTGCTGCCGGCGGGCCGTCAACGGACGCACTACCAGATCTTCTCGGTCGACGAGGTAACGGGCCGCCAACCGGGGGTGAGCGCGCCGCGGGTTTATACGCCTTTGGGATTGTTCCGCGGCGACGGCGCCGCGGCCGAAGATGACGAGATGACGGTTTACCAGGTGGTGACGCGGCTCGCGAATATAGGCCGTGGCCTGGAATCCTATCTGAGTATCGCCTACCAGCCCCAACGCGTGCCCCAACCGGAAATCCTGTCGGTACGCTTGACCTGTACCAACGGCGTGCTGCCGGTCAGCCTCGGCATCGGCGACATTTCACGGCCGACCGACACCTCTCCCGAGCGGCTGGTATTTGCCAATATCATGCCGCCCACGCCGCCGCTCAATCCGCCGATGGGAGAGGCGTTGCTGACGCGGATACTTTCCCATCTGGCGCTCAATTACCTCAGTATCGCAAACGCGCCCAATCTGAAATCGCTGCTCAATCTCTATATATTCGCGCAGGCGCAGGGGGAGGACGCGGCAATCGCCAATCGCCGGCGGATCGAGGGCTTGCAGGAAATGGAAGTGCGGGCGGGGAGCCGCATCGTCAGCGGCGCGCTGATGCGCGGCCAGAATATAATTCTCAAATGCCGTCAGGATTATTTTGCCTGTCGCGGGGATCTCTATTTGTTCGGATGTATACTCAATGAGTTTTTAAGTGATTATGCCGCGATCAATTGCTACACGCGCTTTGGGTTGGAAGAGCTGTTGAGCGGGGACAAGTACCAATGGCCGGAGAGGATCGGACAACAGCCGCTGCTCTAAGCGAGGACTTGCTGCGCCAAGGGCGGTCCTATGACTATTTTCAGGCCGTGCGGCTGCTGCGGCTGCTCCGCCGTATGGACGGCGGCGCGGCCAATGGCGCTTCGCTGCGGTTCCGCCCCAATTTGAGTCTGGCCTTCCCCGAATCCGACCTTAACGCGATTACCGGCACGAATGGCTATACGCTCGAGCCGAATTTTCTCGCGCTCTATGGAACGTCTTCGCCGCTACCGACCTTTTACACGGAAGACCTCATCGACGAGGCGCGTGAGGAACGCGGCGCCGTCCGTGACTTCCTCGACATCATTCATAACGTCCTCTATCCCTTGCTCTATCTGACCTGGTGCCGCTATCGCGCCGTCGTGCGTGTGCGCGAAGAACGCGACGAGACCTTCGATAATGAACTGGGACTGCTGATCGGCCTGGGCGAGCGCTCTTTGCGCCAGGATGTTCCATACACGGCGGCGCTGATGCGGTATCTCGGCTTGTTCTCCCAGTTTCCACGTTGCGCTCTGGGACTCAAAGCCTTGCTCGCGGATTTTCTTGGCGTGCCAGTGGCGGTTGGCCAGTGTGAATTGCGGCGCATCCCGATTCCCTCCGATCAACGGATGGTGATCGGCGAGCAGCGGATGAAGCTCGGCGAGGATCAATATCTGGGCGCCGAGATCGATGATCGTATGGCGACGGTGCTGATCCGCATCGGTCCGCTTGGGCGTGAACTGTTCGCCCGGCTCAGCCCGGGTGGCGCGCTGCATAAGGCGCTTGAATTTATGATCACGTTTTATCTGGTGAGCCCGCTGCGATGCGAAATGGAATTGTTGCTCGCGGCCGGCGAGGCGCCGCCGCTGAGTCTGGGAGGAGAACGTCCGTTGAGCCTGGGATTGGATACGTGGCTGCTCTCCGAACAGCCCCATGACGGCGTTACGGCGCGGTTTGAATTATGAAAAGCGGAATTTCATCTGGATTGTGGATAGGCGCACGGCGGGCTGCAATGGAACCAAGCCGCCATCCGGTTTGGGAGCGGCTTGGCTAACCGATGATTCTTGCGGACCTCAAGGGGCTGGTGGCGCGGCTTAATCCGTATAGCACCCGTGCGCTTGAAAATGCCGCCGGCGCGTGCCTCTCGCGAACCAATTACGAGATCACGGTCGAGCATTTTTTGAGCGCTTTGCTCGCCGACGCGCGTTGCGACCTTAATCTGATTCTGGGCAAACAAGGAATCGAGGGCGCGCGGATGCAAGCGGCGGTGAACCGCGCGATTGAGGATTTTCGCACCGGCAATGGCGCCAAACCGGTATTTTCGCCGCTATTGCTGGAATGGGTGCAGGACGCCTGGGTGCTGAGCTCGATCGATCTCGGCGCCGATCGAATCCGCTCGGGCGCGATGCTGTTGGCGTTGCTGGCGCGCGCGTCATTCTTTGCCTCGGGCGCGTATGTTGATTTGCTGCGAGGGCTTAACCGCGAACGGATCATGGCCGAGTTTTTCGCGGTCACCAGAGAGTCGCTCGAAGCGGTCAAAGCGGCTGGCTCCGCCAGCGCCGCGACGGCGGTTGACGGCGGCGGCACGGCGCTGGCGCGCTTCTGTATGGATTTTACGGCGCGCGCACGCGAGGGTGCGATCGATCCGGTGTTCGGACGCGACCAGGAAATCCGCCAAATGATCGATATTCTTGCGCGCCGCCGCAAGAATAACCCGATTTGCGTCGGCGACCCGGGCGTGGGCAAGACCGCGGTGGTCGAAGGACTCGCCCTGCGCGTGGTGCGCGACGACATTCCCGATTTCCTGCGCGGCGTGACGGTGCTCGGGCTGGACATGGGTCTGCTGCAAGCAGGCGCGGGTGTTCGCGGCGAATTCGAAAATCGGCTCAAATCGGTCATCACTGAAATCAAAGGCTCGGCCAAGCCAATTATTCTTTTTATTGACGAGGCCCATACGCTAATCGGTGCGGGCGGGCAGGCGGGCGGAGGTGATGCGGCCAATCTGCTCAAACCCGCGCTGGCGCGCGGTGAATTGCGCACCATCGCGGCCACCACCTGGTCGGAGTACAAAAAATATTTCGAAAAGGACGCCGCGCTGGCGCGCCGCTTTCAGTTGGTCAAGCTCGACGAGCCTTCGGTTGACACGTCGGTGGAAATTCTGCGGGGCCTGAAAGAAAAATATGAACAGGCCCATGGCGTGATCGTGCGCGACGACGCGATTGTGGCCGCCGCCGATTTGGCCAACCGTTATATCAGCGGGCGCCAGCTTCCGGACAAGGCGGTGGACCTGCTCGATACCAGCGCCGCGCGAGTCCGCGTCAGTCTGACCGCCAAACCCGACGCGCTTGACGATTGCGAACGGCATCTCGAGTCGCTCGAGCGTGAGCGGCATGCGCTCGAACGCGATCGCGACAACGGCCAGGAAGTCGACGGCCGCCGCCTCGAAGAGATCGGGCAAAAAGCCGAGGAGCTGAGTAAGGCGGCGGCCGGCCTACGTGAGCGCTGGCAAACGGAACAGACCGCCGCGCAAAAAGTGATTGAAGCGCGCGGGCGAGTCGCGGCCCTCAATGGCGCTGGAAAAGAGCGCGACGCGGCCGCGCGCGAACTCAAGGCGGCTGCCGAAGGCTACGCGCGCGCCGGCGGCGGCTCACCTTTATTACGGCTCGAGGTCGATCCGGACGTGGTGGCCAAGGTGGTCTCGGATTGGACCGGCATTCCGCTGGGCAAGGTGATGCGCGATCAGGCTCGTGGCGTGCTGAACCTCGCCGACAACCTCAAAACGCGCGTGAAGGGGCAAGATCAGGCGCTCGATTTGATCGCCCGGGTGGTCAAGTCGGCCAAATCGGGCCTCAAGGACCCGGCGCAACCGTTGGGCGTGTTTCTGCTGGCGGGCCCGAGCGGAGTGGGCAAGACCGAAACCGCGCTCGCGGTCGCGGACCTGCTTTTCGGCGGCGAGCATTCGCTGGTCACGCTCAACATGAGCGAATTCCAGGAAAAGCATACGGTCTCCCGCTTGGTCGGCTCACCGCCCGGCTACGTTGGCTACGGCGAGGGCGGGGTGCTCACCGAGGCGGTGCGTCAGCGTCCTTATGCGACGGTGCTGCTCGACGAAGCTGAAAAAGCGCACCTCGACGTGCTCAACCTGTTCTACGAGGTTTTCGACAAAGGCGTCCTGTCCGACGGTGAGGGGCGCGCGGTTGATTTTAAGAATACGGTGTTGTTTCTCACCAGCAATCTCGCCAGCGACGTGATTACCGAGCTTTGCCGCGCCGATCCGATTCCCGCCGGCACGACCGTGACGGACGCGATCCGGCCAATACTGAGTAATCATTTTAAACCGGCGCTGCTGGCGCGAATGACTATTGTGCCATATTACCTGCTGGCGGCCGGTGCGATGCAGGGCATTGTCAGATTAAAGCTGGATAAATTGGCGCAGCGACTGGCCGCCAATCAGCGGATCAAGCTGAATTACACTGACGAGGTGGTGGCGCAAATCGCGGCGCGCTGCACCGAGGTCGAGACCGGCGCGCGTAATATCGATTTTATTTTGACCATCGGCGTGATGCCCAAGATGTCGCAGGAGATTCTGGCGCGGATCGGCGAAGGGCAAGCGCCCGCCGCCGTATCGCTCGAGATGGCGCCGGACGGGGATTTCAAGGTCGCATTCACACAGTAGAAAGTTTCAAGGCACGGTGGGATTGACCAATGGCGGATAATCAAATCGCGGAGCGGCATTATGAATTTCATTCCTCGGCGCTCGCGTCCGACACCTTCACGGTAGTCAGTATCAGCGGCAAAGAGGGCCTGTCGCGTCCGTACGAATTCGCCGTGACGCTGGTCGCCGCCAGCGCTGATATCGATCTTGAGGCGGTGCTGTATAAAGACGCCACTCTGAAGATCCGTGGAGGCGAGGGGTCCGGCGCGAGTGGCGAATATCGCGGCATCGTCACTCGTTTCGAACAATCGCGCAAAGTCGATCAGTATGTCTTTTACGAAGCGCGGCTTGAACCGAAGCTGTGGCTGTTGTCGCAGACTTACCTGTCGGAAGTGTACCTGGAACGGACCATTCCGCAGTTAATCGAGGAGATTCTGCGGGCGGGCGGACTGACCAGTCTGGACTACGAAATACGGCTGTCAAGCTCATATCGCGTATGGCCCTACGTGTGCCAATACCAGGAAACCTATCTGGCTTTTATCAGCCGGCTGATGGAGCGCGACGGCGTCTATTACTACTTCGAATCCGGCGCGGAACGGGAGAAGCTGATTATCACCGACGCTCTGAGCTTTCAGACCGCGCCGGAGTTGAAACTCAATTATCGGCCGGCCGCGGATTTGGATACCCACGTGACCGATGATGCGGTGCAGGCGCTCGTGTGCCAGCAGCAACCGTTACCGGCGACCGTGATGGTCAAGGATTACAATTATCAAAAGGCCGCGCTCAACATTTCGCAAAGCGCGCCGGTCTCGCCGGGCGGCGTGGGTGAAGTCATTCTCTACGGCGAAAATGTCGATACGCAAGCGGAAGCGGAACGGGTGGCGAAGCTGCGCGCGCAGGAAATCGCATGGCACGGGCGGGTGTTCCATGGCGAGAGCACCGCGATTGGAATGCGCAGCGGAGTTTTCTTCTCTTTGGCGCGGCATTTCCGCTCGGCCTTCAACACGCACTATCTGCCGTTGGAGATTAGTCACAAGGGCTCGCAAACCGCCGTGCTGTTGGCGGGTTTGGGTATCAGCGGATTGTCCGGCGAGCAGGACGAGCCGTTTTATCGCAACGAGTTCAGCGCGATCGCCGCGGACGTCCAGTTCCGGCCGGCGCGAACGACGCCGTGGCCGCGCATGGATGGCGTGATGAACGGGTTTATCGACGCGGAAGGCAGCGGCCAATACGCCGAAGTTGACCAATACGGACGTTACAAAGTGCAGTTGCCGTTCGACAAGACCGACAAGCCGGCGCAGAAGGCGTCGGCCTGGATCAGGCTGGCGACACCCTATTCGGACCCACGCTCAGGCATGCATTTCCCATTGCGCAAAGGCGCGGAGGTGTTGCTTGCGTTTATCGACGGCGACCCCGACCGTCCGGTGATCGTGAACACCGTGCCGAATTCCGACAATCCCAACATGGTCACCAGTGGCAACTCGACCCAGAACGTACTTTATACCGGCGGCGGCAATTTGCTGTGGATGGAAGACCAGGAGGGCGCGCAAAATATCACCCTGCGGACTCCCACGCAGGATACCTATATCGCGTTGGGCGCGGTGACGAGTGCGACGCAAGGCGGTCCGCCATGGGGAGCGCGAGGCGATGATGGCACGCTTACCGGCAATCACATCGTCATCAACACCAACGGCAACGGGCGTATCCGGATCGGCGAATACCTGCAGACGCTGGTCGGGCCGAACTCGCAGCCGCCCTCGGCGCTGAAGAATGGCGACTATTTCCAGTCCAATTCCAATGACTCAACCCAAATCGTCGGGGGCAACCAGCAATCGAACATAACCGGCTATGCGGTCACCAACGTCGGACCACATCCGCGGCAAAGCGCCTACGGCGCGCCCGAAGCCGGCGACGTCCAGTTCAACACCCAGAAAGATATCGCGCTCACCGTTGGAAACGATCTGAAGACCAATACCAGCGGAGATTACAACATCACGGTCGGCGGCGATTATGAACTTACGGTCTCAGGCAAATGCAATGTTGTATTCGAGGGCCCGGTCGAGCATATCGTCAAGGATATCGATTATTATGTCTATTACGGTGCCACCACCGAAACGTATATTGCAGCGCATAACGAAAACCATATCGGTCTGACATCGCTGAATTTCGTAGGCAACTACCAGGATATGTTTATTGGCGGCTACGAGAATCTCAAACTCGCGATCTGTCTCGAAGCGGCGCTGGCCGCCACGATTACGCTAAAGGGCGGGCCCGAGATTTACACCAACGGCATTAGGGTCGAAAACGCGATAAGCAGACTTAGCACTCAAGTGACGAATATCCGCAGTTCCATCAATGATATTGAAGACGGCGCTGTGAGGATCGAGAGTCGCATTAACATGATTGAGGACGCGGTCATACACATCATGGCTTGAAGCGCATCGGTCGCACCGGACAAGACTTGATGAAGATCGTAAAGCCACAACGGCTTGGGCTGCTGTACAGGAGCTACCAGGACGGCGAGCGCTGTTATCTGGCGGCCACTGTCGCGGCGTTCTTGCCCTTCGAAAACCCCCAGTGGCTGCTGCCCGAAGCCGCGATGTGGAAAACGATCGCGGCGGAACTGGGTAAAGACGGCGTACTCGATCTGGGTATGCCGAAAACGCGCGGCGAGGTTTTGATCAAGGGCGCATGTTTTTCCCCGGCCGGCCGGCCGACGCCGGCCTTGCAGGTGCGTTTTCAACTTGGCTCAATTGATAAGCGGCTCTACGTCTTCGGCGATCGCTTTTGGCGGCGCGGCGCGCCTTCAGAGCCGGCGCCTTTCACCCGGATGGACATATCTTGGCGCAACGCGTTCGGCGGCGCCGCATATGCGCAAAATCCGATTGGCAAAGGCGTCGCGCCGGTGACCGATAAAAACGGCCTAACGGCACATCCGCTGCCCAACATCGAGGATCCGGCGCATCTGATCGGATCGCCTGGCGACCGTCCGGCGGCGGCGGCCAGTTTCGAGCCGTACGATTTCATCTGGCCGCAGCGGTTTTCCAAGACCGGCACATATGACGCGCGGTGGTTCGCGGAGCGGTTTCCCGGTTTTGCCGCCGATATGGACTGGGCGATTTTCAATGCGGCGCCGGCCGATCAGCAACTCCAGAGGTTTTTTCAGGGCGGTGAAAGCTTTGAAATTTCTGGAATGCATCCCTCCAAGCCATTAGTCAGTTCGCGTGTGACGGATATAGCCATGCGCTGTTTCATCAATCGCAAGGTCGATGGTGGCGAATCGTTCGAGGAGATTCGCACCGTGCCGGAGACGCTGTGGCTGTTTCCGCACCTTGAACGAGCGGTCGTACTGTTTCGCGGGATTGCGGCGATCAATACCGACGACGCGGCGGATGTCCTGCAAATCATCGCGGGCGCCGAAGCCGCCGGACAACCCAAACCCGCGTCCCACTATCAGGAGGTTTTGTCGGCGCGTCTCGACCGGGCGAATCGAGTGCGCGCGATGCGCGCGGTTATGCGTGAAAGCGACCTGATGCCGCCGGAGCAAGGGGTGCCACCAGGCGTGATTCCCGAGGACGAGAATGAACTCCAAGCCCTGATCGCTTCCAAAGGCCTGCTGCGCAAGCATCAGCGGGCGGGAGCCGAGAAGCGGTTGGAGAGCGCGAAGGCCCAACTCCTTGAACGGCGTGAGGCGATGCTGAAGCAGGCACAGCAACTCAATCTGCCGCCTCCCGACACATCCAAGATCGATGAGGCGCTGGCGCAGACGCTGCCACCGGAATCCGAACCGGTGAGCCTTGAGAATCTCGACCTGGACAAAATCCGCGCGGATGCCGAAGCCACGAAAGCTGACGCGCTGGCGCGCTTCCGTCAGGCGGAGGAGGCAGCGCGGGCGCGCTGCACGCAGTTGGGCGTTGACTACGATCAGCTAGCCGCCCAGGCGAAAGTTCAAGCGGGAGGTCCGCCGAAATTCAGCGCCGCGCGGCAACTCGAACAACTCGCGGCCCTCAGCCAAAGTTTGAAGGCGCGCGGCCTTTCCAGTGAAAAGATCGACAGCCAGCTCGCCGAGCCGGATTTGCGGGAGAAGCTGACGCAGGCGGAACAACGATTACGCGAAACGTATCGGAAATTCGCCCATCATTTTCCACCTGTGATGCCGTTGCCGGCCGAGCGCGCCGCGGCGGTCAAAGCCCGCGTCGCGGAGGATCGTAAGCAGGGGAAGAGTTTTGCCGGCGTTGATCTGACTGGCGCCGACTTGTCGGGGATGGACCTGCGCGGCGCGGATTTCCGCGAGGCTCTGATGGAGGCGGCCAACCTCAGCAACAGCGATTTGGGCGGAGCGGATTTCAGCGGCGCGGTGCTGGCCCGCGCGCGGTTAGTGAAAGCGAAACTCGGGAATGCGAAGTTGAACAACAGTTGTGCGGGAGGAGCGGATTTTACCGGCGCCACGGTTAACGATGCGGATTTCACCGGGGCGACGCTGGCCGGCGCGGTGCTGGCGGCCGCCGATTTTACCGGCGCCCGGATGGACAAGGTCGATTTTCTCGGCGCCAAGCCGTCGAACGCGGACTTCTCCGCCGCTCACCTCGAACACATTAATTTCATCGACAGCGATTTCAGCGGCGCCAAATTCGCACGCGCGGAAATGGAACGGGTGTTGTTTCTGCGCGACCAGCTCAACGCGGTCGGCTTCGAAGGGGCTAAGATGCGCCGCGTCAGTTTTCTCGACTCAAAGCTTGCGCATGCGAGCTTTGCCGATGTGCGAACTGAAAAGTTGGTCTTCACCATCAATAGCACGTTGCCCGGCGCGGACTTCTCGCGTGCCGGGATCGAAGGCGCGAGTCTTCGCGATGCCAATTTGGAGGAAGCGAAGCTCGTCGAAGCGAAAGCCGCGAACGCGGATTTTTCCGGCGCGAATCTCAAGCGCGCTGATTTTCAGCGCGCTGACTTGTCGCGGCTGCGGACGACGCGCAGCGATCTCAGCGGAAGCAATTTAGACGGCGCCAATCTGTTCGAGGCGGTGATGCACAAGGCGATTCTGAGCGGCGCCTCGATACGCGCGGCAAATATGTATCGGGCTGACGTTTTGCACGCGACACTCGACCAGCACACCGATTTGGCCGGCTCCAATCTCAAGCGCACCCTGCTTAAAGATTGGAAGCCGCGATGACACGGGAGGAACTGATTGCGGGCGTGCGCAACGGCGAGCTTATAACCAATATGGATTTTTCCAGCCTCGACCTGGCGGACGCTGACTTATCCGGCGGCGTGTTCAATAAGGTGAATTTTCGCGGAGCCAAGCTACAACGCGTTTCGTTCGAGGAATCGATTCTGAGCGAAGCGGATTTTTCCGAAGCCGACCTGGGCGACGCGCTGCTGAGCCGTACCGTGATCGAGCGCTCCAAGCTGGAACGGACCAATTTGGAACGGAGCAAGCTGCTGAATGCCAAAATCCTTGATTGCGGACTCAAGGGGGTGGAACTCGGAGAAGCTGATCTCAAGCTGACGGCCTTTATCAACACCGATATGAGTTCGGCGGATCTCACCGGTGCGCATCTTGAGCGAACTTCGATTCTTAACAGCGTGTTGACTGGTGTCAATTTTGCGAACGCGAGGCTGCACCGGACGACGCTCATCAAAACCAACTTATCCAGCGCGGTGATGGCTGGCATGGCTTGCGAGCTTTCGTTTTTTATGAATTCCACACTGGCTGGACAGAAATTGTCCGGCGCGAATCTCGAGCTCTGCCAGTTTATGGAGGCCGATTTGTCGGGATGCGATCTGAGCGGCGCCAATCTGTCGCAATGCAATTTCAAAGGCGCCAATCTGACCGGTGCGATACTCGATGGGGCGCGCGCGGACAATGCGATCTTCGTGCAGGCGAAAATGGAGGGCGCGAGCCTCAAGCGTACTTCGCTGACGCAGGCGCTGTTTATCGAGGCGGATCTCACAGCCGCGCGGCTGGATGGCGCCGAGCTGGGACAGGCGCAGTTCAGCCGCGCGTTGTGTCAGCGCACCGGCTTTGCGCGCGCGAATCTTTCGTTCTGCGACTTCTTCCATGCCAAGCTCGAGGGTGCCGATTTCAATGGCGCCATGCTGGCCCGCGCCAAATTCCATCGCGCCGACCTTTCGCAGGTGTTGTGGGGAAGCGCGAACCGTGCGAGCGCGTCGGGCACCGATCCCGAACTGGCCGAGGCGGAGGATTGGGGCGCGCGCCGATAGAGGATTCCAATGGCTAGTTCAATTTATAAACTTGAGCGCCCGCCGCATCCGGCCCCCACTGGCATCATGACCGGTGTGGTGCATCTGTGCGAACCACTCACGGTGCGCGGCGAGCGGGGCCTGCTGAGATGCGAGCGCGCTTTCAGTTGCATACTTATTCCAGCCTTGGGCGATAAGGTTTTGTACGTTACCTGCGATGACCGTACCTCGTATGTCCTGGCGATTCTCGAACGCGGCAGCGGCGCGCGGCTGGGCCTCGCATTCGAGGGCGATGTCCATCTCAAAATCGCACGCGGGCGGCTTTTATTGAACGCCGAAAACGGCATCGACCTGGCAAGTCCGGCCGATATTTCCCTTCTTTCCTCCGCGATCAATGTCGCCGCCGGGCGCGGCGACGTGACCGTTGGGGAACTGAACCACAGCGGCGCATCCCTCAACGCGGTGGTGGGCCGGGTGAAACTGGTGGCGACGCGGTTCGAGTCGGTGGTCGAGACCTTGACCCAATGGATCGCGCGAAGCTTCAGGCGCGTCGATCAGCATGAGCACATTACCACCCGCAATACTCAGTATCATTGCGATGAGCTGTTCGCGCTGGATTCGCGTAACACGATTGTGATGTCGGAAGAGCTGGCCAAGATTGATGCCGGCCAGATTCATCTGGGGTGAGTGGAGGAGAACATGTTCGCGAATACTCAGATGGGCGGAATGAATATGGGCTTTCCTGATGTGTGCAATACCCCGATTGCGGGTGTGCCCGTGCCCACGCCCTATCCAAACCTATCGACCGAAGCGATGGGCGTGCCCGCCGCCTACAATATCCTGTTTGGCGGCACGCCGGCGCACAATCTGATGACGGAGGTCCCGCTGAGTCAGGGCGATGACCCCGGCGTCGAGTTGGGCGTGGCCTCGGGCGTGGTGATGGGCCCGACGCGGCAAATAACCGGCGCCTTTACCGTCATCGTGGACGGCGCTCCGGCCACGCGCCTGACCTCAGTAACATTGCAGAATCTGACCAATTGCCCGGGTGTGACACTGGTGCCGAGCCAGTTCACCGTTCTTTTGCTGGCTCCTTAACCGATTTGTGATGCGAAGGTGGGAAGGCGTTTGGCCGGACGAATGATGAAGACCGTTTGGCTCACTGCGCTGGAGAAAACCGAGCAGCCGGTGCAAATGGTGGCTGCCAGGCTGGCGCGCTACGGCTTGAAAGTTGACGGCCATTTGTGGACCGACGATTTGGCCAACTTTGCATGGATCGCCGCGCGCGATGAAGTTGTCCGCGCCCGAGCGGCGATATGGTTGATCTTGACGGGCGAGGGTGGTTTGCAAAGCGACAGTGTCCGTTATGGTCTGTCGCTGTTCGCGCTTGCGCTACGCGCGCAGGCTGAGATATCGCCGGCGACTGTCCTGATCTCCAGTGGCGCGCGAACGATCAGTGCCGTGGAGCTTCCGACCCCGCTGGCCGGGGCGGCCATTATCACCACGGATACGCCCTCGTGGGAGGCGAAGTTGGTCGCCTTGGCGAATCTCAGGCCGGCCGCGGCGGTTGCCGAGTATCGACTCGACGCTTACGGCGATCAGCGGATCGGCCAATGGTTTGAGTTGGGTCCTCGGGACGAAAGCTGGAATGGGGCGCTGTTCGGGGTGGCGGGCGGCGCAATCAACCTGCATGCGGCCGGCGGGCGCGGCAAAATTCCCGATCGCACGGTGCTGAATTTCCCGCAAATGGGGTTGAGGCTGACGATGGGCGCCAAAGAATTTTGCGCCTGGGCGGTGCGCAATCAACTTGGCCCGAATGACTCCTATTTCGTGCGTGTGGAAGGCTCACCCGACGCGATTCTCTTCGGTCCCTATGCCGAAGCAGATGCGGCCGAACTGTTCGTCCATCGTCTCAAATGAAAGCGTGCAACTGGAATAGCCACCAAGCGGGGAGCGTACGCGGCGGATTGAGCGCGGATGCGCCAAGCCGGGCACTTCAGGTTCTGCTCGCGGCGGCGGCCCTTTGCCTGAGCGGCTGCTTCATGAGTTCCGCGCGGGCCGAGCGCGCCGCGCTCAAACAGGTCACGTGGGGCGCGCAAGCCAATGGAATTGAGCTGAATGTCACCGCGGACGCCAATCTGAATTCATATGACAGCCGGCCGCATACGGTGGTGCTGGGCGTTTACCAAAGCCAGGGAACCAACGTGTTTCTGACTCAGCTCGCCACCCAATCTTCGATCGCGTCGATGCTCGAGGCGGGACATGGCGGCGCGGCAATACTCAAACCCGGGCCTGGCCAAGGCATCCTGCTTGATAGCAAGAGCTTTATCGTCACACCCGGACGCGAGGCCACGCTGACTCTCGACCGCGTCGCCAACGCGCGCTTCGTCGGTCTGTTGGTGGGTTATTATTCGCTCGATCCAGTGCGCACGGCGCGGCTGTTCGCGGTGCCGCTGGTGGTGAAGACCAGCGGCATCATCTTCAAATCCGCGACCGCGGCGCCCGGTCAATTAAAAGTCGCGCTCCATCTCGGGCCCGAGGGTATCAGCACGGCCGCGCGCGATGACTCGAAGCTGGACGGTAAGATTCAGCCGCTCGTGAGCGCCCCGATGGGCCAGGTGGCGATTAGCGACGCGCGTATTCGGCGGGCTTTGATCGCCACTCAGAGCGTCAATCCGCCGGCCAAGTGATCAAATGAGAGGCGCGCGATGGAGATAAAGCAGCCGGTATTTTGGCATCAGGGACTGTACCTGCAGCCGCAGCATCTGCAGCTTTCCGACTTGTATGCGAATTACCTGGTCAAGCCGCTGCTTGATTGCAGTGTTCCGCATAACTGGGGCGTGGGCGCGGTGGAAATTGCCGAGGCGGCGCTAGCCAATCGGGTCTTCGAGTTGCGTCAGGCGAGTCTGCTGTTCCGTGACGGTTCATACGCCGAATATCCGGGCAACGCCACCGTCAGCTCGCGCTCATTCGACAAGGATTGGACTGATAGTGCGCAGCCGTTTGACGTTCATATCGGGCTCAAGCGGCTGAGCGAGCGCGAGCGCAATGTCGCGGTCATCGGCGTCGACACCAACACGGCGGCGCTAAACCGGCGCTTTATCACGCCGGCCGAACCCGAGGAGATGGGCGATCTGTATGCCGACGGTCCGGCGGCCAAGGTGCGGCGCTTGACTCTGTTGCTGCGAATTTTTTGGGCGGCCGAACTCGAGCATATGGAAGACTACGACACGATTCAGGTCGCGCGGCTGGTGCGTGACGGCGATCGCGTGGTGCTGGCGGGCAACTTCATCCCGCCCTGCTTTGCCCTATCCGGGTCGGAGGTGTTGACGCGGCTGTTGAAGGATTTGCGCGACGAAATCGCCGGGCGCAGCCGTCAACTGGAGCAATATAAATCGCCGCGTGAGATGCGCAAGTCGGAGTTCGACGCCAGTTACATGGTGTATCTGCTGGCGTTGCGCTCGCTCAACCGATACGCGCCGGTCCTGTTCCATTTGACCGAGACCTCGCGGGTTCATCCTTGGCTGGTGTACGGCGTGATGCGGCAGTTGGTGGGCGAGTTGAGTTCATTTTCCGAACGCTACAACCTGCTGGGCGAATCCAGCGACGGCGGACCCGCGTTGCCCCCGTATAATCATGAAAATCTCGCGCAATGCATCGTCGCCGCGAAATCATTGGTCACCAATCTGCTCAATGACCTCACCGTCGGTCCGGAGTTTCTGGCCCGGCTCGAGCGCGATGGCGATATTTTCAAGGCAAATCTGCCCAAGGGCTTTTTCGCGCCGCGCAGCCGCTATTACCTGGTGATGCGCACGGAGGTGCCCGCGCCGGACGTGCTCGAAGCCTTTCAGGTGGGCGCGATC
The DNA here is from genome assembly GCA_050736615.1 of Binataceae bacterium (SeqCode). Classification (GTDB taxonomy): domain Bacteria; phylum Desulfobacterota; class Binatia; order Binatales; family Binataceae; genus JBOHWJ01. The sequence goes on along the minus strand of JBOHWL010000192.1, from coordinate 33,718 downwards.
ATGGCGGCGCCCAGCCAGATCGGGCTGTTGACCAGCCGCGCACTGCCGGGGATCGAACTGATCAACATGCCGGTTGCTCCGCAGGGCCTGCCGCGCGCCAGCTATTCACTTTATTTCCGGATTGAATCGCTTTGCCAACCGTGGTCCGACGTCGAAAAGGAAGGCGCCGTGGCGCTGTTCTGGGCCGACGCACCCGAGGATTTGCAAGCCGAAATCGTGGTGTTGCGGGGATAGCCAATGAAGCTCGAGGAGCTTTTCATCGAGACGTTCGCCTACGTGCTGGCGTTCTTGCGGCATCCCAGCGGCGATTGTGAACAACTGCGCGCACGGGTGACCACGCTGGTCGACGCGGCTCGGGCGGAAAGCCGCAAGACGCTCATTGGCGACGAGGATTTTCAACTAGCGCTGTTTCCGCTGATCGCATGGGTGGACGAAAGCGTGCTGTGCTCGGACTGGCCCGAAGCGAATCAATGGAGAAAAGCGCCGCTGCAAAAAAGCCTGTTTAAAACGATTCGCGCCGGCGCCGAATTTTACGACCGGTTGGAAGCCCTGGAGCCGCGTCAGCGCGAGATTCGCGGTGTCTATTACATGGCGCTGGCGCTGGGCTTTCGCGGCAAATACAACCATCCGGCCGACCACGCGATGCTGGAGCGGCTTAAGCGCGGGCAACTGGAAATGCTCGAAGGCGGGCGCGGCGGCGCGCTTAGTCAGAACCGGCCGATTTTCAGCATGGCCTATCCACCCGAAGCACCGGTCACGTCCGCGCCGCCGCAAGACGCGCGGCGCTTCCAGGCGCTTGCGGGCCTGCTGATCGGCCCCGCCGTCGTGGTGTTGGGTCTCTATCTCACTTATCAACTGATCCTCGAAGGCATGGTCCGCCACATTTTAAGTATATCGGGTTAATCAACCACGCTGGGGGGCAGGCGATTAACAAGTTACTGAAAGGCCTTTTGATTTTCATCGCGCTCGTCGCGTTGGCGATCGTGTCGCTTGCGATTACGCTGTACGCGCGCGCGCCGCTGCCGCTCGCGATCGTGATTTTCCTCGGCGCCTTGGCCCTGCTGGGCGGCCTGATCTTTATCCGGCGGCTGCTCAATCGGCGCCATGCGAAGCTTCTGGTCCTCCGCATGAGCGAGGAACAGGCGGGGGCGATTGGCAAGGACCGCGTGGCCGCATTACGCGCGAAATGGCGGCAAGAGGTTAAGCGCCTCAAAACCTCCGGGTTGCGCAAGACGGGTAATCCGATCCACAGCCTGCCGTGGTTCCTGATGCTGGGTGAAGCGGGTGCGGGAAAAACCGCCGCACTGGCGCGTTCGCGCGCGGTTTCACCCATGACCGGGGTGAATCCGGCGGTGCCGATGGTTCCGACCGGCAATATCGAATGGTTTTACTTCGATCGCGCGATTGTCTTTGATACCGCCGGTCGCTACGCCGCGCCTGATCATTCAGCGGATACCGACCGGGAATGGGAAACGTTAGTCGATCTGATCGCGAGTGAGCGCCGCCGCGAACCCTTGAACGGCGTGGTGTTGACGGTCAGCGCTGACGAATTGCTCAATCCCGATACCGACCGGCTCGGCGGCAAGGCGGCGTTTTTCCATACGAGGCTGGCGCAGTTGATGTCGATCTCGGACGTGCGCTTCCCCGTCTATGTGCTGGTGACCCACCTGGACCATTTGTTCGGAATCCAAGCCTTAAGCGGCATCTTGTCCGAGCAGGCCCTGCGGCAGCCGATGGGATTCATCGCGCCCAATGACGATTCCAGCGAGAATCGGCGACGGACCATCGATGAGTTCGTTGATCACGCGATGGAGCAGGTGGGTGGACGGCTGCGCGATTTGCGTTTCGAAATCCTGAGCCGGGGCGATCCCGCCGAGCCGTCGTTGCTGGCCTTTCCCGATGAATTCGAACAGCTTAACCTGGGTCTGCGGGTTCTGCTTGGGGGTGTCTTCGGGGCCAATCCATATCTGGAAACGGCTTATCTGCGCGGCCTGTTCTTCGGCAGTGGCGAGCAACAGGGCAAGGCGGACTCACACCTGCTGGGCAGTCTTGCGCCCGAGGACCGCACCAGTGAGCTGCCCGGCACGAGCAGAAGCTTTTTCCTGCATGATCTCTTTGCCCTAATCCTGCCGTCGGAACGTACGCTGGCGCGGCCGCTCAATACTACCTGGCGCTGGGACGAGGTGACCAAAAGCATCGGCTTGATGTCTTGGCTGGTGTTCGCCGGGGTATTGATCGCGCTGCTTTCCGCCGCGTTCATTCGTGCGCTCAACAATCTGGAGGTTGCCCGAAGCCTCTTTCCGAAAACGCCGGTAATGACGGGGGTGCTTGATCAGGATTTGCACCGGCTCAAAGGCTACGAGGACTTTCTTCTGTGGATGAACGGCCGTAATGAAAACGGAGCGGCCGCCTGGCTGCCCTTTAGCGGCAAGGTGTATCGCGTCGAGCAGGCGTTCGAACAATCATTTCTGAAGACCTTCGACGGCTATATCGTGCCGGAAACCGACGGCATGATTCGCCATCGCGAAAATGAACTGCTGCGTTCGCAGGCGCCCCCGCAAAAGGAATATGCGGACATTATCGAGTACCTGACCCGTCGCGCCAACCTTGGCCAGGCGCGTCTTGCGGGTGCGGATTACAATCAGTTAATCGCCATGCCGCTGCCGACGCTCGCCGAGCTCGGCTATTTGGATCCTAAAATTGATATGGCCGCGGCGAGCCCGATGTTCGGCACGTTCGTCGCCGCGCATTTTGCCTTCAATCGCGATCATCTGAGCGAGGAGCTTTATGTCGATCAGCTCAGAAAAAGGTTGGGAAACCTGTTCGCGGTGAGCAATGAGAATATGAGCTGGCTGATCGATTGGGCCAACCTGCAACCCGGCCTGAAACCGGTCACAGTGGCCGATTTCTGGCCCGGCGAGGGGTTGCCACCGGAAGCGCTCGCGGTGCCGCCAGCCTATACGAATTCGGGTCAAGCGGCGATTGGCGCGTTTATCCAAGAGTTGCACAAGGCGTTGTTGTCCAAGAATCTATTGCAGCGGCGGCGTGATCTCTTTGAGCAATGGTACGCGCAGAAACGTGACGGAGCCTGGTACTCGTTCGCCGCGAGCTTCGATCTGGGCCGTAATCGATTGCGTGGTAAAAATCAGTGGAAGAGCTTGCTCTCGATCGTGGGTACGCGATCGGACCCCTATTTCCAGTTGCTGCGCCACATGAATGAGGAACTCGGCAACCAGAATTCGCTACCCTGGGTTGCCCAGCTCCATGCAATCGCCGCCGCACAGAAGCTTGGCCAAGCCGCGGGTATGCTCAAAGGAGGCACGCGGATCGCTGGCGCGTTGAGTGTGAACGGCCCCGCAGTGGTCGCGGATACGCTGACTGGAAATCCGGCGCGCGGAATAAGCCAGGTGGGGCAGACGCTTGACGCCGCCAAGGCATTCGCCGCCTATCAGGACGCGGTTCGCGGCTTGTCGCACGACACGTTGATCAATCAGGCCAAGGCGGAAAAAATCGCGGCCGACTACTATGCGTTCGCGATCAACCCCGCGGCTCCGCCGTCGAGCCTGAACGACGGTTATGGCAAACTGGAGGCTTTGAAAAAAGCCGTCGTGAGCGGCACGGCCGCCGAAGATCCGATCATCTGGTCCGTGGTTGGCGGCCCTTTGCGTTCGGTTCGTTATTACGCGGATCAGCAAGCCGCATGCAGTCTGCAGGCGGCGTGGCAGTCGAGCGTATTATGGCAGACGCAAAGCCCAGCGTCGCGCAACCAGTTGAGCGATCTGTTGTTCGGACCCAAGGGGCTGGTCTGGAATTTCACTAACGGTCCGGCGGCGCCCTTTCTACGGCGCGACGCGCGCGCCTATGCAGCAGTGCGGGTGAACGGCGCCGGAGTGAGCTTCGATCCGGACTTCATCACCTTTCTCGATAACTCATTGTACCACCGCCGTTTGCTCAACGTCTCCCAGCAGCGGGGGGATCTCGAGCGTCAGCAATCGCGGACGCAGTTGAAAAACCAACTCGATCAGGCCGCAAATCAAATTGCCAATTTCGAACCCGAGATCGCGACCTTGGCCGCGGCGCGCTATCAGGTGACGCTCACCGGGTTGCCTTCGAACGTCAATCGCGACGCGCGCGCGTTTCCTTATGAAACGGTGCTCAATTTGAAATGCGCGTCGGGCAATCAGGTGCTCAAGAACTACAATTTTCCCGGACAACTTACATTTAGCTATTCACCCTCGGTTTGCGGCGATACTAAATTGGAAATCCATCTGCAGAACATGAAACTGCTGGTGCACTACGGCGGTCCCGACGGCTTTATTCATTTTTTGAGCGATTTCGCCGACGGCTCGCACCGCTTCTTACCCGCGGATTTCCCCCAATACCAGGGCGCCCTGTTAAATCTCGGGATCAAGTGGATCGATCTCGGTTACCGCTTCACGGATTTGCGCGATCCCTTGCAGCATCTGCGCAAGCTAATCGCGCTCAAAAAAGAACTCGGCGAGATTAAACTTGAACAGAGCCAGCTGCGCGCCCGGCAAAGCCAAGCCGCGCAACAGGGTCTGCAAACTAAAATCGACGACCTCGATTCCACTCCAGATTTCGCGGGCGAGGTCCCGGCACACGCCGCGCTATGCTGGCCGCTTCCGGCACCGGCTCCGGCAATCTCCGCAAGCGAGCAGAGTCGGGTCTTGATCCATCAATAAGCGCGCACCTTGCGATCCTGAGAAATCCGCGTTGAGTGAATCCCGCGAAGCGGCTGTTGCAAAAAAACCGTTTTCGATTAAGCCTGTTCGCAGCCGTGGCCCAGAACGAATCGCCGGCCAGGGAAAAGGATGGTCCGATATGCGCGCGACCATAATGCGCAATCAAAAGCTCGTCGTTGATGACATTCCCGTGCCACAGCCCGGTCCCGGAGAGGTGCTGGTGAAGACCCTCGCTTGCGGTATCTGCGGCTCGGACCTGCATACGCTCAAGCACGCGGAAAAGCTGGTCGATTTGTCGCGGCGCGCCGGCGGAGGCTTCGTGATGGGTTTAGACTTGCAGCGTGATGTTGTGATGGGTCACGAGTTCTGCGCCGAACTGGTCGATTTCGGCACTGGCGCTCAACGCCGCCTGAAAGTGCGACAGCGGGTTTGCTCGATGCCGGTGCTGATCAGGCAAACCGGCGTCGAGACCGTCGGGTATTCGAATGAGAATCCGGGCGGCTATGGTGAGTTTATGCGGCTGACCGAAGGCTTGCTCCTCGAGGTTCCCAACGGCCTCTCGACCGAACGCGCCGCCCTGACCGAGCCGATGTCGGTCGGTTATCACGCCGTGCGCAAAGCCCGCCTGGAAACGGATGATGCGCCATTGGTAATTGGGTGCGGTCCGGTCGGACTGGCGGTTATTGCGGCGCTGAAATCCGCGCAGGCGCAACCGATCGTGGCGGCGGACTTTTCGCCGCGGCGCCGGGAACTGGCGCGGCAAATGGGCGCCGACGCGGTGATCGATCCGAAAGAGAAATCGCCATTTGCGAGTTGGCGCGAGATGGCCGCCTATCAGGATCCGGCCAAAGCGCCGCCGTTGCCCCCGTGGTTCCAGGGACCGGCGCTGCGGCCCGCGGTGATATTCGAATGCGTCGGTGTGCCGGGCGTGATCGATTCAATCATGTTGTCGGCGCCCGCCAACGCGCGGCTCGTGGTTGTTGGGGTTTGCATGGAAACTGATCAGATCCAGCCGCTGTTCGGAATCAACAAGGAATTGAATATCCAATTCGTGCTGGGCTATTCGGCGCAGGAGTTTGCCCAAACGCTGCGTGACCTCGCCGAGGGCAAGGTCAACGCCGACCCGCTGATTACTGGAAAAATCGGAGTTGAAGGAGTGGCGCGGGCGTTCGACGAATTGGCTTCGCCCGAGACTCACGCGAAGATTCTGGTCGAACCCTGGCATGCTTGATCGCGAGCAAGCTCAACCGATTCGGTACCGCGCGTTGCGCAAATAAGGCATTCGGCCGGAGCCATCAGACGGCGGCCTTTATTGGCGCCGCGCTTGCGGCCGTCACCACCTTTCCTTTTCGCCAGTCGAGTGCCAGCGCCAGCAGAATTGTGACGGCGATACCAGACGAATTTACTATGACGCTCGCCAGCGGATTCGCTTGGCTCTCGCTCATCACCACGTAACCGGCGCAGCTCAGCACTACGCCGAAGCCATAGACGGATAATGAATGGCGCCCGCACGCGCGGAACAGGCCGGCGAGCCAGGTTTTCAGCCAAGGAGCTTGAGGCGAGACGAAATAGCCGAAGACATACAATAATGCGATTACGTTGATCACCCGCAATGGCGATAAGAAGGTTTTGTCGGCCGGCCAAACGTAAGACACCGGAGCCGCGTGCGTGATACCGACGCCGTTGGCCAACCATCCGATGAAAAGCGCGAAAGCTAAAAATCCGACCGCGGCCGACAGCCACAGTTTGTCCCATCGCGGTCTGCCAGCGGCGTTGCGGCTCAGATGGCACACGGCCATGCCAAGCACGTACAAAAATTGCCATGCGAACGGATCGAAGTACCAGTCGCGGCCTTCCCCCGCGTGGAGATTCCAGCCGCTCATCCAGGTCGCGAGATAAAGCGCGCCCGATACAGTCAGAGCGACGCGATAGTCTCGTTTAACCATCAGTATGAAGAGCGGAGCCACTCCCAGCAGCACCAAATAGAGCGGCAGAATATCCAACAAGCGCGGCAAGTACGTGAGGGTCAGTGCCGAGGCTGCCGCCTTTTGCGGCTCTCGCACCAGCCAATCCAGCTTGAGCGACCCAACATAATCGGCGCCATAAAAATAGTGCGACGCGAGTAGCACGAAACCCGCAACGGTGGCAAACAGAATCAGATGCGCGAAGTAGACTCTAATCCAGCGTTTTCCAATCGCTTTGGCGCAGTGGAGAAATCCATGCTGGTCGAAACGCGAGCCATAAGCCAGATATGAAGCCATGCCGGAAATTAGAACGAAAATTTCGGCCGCATCGCAGAACGAGAAATTTCGCAGAGTGAAATTCGACAGCGGATTGTTGGGAACGTGATCGATAAAAATAATAATCAAGGCCAGTCCGCGGCAAAAATCGAGTCGAAAGTCACGTTGGCGCGTATTACTCATCTCCAATCCTAAACCACGATGCGTCGGCGCACGCCAACGTCAATCGACGGAAATTTCTAAAAAGTCACGGAGCTTTGACAGTAGGTCAGCGCTATCTGAATGACGGAATCCTTGTTTCTCAAGAAGGTTCCGCCAACTAGAGCAAAGATCTTGCCATTTTCAGGTGAACGAGAGGGACAAACGGATCGATTTACGTCGTATACTCCGCGCTCGGAGGTAAAGGCGTGTAGCACCGGTTTTTGAACCTTGGGCGTGGAGGGAAAGATGGTATTCTGTAGCCCTCGCGGTTTCGTGATCAGATCTGAGACCAGCGTGCCGTATTTCCGGCCGGTGACTTTCTGCGGGATTGAGCCCAGCATCACGAAATTCGTATGCGAATACTGCCAGTCTCCGCCCGGATTTGTATATTGTGGAACCTGATATGGCGCTTGGCTGCGCCTGATGAGTTCGCGCGCTGTGAACTTACACGGCGGTTTTGCGTCGAGGGAGCTTCCCATATGCGCTTTGTGGACGCATTGTGAAGGTATTCTGAGCCGCACCGCGTCTGCGCCGGCATAACTAGGACCCTGCCTCAGATGCTCGTGGTGGACAAGTGAAGCATAAATTTAGCCGCCTTGCGATGCCCGTTATGGGATGATACGTCAGAATGTTTGCGGTGCGTCGGAGATCGGGGGGTCGCGGCGGATGCGTGGCGAAAAATCCCTGCGCACCGAGTGGGACAACGGGAGAACTAGTTGATGGCATCAAGCACGAGCGGCAAGACGCTGCACGTCGGCGAGTTTGTTCTGCGGCATCGGGCGATCATAGGGATTGTCTTGCTCGGCATTACCGCCTTCATGGGGTACTGGGCCGCGCATGTTCGAATTGCGACCAAATTCGAGAATTTTTTCCCGGCTCAACATGAAGACGTTAAGCTTTACCGCAAGTACTCGTATCAGTATGGCGGCGCGCAAAAGCTTGCGTTGATGCTGCGGGTCAAACAGGGCGACATCTTTAATTACAAGACCCTCAAGGACATCCAGGACATCACCCGCGAGGTCAACATCCTGCCCGGTGTCGACCACAACGAAATTTTCTCGCTGGCCTCGTATCGCGTGGCCTACGCCGAGGCGGTGCCGGGCGCGATAATCTCGCGCACGTTCATGTATCCCAACGTGCCAACCACGGCCGCCGGTATCGAAGAATTGCGGCACAAGGTGATGGCCCATCGCGAGCCAGTCGCGGGGCTGGTGACGGGCGATTTGAAGGGCGCCTTGATAACCGCCGCGTTCAGCGAGAATACGCTCAATTACGCCCTGTTGTTCAAGGACATCCAGGCGATAATTCACAAATACCAGAACGCCAATACCTCGATTTATGTTGCCGGCGAACCGGTCATCGCCGGCTGGAGCTATTACTATCTGCCGCGCATCTCGATCATTTTCTTCGTCTCGATCGCGGTGATGCTGATCCTCTTATATATGTGCCTGGGCGAGCGCAGCAGTTGGTGGGCGCCCGCGCTGACCGGTTCCTTTTCGGCTTTGTGGGGCCTCGGGTTTGTCAGCTTGATGGGCTACAACTTCGACCCCGTGATGATGGTTATCCCGTTCATCTTGAGCGCGCGCGACTTGAGCCATGGGATTCAATGGCAGGGCCGCTATTACGATGAACTGGATCGGCTTAACGACAAGCAAGCCGCCTGCGCCGTCACCACTGACCTGATGCTGCCGCCGGGGGCGCTTGCGATCGCGGCCGATATCTCCGGAATCATTTTCATTTCCTTCGGCGGAATTCCGGCGCTCAAGGAGATTGGCCTGGGCGGCGCGGTGTGGCTGGCGGCCAGTCTTACCATGGTGTTCATTTTCCAGCCGATCTTCATGAGCTACCTGCCGCGCCCGAGCATCAAGGAACGGCGTCTATGGCCACGTTCCGTCAACGAGGCGTTCTGGAAACCGTTCAACGGCGCGATCGAATGGCTCGAGCATGTGCCCATCACGCCTGGAATCATCCGCACGGTGTTGCTGGCGGGCGGCGCGGCTTTTATCATCTTCGGCATCTTTTCGGGTAAGCGCGCGCATATCGGCTACAACACCATCGGCACGCCGCTTTATCGTCCCGGCGCCAAGGTCAATCAAGATATCGCCGAAATCGCCAAGTTTTTTCCGACCGACGAAGGCTGGGTGGTGCTGACCACGCCCTATGATTACCCCAACCCGCAGTCAGCTATCGGACCCGACGTGCTGCGGATGACCGACGATATGGGGGCGTATCTGGTCAAGCGCGGCGATGCGTCCGCGGTGGTTTCCTTCGCCAGCATAGCGATCAAGCCACTAAATTCGATTTTCCATTATGGTTTTCCGAAATACCGCATGATTCCCAGCGGCACCGAGCTGGGCGGGAACTTGTGGTATATGTTCTTCGCGGGCACCGCGCCGGGCGAGATTCAACGATTCTTCGCTTATTCGCCCCATATGACCAACTCATGTATTCGCGTGCTGTTGCCCGACCACACCTACGATCGTTTGAATCGGGTACGCGCCGATATCCGTAGTTTCATCGCCTCGCGCGTGGCGAGCGATCCAGCACTGAGCCATATCCAGGTGCATTATCTCGGCGGTGAGGCGGGCTTATATCTGGCGGCGAATGATGTGCTCTACCAGCTCGATTTTCTCAATATCACCGTAGTTCTGGCGATCATCTTTCTGTTTTGCGCGGTGACGTTTCAGTCGCTGGTCGCGGCCGGTCTGTTTATCGTCTCATGTATTATGGCCAATTTCGGCGCCTTCGTTTACATGAACGGCCGCAATATCGGTATCACCATCGATACGATACCGGTGATCTCGCTAGGCATAGGCCTGGGCGTGGACTACGGCATCTATACCATCGCCCGCGTACGCGACGAAGTTATCAACGGCATGAGTGTTGATGGCGCGATTTTGACAGCCTTCAAGACCACCGGCAGCGCCGTGTTCAGCACCTTTGCGGTAATGGTCGGCGGTGTGCTGCCGTGGGCGTTTTCACCCATCATGTTTCACAACGAGATGAGCCTGCTGTTGATTTTCCTGATGTTCACCAACATGATCGCGGGCGTTTTGATTCTACCTTCGTTCGTATCCTGGTGGCGGCCGCGGTTTGTGGCGAAATATGAAGGCGCCACGGCGCGCGAGCGCACGGCGGCGGCCGGCTGAGAATCATGCGGCTGTCGCGCGGACCTGGCTAACTAAAAGATGCCGCTATGACGACGGGCGTCGATACAACCGTTGAAGCGCTTGAGTTGCCATGGCGGTACGCCGCGGCTAGCCAGACAGGTGTTAAATTCGTCTCGATGGCGCGTGCCGGACAGGCAGTCGTTGACTTTGGACGGCCGGATTTGCGCTGCGGTGGCGCATTCCGGATTATTCCGGGCGGTATCTTTGAACCGTGCGGCGCAACCGCCAAGCGACACCAGCAGAGCGAGGCTTCCTCCGATCAAGATTAGGTGCGGTATGGAAGTAGCGGATCGGGACATGAGGGGATCTCCGTTTGTCTGGCCGCTGGGGCATTCCATGCCGGCGGTTCGGAAGAGCGCTCGCGTTAGTTGCAATCGTTCGCACAAAGGGGAAGACGAAGTTCTTTGTCATCCTAAAAGTCAAATTGCCGATTCGAGCATCGTTTCCTGATTCGGACAGACAAAATTGAATCAAGCGGCGGATGGCTTCGCAATCGCCCGCCGTCTTTTTTGGCACAGCGTCCGCCTAATTCATTTCGTTTGTGCAAAACATTCGAGCAGCGCGAGCGCGCTGTTCCGGCCGCCGGCATGGAATGCTGGTTCATCGCCAAACTTCGGCCGCGACTTCACTAATCAGGCGCAGCTTCGCCCGCTCGTCCTCGATTGAGAGCGTATTGCCACCAACCGTGCTCGCGAAACCGCATTGTGGACTCAAGGCGAGGCGCTCGAGCGGCAGATAACGGCTGGCCTCGTCGATGCGTCCGCGCAGCGCGCGCTTGTCCTCGAGCTTCGGAGTTTTGGAACTGACCAGCCCGAGGACCGCGAATTTGTGCCGAGGCATGAAGCGCAGCGGAGTGAAATCGCCGGCGCGCTCGCTGTCATATTCGAGGAAGAATCCGTCGACTTCCGTTTCGTTGAACAGGCGCTCGGCCACAGCTTCGTAACCGCCACGCGCCAGCCATCGCGAACGGAAATTGCCGCGGCACAGGTGCATGCCGACGGTCATCGTCGCCGACCGCGCTTTCAAAATACGGTTAACGCCGTCGATATACTTCATGCTGAGCCGCCCAGGGTCAAAGCCGAGCGTCCGCGTCTGCGCGCGGATGCTGGCGTCACACAGCATCGCCTGGGGGACTTCGTCGAGCTGCAGATAGGTTGCGTCGAGCGCTGCCAGCGCCGCGATTTCCTCCTGGTAGACGCGCAGCAAGTCTTCCCAGAATTCATCGCCGTCGCGATAAACAGCCGGGTCGGCGCAGGCCGTGCCCGGAAAGAAATGCATAAAGCTTGGCGACGGCATCGTGATCTTCGGAGTGCGCGCCGTATGGCGGCGCACGAATTCAAAATCATCGGTGGTGATTCCCCGCGTGCGCCTGAGCTTCGCAGTCGCGTAACAGGTCTCGATATCGTACGCTGTGCCCTCGTCGTCATGGAATTTCCATGGAGAGGGGCAGTTGATGAAACCGTCGAGCGCTTCGACGAAGCCATAAGCCCATGAGCCGCGGCGAAACTCGCCGTCGGTAATCGATTCGAGCCCCGCCTCTTCCAGCAGCCGGATTACTTCGACGATGCAGCGGTCCTGGACTTCGCGCAAGGCGTTGTGATCCATCGCGGCACGGCGATGCGCCTTGAACGCCGCCAACAACTCCGGCGGGCGCAGCATGCTGCCGATGTGTTCCGCCCGAAAAGGTGGATTGAGCTTGGTCTGATTGGATGAATGCTCCGCCATCTTCGGTCTCCCCGGCCACTCGGGCTGGCCGAATCGCTGACACAAATTGTATACACTGCGACCCCATCTGTGCTTTTCCATAATCAGCGATTGGAATCAATCGTTATCACACGCCACGCGCATTCACGGGCGATCAGCGCCTCCTGCGGGTGGCGCGCTTGTCCGCCGGCGGCATAGTCACTTGCGCGCCGATGGTGCGGGCGATAGATTTTTTCGCGGCCGTTGACGATTCTGGCGGGATCAGAGTGATCGCGGCGGTGTTTGCTTCCGGGAACAGGTCAAGGATAGATGCCAGGACTGTATACCTCGAATACATCGGCCGTTTTCAGTCCGGTCTCACCTCAAGCCAAAGCTATCAGCCAGCTTTTTTTGGGCACCTCGATTTTCCTGCTGGTGATCCTGGCCCTGGTCACGTTTCTGGTCTTTTACATGATCATCCGCTTCCGCGACCGTCCAGGTGCGCCGGAAGCTAAACAGATTTTCGGCTGGAACGCGCTGGAAATCGCCTGGACATTGATTCCGGCGGCGTGCCTGGTCGTACTCTTCATCCTGATGGTCATTACGATTCATCACTCCGATCCTTATGTGCCGGCCGGCCGAAAACCCAACCTTCTCGTAGTCGGCCATCAGTGGTGGTGGGAGGCGGATTATCTCAAGTCGGGCGTGGTCACCGCCAATGAAATTCACATACCCGTGGGTAAGCCGTGGTTGGTTGAGTTGAAATCGGCCGATGTGATCCACGACTTCTGGGTTCCGGAACTGGCGCGCAAGTCTGATGTAGTGCCCGGCCATCCGAATCATATCTGGCTCGAGGCGAGCAAGCCGGGGCGATATTTGGGTGCGTGCGCGGAGTTCTGCGGCACCGAGCACGCGTGGATGCGGTTTATCGTGGTGGCGCAACCGCAGGCGGAATTCGACGCCTGGGTCAAAGCTAATCTGGCGATTCCGCCGGCGCCCGCCACGCGTCTCGCCATCGAAGGCGCCAAGCTGTTTCAGCAACGCACCTGCGCCAACTGTCACACGATTGAAGGAACGGCGGCGAACCAGATGATCGGGCCAGACCTCACGCACGTCGCCAGCCGTTCGATCCTCGCGGCCGGCGCGGTGGAAAACAGTCCATTGAATCTGGCCGCGTGGCTGCACAACCCCAATCAGTTCAAGCCGGGCAGTCATATGCCCGACTTGAGGCTCAGCCATAACGATGTGAAGGCGCTGACGGCTTATCTGGAGACCCTCAAATGAGACAGGTCACGTTCGAAGAGGCCTCCGGCGCGGTAATTACCGAACACGAGGGCTGGCTGAGCTGGATTGCGTCGGTCGATCACAAGCAGATCGGCATCATGTACCTGTTCGGCGCCTTCATTTTCTTTCTGTGCGGCGGGATTGAAGCGCTGGTGATGCGCACGCAGTTGATTGCGCCCAACAATCGCATGGTCAGCCCGGAATGGTACAACTCGGTCTTCACGATGCATGGCACCACCATGGTTTTCCTGGTGCTGGTGCCGATGCTGATCGGGTTCGGCACCTACATGGTGCCGCTGATGATCGGCGCGCGCGATATGGCCTTCCCGCGGCTTAACGCGCTGAGTTTCTGGGCGCAGATTTTCGGCGGCGTGATGCTCTATTTCAGCTTCGTCACCGGCGGCCTCAATCTGGGCGGGGCGCCGGCGATGGGATGGTTTGCGTACGCGCCGTTGAGTGAAAGAGCGTTTTCCTACGGGCCTGGAGTTGACTACTGGATTCTTGGGTTGCTGGGAATTGGCATAGGCACCCTGACCGCCGCGATAAATCTGGTGACGACCACTATATGCTTGCGCGCGCCCGGCATGAGCATTCGGCGGCTGCCGCTGTTCGTCTGGATGACGCTGATCAATTCACTTTTGATCGTGACGGTGATGCCTTATTTGAACGCGGCGCTGGTGATGCTGCTAATCGACCGGCAGCTAAGCGCGCATTTCTTCACGCCCTCTTCGGGCGGCTCGGCGCTGCTGTGGCAACATGTGTTTTGGGCGTTCGGTCACCCCGAAGTGTACATCATGATTCTGCCCGCGTTCGGCATCATCTCGGAAGTCATTCCGGTGTTTTCAGGCAAGCCGATCTACGGCTACGAATTCGTGGCCGCCTCGACGGTGGCGATTGCGTTTCTCAGCATGACGGTGTGGGCGCATCACATGTTCGCGGTGGGCCTGGGCCATACCGCCGTGCTCTTCTTCGGCGCCGCCAGCATGGCGATCGCGCTGCCCACCGGAGTCAAGATATTCAACTGGATCGCGACCATGTGGGGCGGCAGGATTCGCTTCACCACATCGATGCTGTTCGCGCTCGGCTTCCTTATCATGTTCACCATCGGCGGCCTGTCGGGCGTGAGCTTCGCCGTGGTGCCGATCGACTGGCAAATGACGGATACCTATTACGTGGTGGCGCATATTCATTATGTACTATTCGGAGGCACCGTCTTCGCCCTTTTCGCCGGCATTTACTATTGGTTTCCCAAAATTAACGGACGAATGTTAAATGAAAAATGGGGGAAACTGCACTTCTGGGTCACGCTGGTCGGCTTCAATCTTACCTTTATGGTGCAGCACATTCTTGGGCTGGAGGGGATGCCGCGGCGGGTATTCACCTATCCAGCTTTACCCGGATGGGGCGCGATGAACATGATCTCAACCGCCGGAGCTTATCTGCTAGGCATTTCGGTGATGATCTTCATGTGGAACCTGTATATCAGCATGAGGTACGGCGAAGCCGCGGGCGATAATCCCTGGGGCGCATGGACTTTGGAATGGGCGACCACCTCACCACCGCCGGAAAAGAATTTCGACCGGGTTCCGCCGGTGAAGGGACGCCGTCCGTTGTGGGACCTCGCTCATCCCGACCGCGAGGACGAAAAAGTCGAAGCCGAAGCGGGGTGAGAATCAATGCCGGTGTCGAAAAGCAAGCTCGCGGTCGGTCTCTTTATTTTTTCAGAGGCCAACTTCTTTTTGATCCTGATCGTATCCTACATTTATTTCCACGTGGTGTCGGCGGGTGGTCCCAGTGCGGGGAATAGCCTGAATCCGCTGCGCACTGGCCTGTTCAGTGTCGCGCTGTTCGCCAGCAGTGCGACCATGGCGCTGGCCCATCACGCTTTCCGCCACGGCAGGCGGCGCGGGCTGGTGATATGGCTGGCGCTGACGATTGTGCTGGGTGCGATCTTCCTGATCGGGGAGAGTTTTGAATGGGCTGGGCTGTTTAGCCGCAACATCACGGTGGCGACCAACCTTTTCGGCAGCACGTTTTTCACTTTGACCGGCTTTCACGGCCTCCATGTTTTTATCGGATTGTGCATGCTGGCGATCATGCTTGGGGTGGCTGGCAGCGGCCGCATGGCGCTGCCGCAAACACCGGCGATGATTGAAGGAGAAGGCCTGCAGGCGGGTTTTGAATCGGTCGCGATGTACTGGCATTTTGTCGATGCCGTCTGGGTTTTCATTTTTGGCCTGGTCTATCTATGGCCGTTTTTTTGAGGATCACCGCATCAGTTCCAGGCGTCACGGCGACGAAAGGAAGCATGACATCCGTTTTGGAGCGCACCAATGCCTGACGAAGAGGGTAACGATCTTGAGGCGCTCGCGCGCCGCGAGGGATGGAATACGCCGGCGCCGGAACATATCCCGGAGCCGACCTACTGGCCCTTTATCCTCGCCATGGGCGTCACCTTTCTGTTGATAGGCGTAGTCACATCGTACCTTTTTTCGATCGTGGGCGCGTTGCTGATGATTTTCTCGCTTGCCAAATGGATTGGAGAGTTGGTGCATGCTGACGGAAGATGAAAAGCTCGAGTGCCTGAATCACGGCTATGGGATCGAGCGGCGGAAGTTCTTCGTTATTCTAAGCATGGCTCTGTCAGCCGTTATCGCAGGCTTGATTGGCGTTCCCGTGATCGGATTTATCATCGGCCCGCTGGTGGCGAAAACGCCGACCGTGTGGCGGCCGGTCGGCAAAATTGATGACTTTAAGATCGGAGATACGGTGAAAGTAAGCTTCCTGGATCCTTCGCCGATGGTGTGGGCCGGAGTCACTTCGCTCACGGCCGCGTGGTTGCGGCGCGTGGCCGGTGTGGAATTCATCGCGTTTTCGGTCAACTGCTCGCACCTGGGCTGTCCGGTTCGATGGCTGCCGAAGGCCAAACTGTTCATGTGCCCATGTCATGGCGGAGTCTATTACGCGGACGGATCGGTCGCGGCGGGACCGCCGCCGCGTGGGTTGTTCAAATACCCAGTGCGTGTGCGCAAGGGCCAAGTGGAAATCCTGGCCAGCGCGGTTCCGATCGAATGATGCCGGAGTTTGGAGGAAGATTTCGCGGATGAATCTGGTCAAGAGCGCGATTGACGCTTTTGAGGAGCGGACCGGGCTGGTCACCTTTTCCCGCGATCTCGCGCAGCATCCGATACCGCCCGGCGCGGACTGGTATTACGTATTTGGCAGCGCCGTGCTCATCTGCTTCATTATGCAGATTGCGACGGGCACGGCGTTAGCCACTCGCTACATTTCGTCCACCGGCAGCGCATACCACGTCCTCCAGTTTATATCCACCAAGGCGGTTCTGGGTAATCTGCTGCGCGGAATGCATTTTTTTGGCGCTTCCGCGATGATTCTGCTCATCGGGATTCACATGATTCAGGTGTTTCTGATGGGCTGTTACAAATATCCGCGCGAGCTCAACTGGATTACCGGCGTCTGCCTGCTGTTCCTGACGTTGGCGATGGGCTTTACCGGTCAGCTTCTGCGCTGGGACCAAACAGCGGTCTGGGCCACGATTTTGGCCGCCGAAATGATCGGCCGCATGCCGGTGATAGGCCGATACCTGGCGCGGTTTCTGCTGGGCGGAAAGACGCTCAGCGGTGCGAGTCTCAGCCGCTTTTTTGCCTATCACGTATTCTATTTGCCGGCGGCGATCATCGGATTGCTGCTCATCCACCTTTACCTGGTTTTCCATGACGGCATCTCGGCTCCGCCCGTGCCTGGCGAAAAGGTGGACCCGAAAACCTACCACCGGGAATACGACAAGCTGCTGAGAGAAAAGGGGGTGCCGTTCTGGCCCGATGGTGCATGGCGCGACGTGGTCTTCGGCGCGCTGGTGGTGGCGATTGTCGTGATATTGGCCGCGACGGTTGGACCGCCTCATCTGGGCAAGCCGCCTAATCCGAGCTTACTCGCCAATGAACCGCGGCCCGATTGGTATTTTGTCTGGTATTTCGCGGTGCTCGCACTGCTGCCGCGCGGCGCCGAATCGACCTTCATGATTTTGGCTCCGTTATGCACGTTCGTCTTTCTGTTGCTGATGCCAGTGATATGGAACAAAGGCGAACGGCATCCGGCCAGGCGTCCATGGGCGGTCGCGCTCGTAATCCTGGTCGTGATTACCATGGGTTCGTTCTGGATTGAGGGCGCGGTGTCGCCCTGGTCGCCGCGCTT
Source organism: Binataceae bacterium (SeqCode) (assembly GCA_050736615.1). GTDB lineage: Bacteria > Desulfobacterota > Binatia > Binatales > Binataceae > JBOHWJ01. The sequence continues at coordinate 16,222 of JBOHWL010000192.1, read as the reverse complement.
TGACGCGAAGCCATTGCCTATCGCGGTGGTGGGGAAACAAAATGGTCCCGCGGTGATTCGCGGCGCACAACTGTTTCACGACCACGCCTGCGAGTTTTGTCACACGATCGGCGGTTATGGCGGTTTGCGCGGTCCCAACCTGAGCCTTATCGGTGACACGCTCACGCCCAACGACATCAGGATCAGGATCCTGGCGGGAGGCGGTAATATGCCGGCTTTCGCGGGCACCCTGACCTCGTCGGACCTGAATGATCTGATGGCCTTCCTGTTGTCGCGCAAAGCGTCGTTGGGAGCCACACTCGGCAATTATCTGCCCCCGCCGCCGGGAGTTGCCAGTTCACGGTAAATCGGGTGGCTTCACTGCGGATTCCCCGTCGCGATCCACTCAGGGTTCGGCATCGGCGCTCACGCGGTGCTGATCGGCGCCAACTTGGTCGTGGTGGCCGGTGGTGAGTTCCCGTTTCGCCTCGGCAATTTCGTCTACGAGCGAGGGACCGGAGACAAAGCCCATCGGGATGCGAAAGAGGAAATTGAAGGCGGTCGCGGCCAGCGATACCGCCATCAGCGCATCTTTGCTGGCGAAATGAGCGAAGCCGACCGTAAAGACCAGTTGCGTGGTCCCAATGCCGGCTGGTGAAATCGGTGCATTGCCAATCGCCAGTACGAAAGGTGTCAGCGCGAGCACCTGAATCAGCGGCACCTTGATATGAAAGCTGACAAATTGTCCATAGAGAGCGAACCCCGCGCCAATGAAAATCAACACTCTGATGGCCATCAGCCTCAGGTAATGTGACGGCCGCGCCATTCTGAAACTGACCATCGAGGGCCGTTCGTACAGCCATCGCAGCCATTTGCCGAAGCCTGGGCGCGGTTCCCAGAACAGCCAGAAGCCGGTAATCAGCACGATTGCGCCCAGGACGCCCGCCGCATACCCGAGTCCCGGCCGGATCGGTGAGCTCGGCACGAGATCCATCGCAATTAACGACAAGATCGCGAGCAGCATGATGTCAACGTAGGATTGAAACATCATGGTGCAGCCACCTGCGATCCAGGGCACGCGCTTGCGCGTATGCAGAAACAGGACAAAAGCGCCGCCGGCTACCAGTGAATTGATGATTTGCAGGAAGTAAACCATGGCGACTGTCGGCAGCAGTTCCATCGCGCCGGTGCGTCCGTGGAAATAACTGAACAATCGCGAGAATAGAAATGTCTCGCCGATAAACCAGCACAGAAAGCCGCCGAGACTCGCCACCAGTAACAACCACAAGGTGGCATGACTCATCGTGCGCAAGATCTGCACCCACGAAACGTCACGCGCGACGTACCAGACGATCACCGCGGCTATTCCGTAAACCAGTAGGCTTTGCAGAATGGTTTTGCGCATTTGCGTATCAGATGATCAGGGTCGGCAAGTCGCAGCGGCGGAGCCAGGCTGGCGCTATGTTGGCCACACGCCCGGAGGCGTGTGCGGCTACTGATTTAATCATCACGGTGGCGGGCAAGATACTGCGGCGTTAAGTTTGCCGGGACGTTAGTTAGCGGTGCGTCATCAACGGCATGGCGCCCGACGGAGCGGAAGCCTAAATTCAAACTAGAGGTTCTTCCATGGATGTTAGCAAAATTCCGGCAGGCAAAGCGCCGCCCTGGGACGTCAATGTGTTGATTGAGATTCCGCAAGGAGGCGTACCGGTTAAATATGAACTCGACAAACCAACCGGCGCTTTGTTTGTCAATCGTTTCCTGCACACCGCGATGTTCTATCCAGCCAACTACGGCTTCATTCCCAATACGCTGGCGCGTGATGGCGACCCGTGCGATGCGCTGGTGGTGGTGCAAATTCCGGTAATTCCGGGCGCGGTGGTGCGATGCCGTCCGGTGGGCGTGCTGATGATGGAAGACGAAGCCGGGCCGGATGAGAAGATAATTACGGTGCCGCTCGATCAGCTGAATCCCTATTATTCCGGCGTTCACACGTATACCGACTTGCCGGAAATTTTGCGCAGTCAGATTTCGCACTTCTTTCGTCACTACAAGGAACTTGAACCGGGGAAATGGGTGAAAATCATCGAATGGGCTGGACCGGAAGAGGCGGCGCGCATGATCGAGGATGCGATCGCGCGCTTTCATTAGCTAACGGAGCCTGAGACGGGGCGAGCACGTCAAGCGAAGCCGAGCGAACGAGTCCGCGAGTAGCGTTAGAATAACGAGTCCGCGAGGCGCGTATGAAAGCGAGGTATCCCGGTTTTTTCGGTCTTTTCAGCGACTTTTCCGACATTCCTCGCTATTTCGAGCACACCTCGCAGACTCTGACTCAAAACGCAGCTCGCTGCGGACTCGCCTGCTCGTTTCGCTTCGCTACACTGGCGTGCTTGCTTCCTGCGGGCTGCGCTGGAAGCGGACTTCGTTCAGAATGACAACTGGGGCTTGTGCGGAGATTTCCTCTAGCAGGGTGTTGAAAAAGACGTTCTTATCGCAAGCCGCATCCCAGTGCCCGCAACACCCTGCGCAAAGATGGCTGCTTTCCTCAAGCTGCTCTCCCGCTCTTTTGCGGGAGAGAAAGAGCGGGGGAGCAGGCTGTGATTTTTTCAACAGCCTGCTAGGAACATTGCCGCGCTATTGCTCTGAAGATTAGGACAGCAACACCAGATGAGGTGACATTTCGATGAAGACCGGCGTGCTCGCTTTTTTGACGGAAAAATCCGGCAACCCCGGAGATATCGCCAGTGCCGCGGAACGGATGGGGTTCGAATCATTCTGGGTGGCAGAGCATCTGGTGATGCCGGCTGCCTACACCACCTATTATCCACGCTCCGCCGACGGCAAGGTGCCGGACTTCTACGCGCATCTGATTGATCCGTTCGTCGCGCTGTCAATTGCCGCCCACGCCACCTCGCGCATCAAGCTCGCCACCGGCATCTGCCTGCTTACTGAGCGTAACGTGATTGAAACGGCCAAAGCCACCGCCTCGCTCGATTTGTATTCGAATGGACGTTTCATAATGGGTGCGGGCGCGGGATGGTTCCCTGAAGAGGCGCAAATCATGGGTCTCGACTTCGTCCGGCGATGGAAGCGGATGCGCGAATCGATCGAAGCTTTGCGCATGCTTTGGCGCGAGGACGAAGCCAGCTACCACGGCGAAATCATCAAATTTCCGCCGGTCAGGCTTTTTCCCAAGCCGCTGCAGAAGCCAGGACCGAAAATTATTCTCGGCGCACATGACCCGAAATACGCGCTCAAGCGTGTGGCGCGCTATGCCGACGGCTGGTGCCCCGGCGGACTCAGCGCGGAACAGGCGCGCACCTGTATTCCGCAAATACGGCAAATGGCGCAAGCGTACGGGCGAGACCCGGCCGCGCTTGAGTTTTCCGTTCTGCTGCCAACCACGCCCGCGCTCGATCTCATGAAGCGCTATGAGGAGGCCGGAGTAACCCGTATCGTGGTGGGTGCCGCACGGACGGCGCACGGCGATGCGGCTGAGGCGATGAAGGAAGCGGCGACGGTGATTGAACGCGCGCAGAAGCTTTAGCTTGTAACAAGTCAATGCGTGGATGGCGAGGGCGTGCTCAATGCGATCGCCAAAGCCAAACGGCCGGATTGCGTCAGAAGACGCTGATGATGCCGTGTGCCGTCTCTTGAGCGAAACGGATCATTTCCTCGGCTGTGCGCACACGCGGTGACACGATGAGCCTTTGCACACCCAAATCCTCGTAGCGACGCGCGAGGTCCAAGTTGAGTGGAGCTTTTGGAGTGACGCTGATTTCAAGCTCCTCGAAGCGGCGTCCGTGTTGTACGCAAGCCCGTTGAATTTCTTCGATACATTTCGCCGCCGCGTCCAGCTCGAGCGCGTAGCCAAACCATCCGTCACCAAGCCGCGCGGTGCGGCTGAAAGCGTAATTGGATTTACCGCCGAAGATAATTGGTGGCGGCTTGTGTGGACGCGGTTCCGCGCGGACGCCGCTTAAGCTGAAGAAGCGTCCGTCAAACCGCGGCTGTTCCATCGTCCACAGCGCTTTCATCAGCGCCAGTGACTCCTCCGCGCGCCGCCCCTTGTGATCGAACGGCATTCCGGCGGCGTTGAATTCAGGCTCGATGTTGCCAATTCCGATTCCGAAGATCAGCCGTTCGTTGGTTATCACCCCGAGCGACGCAATCTGCTTGGCCAAAATCACCGGGTTCCGCAACGGCACAATCACAATACCAGTGCCGAACTGGATCGTGCGCGTGTTGGCGGCGGCGAAAGCGATCGTGACGGTCAGATCGATGAAGTCCGTGAGCGGTGGCATTGGCCACGAGGGACTTTGCGGATCGGGCAGCAGAATATGTTCACCACCCCACACGCTGTCATATCCCGCCGCCTCGGCCGCGTGCGCCACCGAGGCGATCGCTTCGGGCGTGACGCACGGCCGCATGTTGATGCCGAACAGGCCGAATTTCATGCCGATCTCATAGCATGTCCGGGTCCGATAGCCTCACACCGGATCGGCAAGCCGTATTACAATTGACATTAAGCGGGAACCGCGCATGTTTGTAGCCTGGAGCAAGTCTCACGGCGACCGCCGTCCAGCCACTGACCTCGCGACGTTGAAGCGGCTCCCCGGCTGTTCGCATCGTGTAATTCGAGGTGAAACCGCATGCATCGCTCCGACACTCGCATACTCACGACCCATGCCGGCAGTTTGCCACGCGCGAAAGAATTGGCCGCGATGTTTGGCCGGCTAAGTCGCGGTGAGCCGGTCGATCAGGATGCGCTCCAGCGCGCCATGTTCCAGTCGACGGGCCATGTGGTTCGCAAACAACTCGAATGCGGCATCGACATCGGCAATAACGGCGAACAGGCGCGGGAGAGCTTTTTCACCTACGTTCAGCATCGGATGAGCGGGTTCGGCGGAGTCAGCGAACGGCCGCGGCTGTCGGACGTCGCCCAATATCCAAGCTTTATAGACCTTTCCCGGGCATTCCACGACCGCGTGCTCGTCGATTTGTTGCATCCTCCGAAGGCTATTGGCGCGATCAGCTATGTGAACCGCGAGCCTCTGGACATGGAATGCAACGATTTTGACAAAGTGATGGCCGCGCAGGGCTCCGCGTTTTTGGAACCGTTCATGACCGCGCCATCACCCGGTATCATCGCGGCCGCGATGGTCAATGAACACTATCCCAACATGGGCGCTTACGTCGCCGCGCTGGCTGATGCGCTCAGGGTCGAATACGAAACGATCGTTTCGCGCGGCTATGTGTTGCAAATCGACGCGCCCGACCTCGCGATGGAATATCATGTCTCCTTCGCCGATCGGCCGTTATCGGACTTTTTAAATTTCGTTGACACGGTCATCGCGGCGATTAATCGCGTGCTCGACAAGGTGCCGGCGGGGCGCGTGCGGCTGCACGTGTGCTGGGGAAACTACGAAGGACCGCATAATCGCGACATCGCGCTGGATCTGATCCTGCCGCATCTTTGTTCGGCGCGTGTTGGCGCCCTGATGCTCTCGATGGCGAATCCGCGGCATGAGCACGAATACCGATCTTTCGCACGTCAAGGGACATCGGACGACATGCTGCTGATCGTTGGCGCGATTGATACGACCACCAATTACGTCGAGCATCCCGAGGTGATTGCCGATCGGCTCGAACGCGCGGCCGTGGCCTTGGGCGACCCTCATCGCGTGATCGCGGGCACCGATTGCGGTTTCGAGACCACCACCGGCCTGGCGCCAGTGGCGGAAGAGTTGGTTTGGGAAAAGCTGCGCGCTTTGCGTGAAGGCGCCGACTTGGCGACGCACAGACTCTTAGGATGAGGACGGCGTGCCAACAGGCATGCCGGACGGGAGTGTCGAATGCCACGGACATTGACTGGGATCACCTGTATCGACTTGACGCAAAATGTCGCCGGACCTTATTGTACGCAGCTATTAGGCGATTTCGGCGCCGATGTGATTAAAATCGAACGGCCCGGCGGTGGCGACGATGTGCGGCGCTTCCACCCGTCGTGGAACGGTGAGGCGACGGCTTATCTTTGCTACAACCGCAATAAAAAAAGCGTATGTCTCGACCTCGACGATGCGCGCGGGCGCGAAATCGTTCAGCGGCTGAGCGCCCGTGCCGATATCTTCGTCCATTCGATGAAACCCGGCAGTGCCGAGGCGCGCGGATTGGGTTATGACGATCTGCGTGCATCCAATCCGCGGCTGATTTACGGCTCGATTAGCGGCTTCGGGGAAACCGGGCCACTGAAAAATCTGCCCGGGTATGATCCGCTGGGCCAGGCTTATTCGGGCATAATCAGCGTCAACGGCCATCCGGGCGGCGAGCCGGCGCGAGTGGTGGTGCCGATCATAGACATGGGCTCGGGCTTATGGTTGTTCAGCGGCATCCTGGCGGCATTGATCGAACGGGGTCAAACCGGCAAGGGTTCGCGCGTCAGCGCGAGTTTGCTCGAAACCGGAGTGGCGTGGACCACGCTGCTGCTGACCAATTATATGGCCACTGGCGCGGTGCCGGGGCCAATCGGGTCGGCTTCACCTACGGCCGCGCCTTATGAAGCGTTTCAAACCGCCGACTCCTGGATTTTGATTGCGGCCGGCAACGACCGGCTATTCGTGAAACTTTGCCAGGCCTTGGGGTTGCCCGATTTGCCTTCCGATGCGCGTTTTCATACCAACGCCGAACGGGTTCCGCGTCGTGACGAGCTGCATGCGATACTCGAGTCAGAGACCCGGCAACGCTCATCGAAGGAATGGATGCGCCTTTTGCCCGCGGCCGGCGTGCCGGCCAGTCCAATCAATACCATTGATGAGGTCTTCGCCGATGCTCAGGTGAACGCTCTCGGCATGATCGCGCCGAGTGCGGCCGATTTCCGCACTCCCGAGTTGAAGCTGGTCGATATCGCAGTCAGCCTCAACGGTGACAAGGCGGCAAAGAACCTGATGCCGCCACGGTTAGGTGAACATACCGAAGAAGTCTTGCGCGGCCTCGATTATGCCAGTGCCGAAATCAAGACGCTGCGCAATGAACGAGTGATCAATTAGCCGGTGGCGTTGGCCTTGTTCTCGATTACTCCCGCGTCTTCGCGGGTAGTGGCGAGCAGCGCGCTTGCTCCGATGGTTAAGGCGAAGGCGGCCGCGCGCATCGCGGCGTCAAACGGCTGTGAAGGTAGGCTTTCGCCAAAAACCGCGATGCCGCCCAAAATCGGCATGATATTCGACAATGCTGACGAAATCGGCATTACGATAAGTCCACGGGCCGCATGAAAGGAATTCTGCAGCAACACGATGCCGATAATGTTGGTGACGATGATCAGGTAGACATACGGGCTGGACAGCACATTGATAGCGATTGTCAGCTCAAGCGTACCGGTAAACGAATAGGTCATTGCCTTGGTGTAGATCGCGCCCGCACCAAAGAAAACTCCTGATGCGATCGCGGGGGCGATGCCGCTGTTTCGGAGGCGAGTTGATAGATATGGTGCGAGCGCGCTGAGCGCCGCGATGCCGGAGAATCCCTCGAGCGCGGCTACCTCTATACCGCCTTGCGCCGCGCCTGAATCCAACGAGGCCGCGAGCATCGCGATGGCGGCGATAATTCCGCCAATCCCCAGCCATTCCAGCGGCCGTGCGCGCTCATGCAAAAAAATCACCGCGAAAAGCACGAACAGTGCGATGCCGCCCTGCATCGTCACGGATACCAGCGAGACCGGCGCGCCCGCCAGGGCGACGACGCTGAGGGTGTAACCTAACGCTTGGAGTGTCAGCCCGCCGCTCCAGATAGGTTCGCGAATCCAGCGCACCACCGCCCACAGCGCCCCGCGGCCGGCCGCTACCGGCAAGCGATCGGCGCAACTTTTCATCATCAGCAGGCCGAACGCCAGCAGAAAGCTCGCGAACAATCCCAGCAGCAGAAAGAGCGGCAGCGCGCCGCGCTCAGCCATTCGCTTCGCGCATACTGCCGTCGGCTCCGACCACCAGCTCGCGGCCGCCCCAGACGACTTTGTTGCTGAGCAGGCTGGCGAACCACACTGCCGTCATCACCAGATCCTTGAACGGCACCAGCCAGAGATCGCGCAGCCGATCGGGCATGCCCAGCACCTTCCAAATCAGCAGCGCCGACATGCCGAGGCGAGCCGCGATAACGCCGAAGAAGACCGCAATGGAAACCGGGGAGAAGCGCGAGGCCAACATCAAGATAATCGCCCAGAACGGCCCCTGGGTCAGGATCGTGCCGAGGCTGAGTTTACGCGCTGTGCGATAGGTACGCGCCCAGCGCAACTGATGCGTCCAGAAGTCGGCGAAGCTGCGATGTTCGCACGAAGTGGAGACGATCGCGCTGGAGAGTTTTATCTGGAAGCCATGGCAGGCGGCCATCTGGCCTAAAAAATAATCGTCGGCGAGCTTGTCTTTGAGGGCGCGGAAACCGCCGATAGCCTCGAGCGCGCGCCGTTTGACCGCCACGGTTGCGCCGAGTGCGTAGCGAATCGGTTCGATTGCCGCCGAAAGCATCACCAATGGCGCGAAGTCGGTGTTGATCGCGAGCGCTTCGAAGCGTGCCGCCAGGCCGCCGCCAGGACGTGCGCGATAGACGCAAGTCACCAGCCCGGTATCGTCGTCAGTACCCAGTTCAGTGACGATCCGCTTGAGATAATCGGGTTCAACGGCGATATCCGCGTCACTGACCACATAGATTTCCGCTTTCGACTCGCGCTCGGTCATTTTGATCAGCTTGGCGATTTTGGGATTCTCCGCGTTGGCATCTTCCCCGATTACCAATGCGATATTCGCGAGATGATATTGCGCTTTCAGCGCGAGTGGCACGTCGATCGCGCGGTCTTCATAGTCGGTGATGCCAAAAATATATTCGACGCGCGGATAGTCGCTTTCCAGAAAGCTCGTGAGGTTTTCGAACAGATGCTTGCCGGGGCCGTGGAGCGGTTTCAGCACCGCGACACGAGGGACAATCTTCGGCAGCGGTGCGGCTGGCGAGGAAGTTCTGAACCAGAAGCGAATCGCCGCCACACTCGCGGCCGCATAATAGCCCAGCGAAATCAGAACACCCGCGGCCGCCAGGGCCGCCACCGCGTTCATAACCCTTGATTTGCGTCCCGTAACATTGCCCGGATGGTACCCCGCGCCGCTTTCACTGGTGCTCTCGGACGGAAGTCGTGTGAGCCGTACGCGCTAACTGGATGCGTCTGATATAACGTGAATGTCAGGCCGCTTGCGTATCGACGCCGCGGCGCAATTGCGCCCGTCGCTGACGCATAGTGGAAAGAAACTGCATACCCTCTTTAAGTAGTCGCTTGCATTCTTCGGAGGACGTCATCATTTTGCGCACCGCCTTGAATATGTAACGCGGGCGGAAATAGAAGGAACGGTAAAAGCGCTCCACGGATTGATAAATTTCATCCGCACTCAGGCCCGGATACTTTATCGTACACTTCTGATATCCGGCCTCGTCGAGCAAAGGGTCGACCGCCAGATAGCCATTCGCGGTCACGTACTCGAACAACTCGGTGCCCGGATACGGGGACGCGAGCGAAACTTGAATCGTCTCACAGTCCATTTCCCGGGCGAATTTCATAGTCTCCTCAATGGTATCGCGTGACTCGCCGGGCAGCCCGAGGATAAACGTGCCATGGATCAGGATGCCGACGTCGTGGCAATCCCTGGTGAAACGGCGGGCGCGGTCGAGCCGCACGCCCTTTTTGATATTCTTGAGGATTTCGGCGTTGCCGCTTTCGTAGCCCACGACAAACAGGCGCAGGCCCGAATCTTTGAGCATCTTGAGCGTTTCGTAATCGACGTTGGCGCGCGAGTTGGTCGACCAGGTAATACCCAGTGGCTTGAGCAACTGTGCAATTTTGCGCGCCCGCATCGGATCGGCGGTGAAGGTGTCGTCGTCAAAGAAGAGTTCCTTCATCCTGGGAAACTTCGCCTTCATCGCGGCGACTTCTTCATAGACGTTTTCCGGGCTGCGCACGCGATATTTGTGACCCTGGGTCACCTGCGGCCATAGGCAGAACGTGCAACGTGCCGGGCATCCGCGTCCGGTATACAGCGAGACGTACGGGTATTGGCAGTACGGACTGTTGTATTTCAGATAATCGAGATTTTTCTCGTAAACCTCGGTCACGAAGGGCAGGCGATCGAGTTCCTCGTTGGTAAGAATAGGGCGGTCAGGATTGTGTTGAATCAGTCCGTTGCGGCGGTAGCTGATGCCATCGATTTTCGCCCAATCCCATCCTTGCGCCACTTCGACCATTGAGTGGTCGAATTCCTTACGCGCGGCGATATCGACCGCCTCGGACAACTTCAGCGTTTCCTCTGGACGCGCCGTCGGATGTCCACCGACGAACGCCACGACGCACCTGGAATTGGCGGCCTTAATCGCCTCCGCAGTGCGCATATCCATCCGCAATGACGGCGTCGAGGTGTGGATAACCACAAAATCGTAGTGTTTCGCTGCTTCAACCGTCTTGGCCGGATCATAATCATGCGGCGGCGCGTCGAGTAGGCGGGCGCCCGGGATCATACCGGCCGGATAGGCGAGCCAGGTCGGATACCAAAACGACCAAACTTCCCGGGTTGCCTGATAACGCGAGCCGGCCCCGCCATCGAAATCGTCGTAGGAAGGAGGATTGAGAAACAGGGTCTTCATCACATCCATCTTGAGCTCGCTCCAGCGGGTTGGTTAGCGTTCGTCCGCCTGTCCGCTTGGTCAGTTACGAATATATTGGCGCTTAATCCTCGATACAAGCCGAGTGAAATTCCTCGTTTCAATCGCTTGTGGCCACTTCACGTGCCCCGATCAGGGCGGGTGTCTCGGTCATCGCAAAAACCACCGCTCCGCTCAGTCCCGCGATCATGGTACTAGCAAACCATAAAAGGCCCAAGGCGATCGCGTGCTCATTACTCACGCCCGCCATTCCGAGCAGCACCAGGTAAGCAGTCTCGCGGACTCCCAAGCCGTTGAAAGTTATCGGGAGGCTGGCGAGCAGATTGGCGATCGGCACGCAGGCCGTGAAAAGTAACGGCGATATGTTCAGTCCAAGGCCAATTGCAAGCACATACTGCGCCAACGCCAGCATCAATTGCAGGACAAGAGAGAGTAGAATAGCCGGTATAAGCTTGAACGGACGACGAAGGTAAGGAAGCACCGGTCTGGCGAAATTGCCGATTCGTCCACCGACCGTGCCCAGCAGCCGAGCGATCAACGGCAACGCGAGCCATCCGATCACAGTGAGGACACCAATCGCCATCGCGGAATAAAATACCGAAGGCGAAAAAACGCGGCCAAGAATCATCACGCAGGCCGAACCAAGCCAAAATAGACCCAATAAGCCGATCGCGCGGTCGGCGATCACCGACGCGACCGCTGGCCCCATCTTTTGATGACGCCGGCCAAGATAGATTGCCCGCGCAGCGTCGCCGCCGATCAGCCCAGGTACGAACAGGTTGGTGAACATGCCGATATAGGTATAGGAGAAAAACTCGGCATACCGACCCCGGATGGAGTTCATTCGCGCGAGCAATTGCCATCGAAACGCCGACAATGCCTGTCCGAGCAAGTAAATGATGATCGCCAGAGTGAAGCATCCGGCCCGCTCGCCCTCGAGCGTTCGCAGGATTGGGCGCGCGTTGTAATGCCAAAGCAGCAACCCGATCACGCACAGACCAAGTCCAACGCGCAAGGCGAAACCGGAATATGAATTGCGCTTGGACGGCGCCGCGACCGCCGCTGTTGCGGGCTCGGCGCGTCTTAGTGGTTCAACCATAAATGGTGCTGGCGAGTGCCTTTGATGGCCGCAGGCTAATGGTTATCCGAATGGCGCGCCTGAGGCGACCGCTTGACTCGGACTACCGTGTGAACTCCGGTTCGCCCGTCTTTGGATTTAGCGGTCGCGAGCGCGGGCGCCGGCTTCATGACCGCGATTTTTTTGCGGTCGGCGGCGATTACGACATAGGCACCCAGGCGCCGCTTCAATCCGGGGAAAACCGCGCGGTCAAGCACCAGCACCGTTTGGCGTGGCTCGTTCCACAGCTTCAGCAAGCCGATTTGATTTTTAAAAAAATATTGATTTGCATCGGGGGCGCGCGCGGCGCCAAAAGTTAGCTCGGTTTTATCGCCAACCAGGATCACGCGTCGGCGCGTGTAGAACGGCAGGGATTGCAAATAGCGCGGATAGCATACCAGGGTCGCGTTGGGAGCGCGCGCGTCAATCGTGCGAGCGAGATGCGCATAAGACCGTAATGGCGTCGCCATCAGACGCCCGTAACTGAAAACGATGTATAGCGCCGTGGTGGCCGCGATCAGCGCAGCCAGGCCGAAGCGGAGTCTGTCAGACCAAAACGCGCACCAGCATACCACCCCCGTGACTAACGCGATCGCGGCGGCCACTTCGAGTGCCGGTCGCACCCTTATGACATAGGGACTGCGAAAATCCGCCGCATGAAGCGATACTTCGAGGATCGCCGCGCCGGCGATTGCGATTAGGACTGCGCTAATGCAAAAACGGCGCACCCGTGGGTCAAATCCCATGGTGGGCGCGGTATTGGCGCGTTCGCTTTCAAGCAAGTTTGCCAGCCCGTCCCCCATGACGACGGCAAGCGGTGGAAGGGCGGGCATTATGTAGGGGATCAGTTTCGCATGCGCGAGCGAAAAGAAAACGAGGATAACCGCGGCGGCGATGATGCAGAAGCGGCGCGCGGGATGCGCATTCAATCCTCGCCACGAAATCAATGGTGCCAGCAGTGTCCACGGCAAAACGCCCAGCGCGATCACCGGAAGGTAATAGTAAATTGGCTCGGTGTGGCTGTAGCCAGGTTGTAGAAAACGGAGAATATTTTCACCAATGAAGTAGAAGGCGAAATAACCCCGCACCCGCATCGTCATCGCCACGAACCAGGGCAAGGAAATGGCGGCCGTCAGAAGGATGCCGGTGATAATATGGAAGCGCCGAATGGCCCCGCGAAGATCGCGTTCCCACCACAAAAAAATCAAGCCAACCAGCAGCGGAATCGCCACGCCCACCGGACCCTTGGTCAGGACCGCCAGGGCCATCGCGGCGTACATCAGCCAGCACCACGCGCCGCCATCGCGCCAATGCAGATAGAGCGCGAACAGAGCGATGGTAAGCAAGGCGGTCAGCAGCATGTCGGTGGTAAGCACCTGCGCCATCACGACGTACAATCCGCTGGTTGCCAGTATCACCCCGGCGATGAGCGCGCGGCGCCGGTCGAAGGCCTTGAGGGCGAAGACAAAGGTCGCCAGCAGCCCAGCCATGGCGGCGGCTGCGTTGGGCAGACGTGCGCCGAATTCGTTCAGACCAAACAGGTGCATCGAAGCGGCTGTCAGCCAGTAGAGCAGCGGCGGCTTTTCGACGTAATCGACGTAGTTTAGATGAGGGACAACGAAGTTATGGGTCGCCAGCATTTCGCGCGCGATTTCCGCGTAGCGTGCCTCGTCCGGCTCCCACAGTCCGTACGCGCCCAAATTATAGAAGAAAATCAGGCCTCCGATACTGGTCACAACGAGCAGGAAACAGACCGTCCACAGCCGCGGCGAGATAGCGATGCCGCGCACGCGAAGAGCTGATTCCTCAAGTTCGTGCGTGGGATCTGGATGAGTGCAGAATGCTGAACGAATCACGGCGCTCAAGTCTAATGGTCAGCAACTTGGAACGCACGCCGCAGCGCCTTTGACTTTGACGCCACTCGCGACCCGCCCGCCCGCTTCACCCGTGGCTTCGCCAGGGTGCTCGGCTCCGCCACGGTCCGCCTGTAGGGAGGGAGCGTCGGGCTGTTCAATAACCGTCGGCGCCACCGCCCTTGCGCTTGTCCCAAGCGCCCTGCAGTTCGCCCGGCGCTATCTCAATCGCGTTGACCGCGCCCAAATGCGGCACAACTTTCACTCGATAGCCCATCTGCTTTAGCGCCTCGATCGTGATTGAAGGCATCGTCGCCTCGATGAAAACAATGTTAGGCGAGGCTTGCTCATGAATGCGCGGTGCGGCCACCGCGTGTATCGGTGCCATATGGAAATCCAGCATGTCGAGTGTGACCTGCACCACCCCGGTGATTATGGTCGGTCCGCCGGAGCCTCCCACAGCCAAGGCCGGATGCCCGTGGCGCAGTGCGATAATGGGCGTCATGCTGGACAAGGGGCGTTTGCCGCCGGCCACTTCGTTGGCTTTCGCTCCCGCCAGTTTGAAGACGTTCGGGACGCCCGGCGCCACGCCGAAATCGTCCATTTCATTATTCAAAATCAATCCCAGTGACGGCACCATCAGCTTCGAGCCGAAAATCGTATTGATGGTGGTGGTGACCACCACCACATTGCCCCAACGATCGGTGATGCAAAAATTCGATGTGCCATGGTCGTGAGCCGCGCTGATTGGCTTGGCAAGATGATGGAACGCGCGTGCGCGGGCATTCGCGATATGTTCAGAGGAAAGTAGTTTCGCAATCGGAACTTTGACATAAGCCGGGTCGGCGTACTGCGCGCGATCAATGAACCCTTGACGCAGCACCTCGATAAGGCGGGCTAAATAGGGCGGCGAATTGAGCCCGAGCCCTGCCAAATTACCGGTCGACAACATGCTGAGCACTTCCAGCACCACCCCGCCCGAGGATGGCGGTGGCATCGCATAGACCGTATCGCCCTGGTACCCGAGATGAAGTGGCGCACGCCACAGCGCGGTATAGCTGGCCAGGTCCGCGGCGGTCATGATGCCGCCCTGGGCCTTGACGTAATCGGCGATTTCCCGCGCCACCGCGCCATGATAGAAAGCGACGTCCGGATGGTTGCCCAGCCGCTTCATCAGACCAGCGAGCTTCGTCGCGTGTGCCGTGTCGCCGGCTTTAAGCGGTGCGCCTTGCGCATTGAAGAAGAGTGCGTGAAAGCCCGGCTGCCGTGAGATCGCGGCGGCGGTGTAACGGATTTCGCCGGCCAGGTGCGGACTGAGGGCAAAGCCCTGCGCGAGCTTTATCGCAGGTGCGGCGACTTGTTGAAAATCCATCGTGCCGAAACGTTGAAGCGAAGCCGCGATACCCGCAATCTGGCCGGGCACGGCGATCGCGAGCGGCCCCGTGCGCGCCAGCTTTTCGTCGGCGTTGCCGTTGCGCATATACATGGCCGGGGTGGCCGCCATCGGCGCCCGTTCGCGATAATCGAGTGCGTACACCCGGCCGGTTTTTTTCCAGTAGATCAGCATGAAGCCGCCGCCGCCGATGCCGCATGAGCCCGAATTGGTCACACCCAAGGCCAGCGCCACCGTCGCCGCCGCATCGACGGCGTTGCCGCCCTGCTTGAGAATGCTCACGCCGGCTTGTGCCGCCCGCGCGCTTTCCGCGACCACCATCGCCTGATGAGCTTCGAAGGCCAGGGTGGCCGGCGTGTTCATCAGGCCCACGATCGCGATGATCACGGCCAGCACTAAGCCGGAGCGCAAAAGCGAATGACGATGAAAGGCCCGTGCGTGGGCTTGCTCAAACATGACGGTGTTACTAACAGCCGCGACGCATTTATAAAAGTGAAAAAACGATACGCCGCGCATCGTTATCGAACAACTCTACCCAGCAGCCACGGCGTGGCGCCAAGAGGATGCCCTGTCGCGGGGATTTGCCAACACATCAACGAAACACAGCGGGTGCGGGGCGCTTTTACTTCGGCGGTTTTTTTACGGCGGCGGGTCAGAATTCAATTGGCGTTGACAGCCCGCCGGGCGTTGATTTTACCGTCACACTCCGGATAGCGAGTACATCCATAAAACGACCCGTATCGACCTCTCCGTCGTCGGGTCGGTTGGCCACATTTCGGACAGGATGGACCGTCATCTGGAAGATTGTCGGTCGGTTGCTGCGGTTGTCGCGCCATAGCCGCACCGGTCGCCTCATGCACCCAGCCGCAGCCTGATTCACAGGCGAAGAACGGCCGTTGAAGGCGGTTGCTCCAAAAGTAGTACGCTCTGCCGCCACACTTGCCGCATCGCGGGTTTTCGGCCTGGGCTAATGCATTTTCCTCGGCGGCGTGATGTTTGACTGCGCTGATCGCTACCTGTCGAGCGAGCTCGGGCGCGAATCTTGGCGCGACTACGCGCATCATGATCTCGTCCGTTCTTGCCGTGTGAGAGAGGGGATTGAGAGATCCGAACCACACAACCCGACCGTCAACGATTGCGATTTTCTGATGTATGTCCCGGCGGCAGTCGACGACGACGCCGATACCTTCGAGC
>JBOHWL010000191.1:0-5691 GCA_050736615.1 Binataceae bacterium (SeqCode) | reverse complement strand
CAGCGGGAATGCCCCCAATCATGCCAGGGCCAGTCCCATCCGTGGTTCATTGGTCCTCGCGGGATCCATCCTGTAATGGCCACTAACAAGGCAGCGGCTACCAGCAAGGCAACGGTAGCGTGATGCTAAGAGCAACCTTACGCATAGAAATTCTCCGTCTCGTCGAATAAAATATGGGCGACGGGCTCGCGTAGCAAGCACAAATTTTCTCACGATTAGCCCAACTTGACTTTGGAGCCCTAATGACTCGCCAGCTGCCCTCCCTGAATGGATTGCGAGCCTTCGAAGCGGCTGGACGGCATGGCAGCTTCAGAGCAGCAGCGGAGGAGCTGCATGTTACTCAAACGGCTGTGAGCCACATGGTGCGGCTCCTGGAAGAACACCTCGGGTTCGCGCTCTTCCGCCGTCATGCCAATAGGCTCGAGCTCACCGATCAAGGCCGGGCATTCCAGCCCGGCCTGACCGACGCCCTCGATGCGATCGCGCGGCTCACTGAGCAAGTGGCCTCGATGCGGGCAGGTCCGGTGCTCACCGTTGGGGTCGGGCCGGCACTCGCTTCACACTGGCTAATCCCACGGCTGACGAGGTTCAATCGCAACCACCCTGACATCGAGGTACGAATCGCTACCGGCGGTGCAACGCTCCCGCTGCGCGATGATTGGACTTGTACTGTACGTCGCGGCATGGGCGACTGGCCTGGCTATACCGCCGAGGAGCTATTCCCATCGACACTGCTACCAGTCTGCACGCCGGCAATAGCGGCAGGCTTGCTCCACCCCCGCGATCTCCGGACTGCAACCCTGATCGTCGTCTCCCACTTGCGCGAGCAATGGACTTGGTGGTTCGAAACGGCAGGTCTGAGCGCGCCGATACAGCCGGCTAATGAGGTATCGTTCTAGAGTTCCGTGATGGCAATTCAAGCCGCCCTCGATGGAGTAGGAGTCGCTGTGGCCCAACTCCCCTATGTCAGTGACGCGCTGGCGGCGGGCCGTCTGGTCATCCCATTTCCGATCACTGCTCAGAAATATGAGGGCTGGTATCTGGCCTACAGGCCGATACGCGAGAAGGGCTCGGCTCTATTGGCCTTCCGCAATTGGCTGCACGGCGAAGCTGAGTTGCAACGCCAGATACATAAGAGGCCGGGCCTGGCGCGGCCGCTTACGCGCAAGGCAAGGCCTCTTCACAAAAGCGACGCAGCTCCAAAGCGGCTTCCAACGACCGTCGTCACACCGCTCAAAAATCGGAAGGATTAATGACCAAAATTCGGAAAATGCGCGATCCTGGCAATCATAAGAAGTTGTGTGACAGTACAACTGAGTAATCAAGTAGTTTTCCAACATCTTTCTAGTGTCGCGCCCCGCAAATACTGCTTTCATCCTGAGCGTGTGTGAAGATTTTGTTTTTCTGTCATTCCGAGCACAGCGGGGAATCCCGGATCCTTCTGTTTTTCCTGTGTTTTTTCGGGATTCTTCACTTCGCAGACTCCGTTCAGAATGACAAAAATTCACAGACTCCGAGCCGGCGAGCAGCGCGAGCCATGTCGCACCAGCAGAGCCGCAGGCGAAGCGCGCGCTTCGCTGGGCACCGTTTGTCGGGATTATCCCGTTGGCCTGCCTCGCGGCGCCGCTCACATTGGCTGGCTCATCTACCATGGTATCTGAAAGGTGCTCATCCCTTTGACCCCGCTTGATGATCAAGTGCTGGACGGGTTGGGCCCGGGCTTCCATCACCTGGGCGTGCTGACCGCGATCTTTTCCGCTGGATCAGCCACGGCAGCCTGGAGGACGAGGGGGACCAGCTTTCCGGAACCGGGAGGTGAAGCCACGCTAAGTTACCACGAGCGCTTCAGACAGTATCACCAGCAATGACGGCCCTTGCGGGCGGTTGCCATGGTGCCTCTGGCCGGTTGGCATAATCACGCGCGACCGGTTGGAGCCGTTAAACCGGTGGCGCTTAATAAAAAACCGGTGTCGCGACGAGGTTCGTGCGGCACCGGTTCTGATTCAGGTTCTAAGCAGGGACAGCGCGCGGATGCTTACCAGCGGTTACGGCCCCGGCTGGCGCCGCCGCCGCCACCACCGCCACGATTGCCTCCTCCGCCGAAGCTTGATTCGCGCGGTTTGGCCTCGTTCACCTTGATATTTCTGCCCTTGAGTTCGGTATCATTGAATTGCCTTATCGCGTTGGCAACCTCTTCGGCGGTTGACATTTCGACAAAGCCGAAACCCTTTGATTGTCCCGAAAACTTATCCGTGATGACGGTGGCGCTTTGCACCTGGCCGACCTGCGAAAACAGTTCCTGCAGGTCATTGTTAGACACCGAGTAGGCCAGATTGCCTACATACAATTTGCTGGGCATTTACTTGCCCTCCGAAAGTTTGGCCGGGTAGCTCCGAACAGAGAACCCGGGCTCATTCCCGGGTCGGGTGAAAGGAACAGTCCAAGCGTTTCTATGGATTCTTATACACGACCGCCGGATAAAAAGATACAGCAGCAGTTTATTGCCCAGACTAAACCGCGGCGGCATCAGCACCCTCCCGAGCCCGATGCCGTATATACTTTGCATTTCCATTCGGATACACTTTGAGACACTCGCCTTCGGACCGAAAGTTTCTTCCGGACCAGCGCTGGTGCCCGCCGGTAGGGTCCGAATTGCCGGGACAAACGGGAGGCTATGATTTATGCCCAAGGTGTATGTCGGCAATCTTGCCAACTCGGTTACCAGTCGTGACCTGCTCTCTCATTTCGCGCGCGCTGGCGAGGTGGTGGGCGCACTGGCGATCAGCGATAAAGCGTCGGGCCTGTGCCGCGGCTTTGGCTTCGTGGAGATGGCCGATCTATCCGATGTGGTGGTTGCCTTCAGCTTGCTGAACAATACCGAGCTGAATGGCCGCCGCATCAGGATCGAAATGGAACCGGCGTTGAAGAACGGTAAGGCGCGAAATCGCACAGTTGAGCGTTAAGATCGTCACGGCCTTGCGCCACGACGCGGGAGTTGCAGCTTGAATGGTATGACCAGCAATTTGTGGGATTCTCATGATTTCAAGGTGAAGATGCTCGACTGGTCCGCCGCGCGCGGCTCCCGCCTGGCCTTTACCTGCCGCTCGTGCGGCCGTTCGTTTTGCCGCTTTACCCTCCTTGACCACGGCTCCTGGGCGATCGACAAGGACGGGCGCGCACTCGAAAGCGCCTTGAATGAACGCTGGATGGCGGAAGCATGTCCCCACCTGCTTGACGGTGGCTCACGATAACAGCATGCTCACCGCCTGGTGTAGGAGCCGAATTGCGGACGCCCGCGATTACGGTCATCTTTCATCCTTAGGGAATCAGCAGCGGCGCATAATGTGCAAACGGCGCGTGGCCGGTTGCACGCAAGATTGATCCGCTCGGCGGCGTTCCATGCATCCGCACCGCGATTGAGCGAAAGGCAGTGGTGAGAAGTGGCCGCAACCTACTCGGAGCAGTTGTATCGTCTTTATCTGGAATTCCTTGAAACGGCGGAAACCAAACGTCGCTGGAGCATCTTCACGGATATTCCGTGGCCGGACCTCAATGCCGCCAAAGCCAACCCCGACGTCCGCCAGAGCGTGGAAATTTTTTGCGCCGAGGAACTCTACGTGCCTGATTACAGTGCGCGTGGGCTCGATTTGTCGCGCGCGATGTTCGGCTCGGCCTGGTTTCAAACCTGCTGGGCGTTCGAAGAATCCAGGCATGGACTGGTCTTTCGTGAATATCTGACGCGCTCGGGGCTTTATTCCGAGGGTGAGTTTGCCACGCTCGAGGCCGGCGTGTTCGCACGTGAGTGGCGGCTACCGTTCACCACGATGCGCCAGATGGCATGTTACGGCGCACTTCAGGAAGGTGCGACCTTCAGCGCGTATAAAGCGCAGCGCGACCGCGCCCGCAACGCCGGCGACAAGGTACTCGAGGCGATTTTCTTTTACGTCGGCAGGGATGAGGCGGCGCATGCCGGTTTTTATCGCGCGGTGATCGCGCTTGAGCTGGCGCGTGATCGTGCGAGTACCATCGCCGATCTCGCATACGTGCTCTCGCGGTTTCAGATGCCGGGTGATGGCCTGATTCCCGATTACCAGGAACGACTGCGGACCTCCGGCGCCGGTATCAGTCCACGCGCGTTTCTCGAACGGGTGGTTGCGCCCTTGACCAAGACCTTGGGCACCAGCCGCCAGGAATTAAAAGACGCGCTCAAGCAAGCCAGCGCCGAAAGACTTTTGGAAAACGGCCGCGCGCGGGCGGTGTGAAGCTGGTCCCGCAGCCAGGCTCGGGGCGGCTCAGGGTATGCGCGCGACCACAGTGCCCATCCCACCGGTGTCATAAGAGCAAAACTGACTGATTTCGCGTGCAAAGCGGCGTGAATTGAGCGCGTCGAGCATGGCTTTGACCGGCGGCGCGTCGTATTCGCTCTCGAGCATCACGAGGTCATAGCGCTCCTCACGCAACGGGATGAAGGCCAGCCCATAGGCGTCGGCGGCAAGGCGAATCGTGACGCCCAAATCGGCCTGCGCCGCCGCCACCGCCGCCGCCACCTCCAGATGACCGCCGAATTCGCGCTCGTAGCCTTGGATTTGTTCGGACTTTAAGCCCGCCGCGAGTAAGGTCTCATCCAGAAAGGCGCGCGCACCGGCGCCGCTTTCCCGGTTGGCGATACTTAAGCCCGGGCGGCCCAGATCGGTGCCATTTCGAATTCCCAGCGGATTACCGGGTGCGGTCGCGAAGCCCAATTCCCATCGTGCAAAGTTGACTACGACCGCGCGACGCGGACCAACCGCCGCGCGCATCAACGCGAGATTATATTCGTCGCCGCGCGGATCGCGCACATGCGCGCCGGCGACGTGCGCCCGCCCGTCCATCAACGCGGCCAGCGCAGCACGGCTGGAGCAGGTCAGGCCCACCGCGCTAATCGGCGAGCGGCGACGCGCCAGCCATCCCGCCAGCATCGTCACCGCCGGGTCACAACCGGCCATCAAAAGCATCGAGTCGATTTCGTCCGCGGAGCGAAACGTCGCTATCCGGGCGCGATGCCGATGGACGGAATCGAGTCTGCCCGCCGCCGGCAACAGCGCCAAACGCGCGGGCGGCTGCGCGACGGCGACCATTTTGCCCGCTACGCGGGCCAGCACCACGGTCGCCGAGGCGGTGGTTTTTGCCGGTGCTTGGCCGGCCCACGCGACTTCGACTTCATTGCTTCCTTCTTGCTCGGCACCGAACAAATGCTCGACCGTCTCGCCTAGCGCGCGGGCAAGGCTTAAAGCCACGCTCACGCCGGGCTGATAAACCCCCGCTTCAATCGCGCCAAGGGCCTGGCGCGAGATACCTGCGCGCCGGGCGAGTTCGAGCTGGCTGCAACTGGCCGCCAGGCGCGCGCGCCGTATCTTCTCGCCTTCATTCGCCATGATACTTGCCAATACGCTCGTATAATGGCATAACGATGGCCGTGTTCCAACCTATAATCGGTACCTATCTCGCATGCGAACAGCAGCAATCTTCTTCATCTCGGCCCTTGCGCTAACACCGGCACGGCCCTGCATGGCATCGGACGGTTTCTCCAGCGCCTCGTCATTTGGCGACGCGGTCAAGGGCTACTTTCTCGACTGGTTTCCGCGCGTGACGCGCATCCAGAACGAACAGCCACATTGGATTACGCCGTTGGTCACAGTGACGCCACGGCTG
>JBOHWL010000190.1:0-3554 GCA_050736615.1 Binataceae bacterium (SeqCode) | reverse complement strand
CGCAATGGCTGCTGCGCACCTATATCGACCCTGCCATCTTCGGCGCCGGTGATCCCGCGCAACGGTATCTCGACTCGGTCATCATCCATGGCACGCCGGAGCGCGTGGCCGACACGATCGCGCGATTACACGAGGAGATTCATCTCGACTACTTAATCGGCGCGCCGCTCAGTCATGAAACCTTTATCTCGTTTACCGACAAGGTATTGCCGAAATTGCTCTGATCGCGGGTTTTTCCGCGAACGGCCCGCGCGGAATAGCTGAGGAATGAACCATGAAACTGCTATCGTTCGCAACTGATGGACGCGCCCGGGTCGGCATTTCAATTCCGGAGGGGATTTTCGATCTGACCGGCGCCTTGAGCGTCACTCATCCCCAACTTCACGGCGGCGATTCGCTGCTGGCAATGATCCAGTCGCACGTCGATATCGACCGTATCGGAGAAGCCAGCATCGAACGACTGCGAAGTGAACAGAGGTTGCGCGATTACCTCGTCAGCGATTTCAAATGGCTGCCGCCGATCCCGCGGCCGCCCAAAATCCTGGCATTGGCGTTGAATTACCGCGAGCATATCGAAGAGAGCAAGCTGAGCTTCTTCGACGAGCCGATAATCTTTGCCAAATACGCCAACAATCTGATTGCCCATGGCGATGAAATCGTGCTGCCACCATTTCCGCAGCAGGTTGACGAGGAGCATGAACTGGCGCTGGTGGTGGGCCGTGATTGCCGCCATATCCGGCCCTCGGATGCGCCCGACTATATTTTCGGCTATACCATCTGCAACGACGTGTCGGCGCGCGACCGTCAGCGCGAACGGCTGAAGATGGGCCAGCCCTACGCGTACGCCAAGAACTTCGCGACCTTCTGTCCGATGGGGCCCTGGATTGTGACGGCCAAAGAGCTCGGCGATGCGCGCAAGCTCGCCATGGCGGTGCGGGTGAACGGCGAAATCCGCCGGAGCGGGAATACCGCGGCGATGATCTTCGACCCTTACGAAGTGCTTGCCTATTGCTCCGATTACACACTGATGGAGGCGGGCGATATCATTTCACTCGGCACGTATTCGGGCAATAAACGGCTTACGGCAGGCGATCAGCTCGAGCTTGAGACCGAGAGGATCGGCGTGCTCCGAAATCGCGTGGTGGCGGCGCCCGAGGAATGGCGCAACTTCACCGCCGGTCAACCCACCGGGCCGCTGGTCAAGGAGAACTAGCGAGCGTATATGGGAAAGGAGCGGAACCGCGGAGGTACTCGCGCTCGTGGACGCTCCGAACGATCGCAAGGAGATCTAAAATGGCACCGTCAGTCGCGCGCTTGGGGCATGTTGGTCTCCACGTGCATGATCTCGAAAGACAAAAGGCCTTCTATCGCGACATAATCGGCCTGACCATCACCGACGAGGATGCGGAACTGGGCATGGTCTTCATGAGCGCGCGCCCAGAGGAGGAGCATCACGAGCTGATGCTATGCCGAGGGCGCAACGCGGATAGCGACGCTCGCGTGGTGCAGCAGGTTTCGTTTCGCTGTAATTCGCTCGACGACGTGATCGGCTATTACCGCCGCTTCAAGGCCCACCAGGTCAAAATTGACCGGGTTATCTCGCACGGCAACGCAATTGGCGTTTACGCCTATGATCCTGAAGGCAATCGCGTCGAGACCTACTGGAATACCGGGCTCAAGGCCAAGCAGCCGTATGGACAGGAAATCGACCTTGAAAGACCGCCCGGCGAGTTGCTCAAGGAGCTCGAGGAATCGGTGCGGCAATACGGCACCACCGGCTTCGTCGATCGCGCACGGCTGGCCCGTCAGAACATCGTGGCCGAACCAAAATAACGTGCGAAAGTGAGATGGTCATTCAGATCTACAGCCTGACCTCGGTGGCCGACGCGGTGGCCACGGCTGCAGCCGGCGCTCATCAGATCGGCGTGGTGGTGGCGGAAGCGGGTGTGGTCCCGGAAGCCGTTGAAGCGCGGCTGGCG
Source organism: Binataceae bacterium (SeqCode) (assembly GCA_050736615.1). Lineage (GTDB taxonomy): Bacteria > Desulfobacterota > Binatia > Binatales > Binataceae > JBOHWJ01. Next base: position 1,575 of record JBOHWL010000190.1, on the reverse strand, counting down.
CGCGAAATCCTTGCCGCCATACGGCCGCACTCCCATGGCGTAGCGCTTTCGCTCTCCGATGATCGTGAGGAAATATGTGCGATGGTTGATGCGGTGCGGCCCGACATCCTGCACGTCGCCGCGCGCGGAATCGAACCTTCCGACTGCGCCTGGATGCGCCAGCGAATTGCACCAATAAGGCTTCTGCGCGCAATTGCGGTGCGCGCCGGCGAGACGGTGGGCGAAGCCGACGCCCATCAGGGGAGCGCCGATTACCTGATGCTCGATTCGGGCGCGAAGGGACTGCCGTACGCCGGCGCCAGCGGCGAAACCCACGATTGGTCGGTAAGCCGGACGATTGTCGAACGCTCACGCGTTCCAGTAATTCTGGCGGGCGGATTGTCAGCGGAAAACGTCGCCGAGGCGATCGCCACCGTCCGCCCGTGGGGCGTCGATTCGTTCTCGCATACCGACCTTGCCGGGTGTCGCGGTAAGAAGGATATCGCGCGCGTGCGCGCCTTCGTGGCGGCGGCGATGCGCGGCTTCGCGAACGTAATCGAAAACCCCGCGTCCTAGTGAAGCTCCGCAAAAGCATTATTCTGTCATTCCGAGCGTAGCGATGACCTCCGCACGAATCTCCCCCCCCCGCGCATGGTCCAGGCGAGCGGCCGTCCGCTCCATTCCGATAACCGTTCGGTCAAAGCGCCGGGTAAATCCGCTCGTAAACCCCGGGCGAGCCGCGATCCAGTTTCATCTGCGGACGCACGCGAAAGGTCCACGGATTACGATCGCGGATCTGATTCCAAGCCTCGCTCTCGGGCACCTTGGCATGCTCGAACTCATAGACGGTCAGGTATTTCGGCTGACCGTCGATAACCGTGAAGCGCCGGGCGCGGATACATCCGGGCGCGGTTAGATAATCCGGCACATAGACGGTGTTGTACCAATCGTTGAACTCCTCCTCCATATGCGCCGGAATATCCATGCGTCCCATCTGCAAGTACTTGGCCGGTCCCATGGTGAGTTCGATCGGACTGGTGCGGGCCGGAAAGATCTGCCGATAGGCCTGCAGGATGAAATTGCGGCCGACCTGGCCGCCTGAAGTTTTGGTGCGCCAGGGCGAAGGACGAAAGCGGACTTCGTCCAGGAACGCGGCCGTGCGCAACACCTCGGGCGTCTCGAGTTCGTACATCGCAAGGTACTTCGGACCGCCTTTGAGGGCGACGTAGCGGCCGGCACTGAGAAAGCCGGGCACCTTGAGCAGATGCTGGATATGCTCTTCGTTGTACCAGCGATTGAATTCCGCCTCATGCTCCGCGTCGATATCGGTCCATAACATCAGCAGTCCGGTTCCCCGGGTCTTCATCAACAAATCCTCCGCAAGGCTAATCCGTTGGTTGTCAGCTAGGGAATCTCCCCACCAGCCAGTGGTGTCATCAAACGCAGTCTGCCGCCATTAGGTAACCTCTGCACAAGGTGTGATTCTGTCATTCTGAGCACCGCCAGCGGAGCCGCTCTGTGCGGCGAAGCGAGCAGGCGAGTCCGCGAGCTGCGTTTGGAGTCAGATTCTGCGAGGTGCGCGTCGCTAGTCGTTTT
>JBOHWL010000189.1:0-42829 GCA_050736615.1 Binataceae bacterium (SeqCode) | reverse complement strand
AAATCCCAGTGAGAATTGGCGGCCCGACGCGGTACGGATCCAGAATGGTTTGAGTATATCGAACTCGTTTTTGGGATTGGCATCGTCGGCGATCAGAGGCTCAAGAAACGTGTAATCGCCAACGGTGCCATGCGCCCAAACTGTCGCGCCAGGCACCAGCAGAATAGTGACAAGAATGACAGGACAAAACCGCCGCATGATTGCTCCGTCAGAGGCAAAAGTGGCCACTGTGATATAGCGCCGCGACGCGGCTTAACCGCGTGTATGGCTTGTTGTTAACGCCCGGATGTTATGAAATGCGCCGCCTAGTTCCGCGCTTTGGGCGGTGGTGGATCAGGCGCTTCGCTGGCACGAAGCGCGCGCGCGGGCCTCGGCTCGAGCGCGGGGCCACCTTGCAAAAGATCATGAACAAGCCGCGGAGCACTGGCGAGCGGTACCGTGGAAACCGAGCCGTGATTCAAGCCGGGAAGTGGATGACAAATATTCAGCGTGAAAGCGGGTCCACTCTGGGTTCTTTCCATCACCACCCCCGAGAGGATCGGCAATCCGCCCAACAGGAGCGCCGCCATCAGCGCTCCGGCGATCGCCGCCGTCCATTCGCGTCGCCAGTTCAGAAGAGCCGCTGTCCCGCCATGATATCAGCCACTTTGATCGTGACCTGGCCGCTGGTCATCCTGTGTGCGAGTGGCACTGGTACGCAAGACGCCTCACCCGCCGCGATGTTTTTAATCGGATAACGATTGCCGCAAAACTGGCAGATCAGGTAGCCATGCGAGTAATTGTAGCCTTTATGAAATTTATAACAGTCGCGGCACGCGTCGAAGACCGCGTGGACTTTACCAGTTGAGTCCCGCGCCAGCAAAAAGCGCAGGCGTTCGCCCGCGTGATCTCTGTAACAGAAGGCCCGTACTTTGCCTGGGACAAGCTCATCGAGCTCGACACGTAGCGTATGAAGACCATTCAGTGGGATGCAGGATGGCTCTGAAACCCAGTTTACCAAAACGGCGCCAGCAATGATTACTGCCGCGATCGCAGCCAGCGCGTTGAAGGCGGAAATTCGCACTCCCTTTTTATCGCCACGAATAGTCCGGCAGTCAAGCAAGCTCAAGGGGGAATTTCAGACGGAAAGGCCTGGCTGACACCTTGCGGGGCAGAACGGTAGCGACATAATCTAGCATTAAAGCAGAAAGCCCGGTTGATGACGATGTAACAAGAGAAGGGAATGTACAGAAAATGCCAGCACGAAATGAGCTTCGTCAGCAGCAAGAACTCATCGGCTCCCTACAGCCGGCGCTTCATGTGCCTCAAAACTGGAATTACGAGGTTGACAGCCCCCTCTACAAGGCCTACATGCACCCGCCCCACGATGTCGGCGGCCAGTTCGACGCCCCCGCCCTGTATGAGGAGAAGGAAGAGGAACAATGGGAACTCAACACTTATGTGACGTGCGAGGTTCTCGGCTGGAGAGGCATATGGAACTCAGAGGAAAGACGCCGTCGAGCCGATAATGACTTGGGTTATACGCTCTATCTTGGCATCCCATACTACGGCCGTTGGATTTTGTCCGCGGCTCGAATGCTCGTGGATAAAAACCATATTTCGCTGACCGAACTGATGGAGAAGATTGCGGAGGTGGAAGCTCGCTATGCCAAAAAATAAACCGCCGGAAAAACCTGACAATACCGCCGGCAAGGCTCGTTTTATGGTTGGCGACCGTGTTCGCGTCAAGGACCTGCCGAACCTGTTCTACACCCGCACTCAGATGTATGTCCGCGGAATGGCGGGCACCATCGCCGCTTGCACATATCAGGACGTCATCCCCGAGGACGAAGCTTTCAATCGGGATGGCCGGCTGGAGCAATATTACATCGTGCGGTTCCGGCAGAAGGATCTTTGGCCTGAGTACCCATTCGACAGCGACACGGTTCAGACCGAGTCCCCGGAGCGCTGGCTCGAACCCGTCGATAACTGAATCCGATCGAAAAAGAAAAGGGAGCAAGCGACATGAGCCAGGCCCACACGCCGGGAAATGGCGGCGTCGAGCATCCCGCGGCGCCGATGGTGGAAGAAATAACTGACTTCGAGGTGCTCGAGATTGCAGTGCGAGAACTTGCAATCGAGCACGGTCTTTTTACCGCGGAGGATCATCGCAGGTTCACTGAGTGGACCGAGTCGATCGGACCGGCCGCAGGCTCTCGATTGGTAGCCAAGGCCTGGACCGACCCGGCGTTCAAAGCGCGGGTCATGGAGGACGCCGTCAAGGCTTGCAAGGAGATCGGTGTCGATTGGGCAGAACCCACGGGATTCGGCACCCCGAGTGATTACATGAATCTGCGCGTACTCGAAGATACGCCAACCCTGCATCACGTAATCGTCTGCACGCTCTGCTCGTGCTATCCGCGTCCCTTGCTCGGCATGTCGCCCGAATGGTACCGCACGACGAACTATCGGCGCAGATTAGTTCGCTGGCCACGTCAGGTCCTCGCGGAGTTCGGCTTGATACTTCCTCCCGAGGTGGAGGTACGTGTCGAAGATTCTAACCAGAAATGCCGCTTCATGGTCCTTCCTGTACGGCCCGAAGGCACCGAGAATTGGACCGAGGACCAACTTGCAGAGATCGTCACGCGCGATTGCATGATCGGCGTCGCCCTGCCGCGCCCGGGCAGGACGGCGGACGTTCATCCGGTTCAGAAGGCGCGTCGGCCCGTTCAGGGTTCGCATTCCGGGGAGGCTGAAGATGAGCGCAAGGAGTGAGGTTGATTCCCGCCGGATCGCGTTGCTGGAGGCCTTACGCAATGCGGAAAAGACTTGGGAGGTACTAGCGCCACATTACGGCGTTACCAATCCGAACCCACCGTGGAAAACGAGCCTCAACGCAATGTGCGACTGCCTCGCCGCCAGCGGCGCGCTTCCTGCACTCGATCGGCGCCGAGCCGAGGATGAGCTTGCAGAGTCCGTATATAGCGACGTTCCTGCCCCAGAGCGTCAGCTCCTCGCACTTGTGCATATCATGCTCAGCTGCGGCCTCGTAACCGAGGGTGACCTCGCCAGCCGCATGCGTGCCGTCCGCTCGCGGCTCGAAACAGCATAAGGCGAAATCAGAGCGGTTGTTAGAAGTGCGCTGCCAGTTTTTGGCTTGCGAATATCGAGCGTACGGCGGCAGTTATTGGGAAAAGGGAGGCGCAGCGACCCGGCGCAGTGGCAAGGAAGTTAGGTGAAGATCCGCACATGGATCGTACGCTTCACGACGCGAGGAATGTACGCTAGATAACAGACAAAGTTCCACGCCACTTGATTCTCAAATTGACACCTAAGTCCTAACAATTCGGTGCGCACGCCAGTCGAGCGAAGCGAAACGAGCAGGCGAGTCTGCGAGCTGCGTTCCAGGTAATTGATTTGCGCCCGCTATCCCCGGAAGCTCGCATGTCGGCACGCACCACAAACCTGAAAGCGCTGGTATGCGGGTTGGCAATCGGCGGTGTGATCGCATGCCTGGGCTGCTGCGCATGCGCCAATATGCGTCAGCCGCCGGTGAGCGCACCCGCGGCAATCGTCTCGCCGACGCCGCAGCCGCGCCGGTTTCTGAACATGCCGATGGGGCGTGGAATCGGCGGCCGCTTCTAATTCGGACGGAGCGATGAACCAGCGCACCCCCTCTACACGCGTCCTGCTTTATCTGGTCGGTGCGCTCAACTTCGCGGCATGGCTGGCGCTGCTCGCGTGGGCGCCCGGACGGGACACCCTACTTGAACTGGGAACCATCGCCTATTTTCTGGGCGTTCGTCACGGTTTCGACGCCGACCATATCGCGGCTATCGACAACGTTACGCGCAAGCTCAGGCAAGATCGCAAACCATCTTCCTCCAGCGGCTTTTTTTTCGCGCTCGGCCATTCGACAATAGTGATCCTCATCACGTTGATGGTGGTACTAACGGTCTCTTCGCATGGCGGGCGAAGGGCGGACTGGGCGCATTCGGGCGCGCTGCTTGGACCTATTATCTCGGCCGCGTTTCTGACGCTGATCGGACTTTTCAATCTGGTTGCGTTGATCCAGCTTTGGGGAGCCTTTCGTTTGTCCCGCACTTCCGCCTCGCATGAGGAGATCGATCGCCAAATGACGGCCGTGCTGGATCGCCGCGGGATTGCCGCGCGGATCTTACGCTTCATCTACCGGCGAATCGACGTAACCTGGAAAATGTATTTCGTCGGATTGCTATTCGGGCTGGGGTTCGACACCGCCACGGAAATCGCCTTGCTCGCGCTTTCGGCTGGCGCCGCCGCACACGCGCATATATCGCTTTGGTCTGTGATGATCCTGCCGGCCATGTTCACCGTCGGCATGATGCTGGTCGATACGCTCGACGGCGCCATGATGACACGCGTGTATGAATGGGCCGACAGCATGAATCAGCGCAAACTGCTGTTCAACCTAGCGGTAACCGCGCTTACGGTGGCGGCGGCGTTATCGGTTGGAGCGATTGAATGGTTGCAGGTCATCGCCGCCGGCCTGGCCCTGGACGGAAGTTTTTGGACCTGGGTCAACGCGTTCGACTTTACGCGCGCCGGGCTCCTGATCGTCGCGTCGATAGCGGCGGTGTGGTTGGGCGCCTGGTGGACCTATCATCGCCGGATGCCGCGCGGCGCCTGATAGGCGATTAGGCGCCAGCAATCGAGCCGATGCCGCGTATCAGCAGGTATTCACCGTGGCTTTACAAAGGCGTTAAGCTTTGCAAACGCCTCGTCGCCATTGCGCTCGCGCTCCCGCGCGACGTGCTCGAACAGACGTGCCACTTCGGCATAAATCCCGCCACCCGCGCCAGTTTCACCAATAAACGAGGCAATCTCGTCCATTTCGGCCACCCAGCGATAGGCTTTGCGCGACAGGTTGGGAACACCGAACCCGAGCCAGGCTAAGAGATGCGGTTGGCTGCGCTCCAATTCCTTTTGTAGCGCGAGGCTCAATCCCTCACGTTCAGCCGCACCGATCATCGCCGCTCCCATCGCGATAAGGCCCTTGGTGATGCCGGCATAGGATAGTTTAAGCGCCGAGGCGGCGCCGACCGGCGCGTCGAGCACCGCGACGTCAATCCCATAGTTGCGCAGCCGCGCCAACTCCTGGGCGTATTCGCCCGACGCATAGAAGCGCGGTCCTTTGGCACCGTCGTCGGACGGCGGTCCGCCAATGATACCGGCGTCCACGAAGCGGCAACCGGTGACCGCAAGCGTCGTGGCGAGATGGCGCACGGTCGCAGGTGATACGGCGTTGCAATCCGCGAAGACTGGTTTTTCGCTAACCGCGTGCAGCGGACGCAGGAAGCGCTCAGCTACCGCATGCACTTGCCCTGGCGGCACGATAGACAGTACGAAACCGGCTTCCCGTATCAGCCGATCATCATCGCCAATAACCTCGAGTCCGGCGCGACGCACCCGCTCCGCACTGGCGGCGCCGCGGCCATTGAGCGTGGTCAGAACGCGCGCACCCATCGCCCGCATACGACGCCCGACCGCGGCGCCCATTTCACCCGCGCCAATAATTGCGACCGTCTTCATACGAACCAAATCGTTCATGACAGCTTCCTTGATGGGTGTTGACGTGAGGGGGGCGCGCCGCTTTCAAGCCATCCAACGGGCCAATCATCGCGCCTTGCGGACGTCCAGAACCGTGACCTCGCGCACCCATCGTGCATTATATTTCTCCGACGGGATGACGATTCGAAACGGCCCTTCAGGCGGGGGAATTGCCTGCCCGTTGCGCTTATAAGCCAGCAGCACCACGAGCTTGCTGAGCTTGGGGTCGAGTTCCGCTAATGAAAAAACCACCCGATAACCGTCCAGCGCGTCAACGACCACGTAGTCGAGCATCATGGCGCCGCGAATGCGCTCTCTCCGCGGCACCCCGGCGCGGTTTAGGATGCTCCACAGCGTCACGCCGCGATATTTTACCTTGACTCCGCTCGCGTCCTTCGCGGTTACCGTCCGTGCGGGTAGCTTCTCCAAATCGTAGAGCTGCAAGGTCAGTGGGTGGGGCACCACGCCAACCACGCGCAGGGTGGCAATCTCGGGTACATTTCTGGTCGGCGCGACTTCGCCGGCAATCGCGCTGGCGGCGCCCGCCGTGATGAGCAGCAACAACGTGAGCGATAATCCGAAACCGGCGCCGCGCATTTGAAAGGAAAATCGTGTGGCTGAAATTTTCAACGCGCCTAAGTGTATTGCAACTTCACGTGCAAAAAAATTCCTCGGCCAGAGCGTCGATGGCGGGCTGCCGACGTATGCTCGCGCGGCGATTGCCGAAACGGCGGCAACCGCGTTAAGGTGCGCGAAAGGGCGGAGGTGTTTATGCATAGCTGGCAAATCGGCGAGGTTCGCGTCACACGGCTGCAGGAACAGGACTTGATCTGGAAAGGCACCATGATTTTGGGCGAAGCGACGCCCGACAATGTCCAACGCGAAGACGAATGGCTCAAGCCGTTCATCGACAACGAAGGCCGCTTTCGCCTGAGCATTCACGCCCTGGTGGTCGAATCCGAAGGCAAACGTATTGTGGTCGACACCTGCGTCGGCAACGATAAGGTGCGGCCGGGCTTCAAAGAATGGAACCTGATGCGGCTGCCGTTTCTGCAGGAATTTGATCAGGCCGGTTTCACGCGCGAGTCGATCGATATGGTGGTTTGCACGCATCTGCACGTCGATCACGTCGGCTGGAATACGGTGTTGGAAAATGGGCGCTGGAACCCGACCTTCCCCAAGGCGCGCTACCTCATGGGGCGGCGCGAATGGGACCATTGGTCGAAGTTCGACGGCAGTCCGGATTTCAAAAACCCCATCGACGACTCGGTGCGGCCGGTAATCGACGCCAAACTCGCCGAGCTGGTCGAACCCGACCTCAAGCTGACCAGCGAAGTTTGGCTGGAGCCAACGCCGGGTCATACGCCGGGCCATATGAGCGTGCGCATCTCGTCGCGCGGCGAGAATGCCGTAATTACCGGTGACCTGATTCATCATCCGATCCAGGTGGCGCATCCGGACTGGGTCTGCGGTTTCGACACCGACCCGGCGCAGGGCAGTGACACCCGGCGGCGCTTCGTCGAGCGCTACTGCGACCAGCCGATTCGCGTGCTGGGCACGCATTTTTCCGGTCCGACGGCCGGCCATATCGTGCGCCGCAACGGCGCCTTTCGCTTCGAGGCATAGACGGCGCGGACACGCGGCGGGAGACGCACTCATGGATTTCAAATTCGGCGAAGACGACGAGGCGTTTCGGGGCGAGTTCAGAAGCTGGCTCGAACAGAACCTGCCCCGCGACTGGCGCGACGACACTGAATTAGCCGATCCGGATACCAACCAGGAGTTCGAACGCCGCCGCGCGTGGCATCGCAAACTCTACGACGGCGGCTGGATGTGCATCCATTGGCCAACCGAATACGGCGGGCGTGGCGCCACCTTTCTCCAGCAGATTGTCTATAATCAGGAACTGGACCGCGCGAAAGCGCCACCGACGGTGAACTTTCAGGGTATCGCGCGCGTCGGCCCCACTCTTATGCAATGGGGCACGCCCGAACAGAAAAAGCGCTACATTCCGAAGATCCCCTCGGCCGAGGAGATTTGGTGCCAGGGCCTGTCGGAGCCCAATCATGGCTCGGACCTGGCCGCGGTGGAAACGCGCGCTCACGACCATGGCGACCATTTCGTCGTCAACGGCTCGAAAGTCTGGACCTCCAACGCGCATCACGCCGATTTCAGCACCCTGCTCTGCCGCACTGATCCGGATGCACCCAAGCATAAGGGCCTGAGCTATCTGCTGGTGGACCTCAAGACGCCCGGCGTCACGATTCGTCCATTGATTCAAATCACCGGCGAGCACGGTTTCAATCAGGTGTTCTTCGACGACGTCCAGGTGCCCAAAGCCAACCTCGTCGGGGTCAAGAACGAAGGTTGGCGCGTCGCCATCACCAACATGATGTTCGAGCGGACCATCCACGGCGGCCGCACCGACATGATGGTCGAAGTGCGGCAGTTGGCCGAAGCTGCGAAACAGGTTGAATACCATGGACGTCCCGCGATCGAGGATCGTTACGTGCGCGATCGCCTAGCGGTTTTCGCCTGTGAGGCGGAAGGATTGAAATACACCAGCTATCGCCAACTCACGCGGCAATTAAAGGGCCTGCCGCCTGGTCCCGAAGGCTCGATGATGAAATTGTGCACTACGGACTTGAATCTGCGGATGCAGAAGTTCGCGATGGAGTTGTTAGGCCCGTACAGCCAGCTTGAGTACCAGGCCCGTTGGTCAGTCGATCATGGCAAATGGTCGCATCGGATGCTCGCGGCCCGGCGCGGCACCATCGCGGCCGGCACCAACGAAATCCAGCACAACATCATCGGCGAACGCGTGCTGGGCCTGCCCAAGGGTTAGGCTTCAGCCGGACCGGCCGCCGGATAACCAAGGGTTCGTCTCACGTCCGGACGAACGTAACCGCATGATTTATCAGGCCGCGTCAGCTTTTTTTCCCATCGCGGTGATCGAAACAACCGCGCCAAGGGCGACGGGCAGCAGCAGCATCCGTCCAATTTTCGTCGCCAGCAGCAGTCCGGCGGTGGCGATCAATGCCGGCACCATAATGGGGTGATCTCTGACAATTTCTCCGAATTCGCCCACTTTGTGTCGTGCCTCCAACGCGGTCTCTCGCAGCGCATGGCGCGCCCCATCCAACTGATTGTGAATTCTAGCGGTATTATTGATTTCCACGGTCTTTCCCTCAATGGCTGAGTTGCCAATACTCACTTCGGGCGAACACCGCCGCCCTGTAATCAGCATACTCTCCGCGCGCCGCTCATTCCCGGGATTTCTCCTGATTGTCCAGCCCGCTGATCAGCGGCAAGTAGGCCGACTGTGCGGGTCAATCCTCCCCCTTTTCGGCGATTAGCAGCATCAACGAACGGCCTTCGAGTTTGATCTTAACATCCACACGATGGGTGTCATCAGGTTGTTTGATTTCGCCTTCGGCCGTGTAAATCACTTTTGTCCACGACCGATCCGGCAAACCGCCGGGCGCGGTGAACTCGCAGGGCTCATGATCAGCGTTGAACAGCAACAGAAAACTCTGGTCCACGACACGTTCGCCCGCCGCATTTGGCGTAGGAATGCCCGCGCCGTTCAAATAAACCGCCAATGATTTGAAGCCAGCGTTCCAATCCTCATCCGACATGGGCTGGCCGCCGGGCCGGAACCAGCCGATATCATTTGCTTCGCCGCCGCGAATCGGCCTGCTTTCGAACCATCGGCGGCGACGAAACACCGGGTGCTGTTTGCGCAGCGCGATTAAATCGCGCGTGAATTTTTGCAGGGTTTGATCGGCCGAACCCCAGTCAAACCACGAAATTTCGTTGTCCTGGCAGTAGGCATTGTTGTTGCCACCTTGCGTGCGGGCGGCCTCATCGCCTCCCAACAGCATCGGCACACCCTGCGACAGAAACAGCGTCGCGAGGAAATTGCGCCGCTGGCGATCACGCAAGCCATTGATAGCCGCATCCTCGGTCGGTCCTTCGGCGCCGCAATTCCATGAACGGTTGTTACTCTCGCCGTCGCGGTTTTCCTCGCCGTTGGCCTCGTTATGTTTTTCGTTGTACGAAACCAGGTCGTTGAGCGTGAAGCCGTCATGCGCGGTGATGAAATTGATGCTCGCACTGGGACGGCGGCCGCTGGTTTCGTAAAGGTCGGAACTGCCGGTGAAGCGCGCCGCGAATTCACCCAACGACTGTTCGGCTCCGCGCAAATAGTCGCGCACGGAATCGCGATACTTGCCGTTCCATTCGGACCATAGCTCAGGGAAATTACCCACCTGATAACCGCCCTCGCCCAAATCCCACGGCTCCGCGATCAACTTGACCTGGCTCAGCACCGGGTCCTGCTGAATAATATCGAAGAAGGCGCCCAGGCGGTCGACTTCGTGGAGCTCGCGCGCCAGCGTCGAGGCCAAATCAAAGCGGAAGCCATCGACGTGCATCCGCTGGACCCAGTACCGCAGGCTATCCATAATCAACTGCAGGGTGCGCGGATGGACCATGTTGAGGCTGTTGCCGCATCCGGTGAAGTCCATGTAATGGCGGCGGTCATCCGGCATCAGGCGGTAATAGCTGGCGTTATCGATGCCGCGAAAACATAAGGTCGGTCCCAGTTCGTTGCCCTCCGCGGTGTGGTTATAAACCACATCGAGAATTACCTCGATGCCGGCGGCGTGAAACGTCTTGACCATGTCCTTGAATTCAATGACCTGCTGGCCCAGCCCGCCGCGCGAGCTGTAGCGCATGTCGGCGGCGAAGAAGGCGATCGAATTGTAACCCCAATAATTTGTCAGCTTACGCTCGATCAGATGGCGGTCAGCCACGAACTGATGAATCGGCATCAGCTCGACGGCGGTGATCCCGAGTGATCGCAAATACTCAATCACCGCTGGCGAGGCAAGCCCGGCGTAGGTGCCGCGCAACTCCTCGGGGACTTCGGGATGGCGCGCTGTGAAGCCTTTGACGTGCAATTCGTAAATGACGGTCTGATGCCAGGGGATGCGCAACAGACGGTCGCCACCCCAATCATAAGTGTCGGCGATCACCACGCCTTTCGGCATCGCCGCCGCACTGTCGCGCTCGTCCTTGCTCAGGTCCTTATCGGCATGGTCGAACTGGTACGCGAACAGGGTATCGTCCCAGACCAGCCGGCGATCGATCGCACAAGCATAGGGATCGAGCACGAGCTTGGCCGGATTGAAGCGATGGCCGTTGGCCGGCTCGTACGGCCCGTGCACTCGATAGCCATAACGCTGACCAGGCTTCAACTCGGGAATATAGATGTGCCAGACCTGCGTTGTGCGTTCCGACACCGGGATACATTCGATTTGCTGATTACCATCGCCGTCGAATAGACATAGTTCGACACCCTCGGCGTTTTCGGAAAAAAGGGCGAAATTCACCCCTGAGCCATCCCACGTCGTACCCAGCGGATAAGGTGCTCCCGGCCGTGTTTTCACTTGCTTCTCCTCGATTTCGCAAGGTGAATGTATCCACGCATGTTACGTAATCGAATTTCGCTCACTAGATTAAACATGGCGAGCGCCGAATGCAGCAATTACCGGTCCAAGCTGCCGGAAGGGGTTGCGGGGCTATGGTGAAATGAATTTGGAAGCGGAGCGAAAGTCTTTTACTTCAGAGCGGCGAGGTCAAACCGCTGTTGGTAATACGGCCCGGCGAGCAGCACAGTTTCATGCCATAGCGCCGCCATGCGGCTCACCGTCTCAGCCAGTTCGGCGGTCCGGGTTCCCGGATGGCCCGCAATCGCGGCGACTCGTTCGTTGAAATTCACCGGCCTCGACACGAAAGACTCGATCGTGCGCGCGGCTCCTTTGTCGTTGATGAAATATGTTCCGTTGAGCGCGAACAGCGCTTGCACCAGGTAGCTGCCAATTCGTGTCAGGCATCCGGCACATTCGAGCACCTCGGTTCGCCTGGCGAAATCCTCTGCGAACCGCAATGAGAACTCCGCGCACCATAGAGAGTCACCGACAATTCGCCGCTTGAGCGCTTCAGGATAAGTGGCGACCTCCCGTTTGAGTCGCGCCAACTCGCCCATGGGATCAAACAGCGCGATACAGCAAGCGGTCTCCGCCAGATAAATCACGCTGCGAAAGCCGAACGGCGGCTGCTGATCGAAATTATGGTGCCATTCGCCCGCTTGTGCCGCGCCAATGGTATTGCCGACCTGGTCGAGGCTGCGGTAGAGAAAATCCACCTTGCCCACAGCGGTCTCGATCCAGGCACCGCCGTTCACCCACGGACCCCATTCGTATAGACCAGTCACTACCGGCTCGCCGCAATGGGCTAACCCGCGCGCGACTAGGCGTGTGTCTGCGAGCGCGAAAGGGTGGGCATCACGATAATAGAGACCGACGTCGAGGTCCGAATCGGGACGGTGCGTCCCGCGCGCGTGCGAGCCGCCGAGCGCGATCGCGCTCACACCCGCAACCGCGCGCAGACGTTCGACGACCTCGCCCAGCATCCGGCGTTTCGCCGCATCGATATGATCGAGCGCGTGGTTCGTATCAATCGCCGGCGACATCATTAACCCAGGCGTCATTGGCGCTGAACCGGAACAACACATGGATATAACGGCACGCGGCCAAAACGCGCGAGATTGCCAAATACTCCGGCTTGGTTCCGAAAATCACCGGCGGCGTCGTGCGGCGGCTGGCTCGGCACCGCCCCGATGCTGGCGTATGGTGTACGAATCGAACCGATTTCCACCAACCTCGTGGTCATCTTAAGATGCTCTCCTATGTGTTAGCGGATAGATTATCAATGATTTAAAGGAGCAGTCATGACACTCCGATTAAGACGTTCCGAGCTTTCCGTTCCCGGTTCCAGCCCCAAAATGATCGAAAAGGGCGTTGCGAGCAGCGCCGATCTGGTGTTTCTCGATCTGGAAGACGCAGTCGCGCCCGCACTCAAGATACCGGCGCGCGACAATATCGTGGCCGCGCTCAACCAACTGAATTGGGGCCAGGCCATCCGCGGGGTGCGCGTCAACAGCGCCGACACCCAATGGGCCCATGACGACGTAATCGATGTGGTCGAGCGCGCCGGCCAGCATCTTGACGTCATCATTCTGCCTAAGGTCAAAGCCCCGCGCGACATCTGGTTTTTTGACACCCTGCTCACCCAACTCGAAGCCAAGCTCAAGCTCAGCCATAAAATCGCACTGGAGGCGCTGATCGAGGAGACCGCCGCCTTGGCCCGCGTCGAGGAGATTGCCGCGTGCAGTCCGCGACTCGAGGCCATCATCCTCGGGTTCGGTGATCTATCGGCCAGCCAAGGCGTGCGCGCGGAGGTCGCCGGAGATGCGGCCACGCGTTACCCCGCCGATATGTGGCATTTCGCGCGCGGACGCATGATCGTCGCGGCGCGCGCCGCGGGAATCGACGCGATTGACGGACCCTATGCCAACTTCCGCGATTCCGACGGCTATCGCCGTGACGCTATCTGGGCGGCGACGCTGGGCGCGGTCGGCAAATGGGCGATTCATCCGAGCCAGATCGAAATCGCCAACGACGTCTTCGCCCCGACCAGCCGCGAAATCGATACGGCGCGACGCATGTGTGACGCCTATTACGCCGCCGAACGCTCCGGCGAAGGAGCGGCCGGTGCCGGTGGCGTGCTGGTTGACGCCGCCACCGTGCGCATCTTCGAGGCCGTGCTGGAGCGCGCGCGCATGACCGGCCGCGCCTGATTCGAAGCAACCGGCGCCACATTCCATTGATAAAGGGGGTGCATCGATGAGGTTCGGCTTCACCATCGCGCAGCGGGGAATCTTGTTCGGCGTTGCCACCTGGCCGCAAATGCTCGAGCGCGCCAAAGCGGTGGACGGGAATCGGCTGTTCGATTCGATTTTTGTCGGCGACAGCTTGATGGCCAAGCCGCGTCCCGAGTCGATCGCGTTGCTGGGCGCGCTCACCGCCGTGACTGCGCGCGTACGGCTGGGAGTCGCATGTATGGCGAGCTTCCCATTGCGCGATCCGCTCACCCTGGCCGCACAATGGGCAACGCTCGATTTGATTTCGAACGGCCGGATGGAACTCGCCGTATGCACCGGGATCGGCATCGGCGGCACCAGCGCTCAGGAGAGCGCGGCGTGGGGCGTCAAAGACGCGCAACGGGGCAATCGAATGGCCGAGAATCTCGCCATCTGCCGCCGCTTATGGAATGAGGACAACGTCAGCTTCGAGGGCCGTTATCGTTCGTTCACGCAGGTGACAATTCAACCGCGGCCGCTTCAACAACCCTGTCCCATCTGGATCGCCGCCAATCCATGGTCGCCGAACGCGGACAAGCCGATGCGCCGGGTCGCGCGGCTCGCCGACGGTTGGATGACCGCGCAGGTGATGCCGGGCTTATTCAAGACGAATCTGACCAAGCTGAATGAGGCGCTCGTCGCTGAGGGCAAAGACCCGAACCGGTTTCCGAACCTGCTTTATCACAACATTAATATCACCGACGATCGCGCGGACGCACTGGCGGAAACCAAACGCTTTTTGGACGCTTACTATGGCCCAATTTTTTCTCCTGAAATGGCTCAGGCCTGGACTGCGGCGGGACCGCCCTCGCGCTGCATCGAGGACCTGCGCGCACTTGCGCGTGATGGCGCCAAAAGAGTCACACTCCGCATCACAAGTTGGGATCAGGCGCGCCAGTTTGATCGCCTGATTAACGAGATCCTCCCATACCTCGAGTAGGCGAAGGTGGAAAGGCAAGCGGGTCGCCGTGGATGCCAAGAAAGCCCCGCACCACCCCGGCGAAATTAGAAGTTTGCAGCGGTGCGGCCGTGTAATACTTGGCACCGTTTCCACGGGCGGCACGCTCGACCGCTTCGCTATGTACTGCGGCGACATAGATAATCGAAGCAAACGGCACGTCGCGGTGAATCCTGTTCATTAACCAGCCGCGGTCGTCTGGCGTAATTCCGGCATCGTCGACCACCACCACTCGCAGATGCGCCAGGCGCAATCGTTTCGGCAAATCAGCGAGAACGCGTACGCGCACCGCACGCCAACCCGGACGAAGCGCGGATTCGACCAAGGCCGCGAGCGCATCATCGGCGGAGAAAACCAAAACCCGGAACGGCTGCGCGAGCCCGCCCGCGGGAGCGTCTGAGTTGCCATCCGGAAGTTGCGAATCGTTGCTTCGTTTTGATTTTGGAACCATTGCCGGGAATATTGGTTTTCTGATAATTCGCTCAGGGTGGCTGAGCAGCGCACCATAAGCGCGTAGCCCGATCTCATAAATCGAACAGCTTTGACCGGCGCGGGCGGGGGAACACAAGGCATCGACGAAAAGCCGCGCGACGTGGCCAAAGTCAGCAATAGCGACTGTTAGATACACGGCGCTCATTGATGCGCAAATCGTGCCAAGTGCCGGTCGAAAGACTAACTGAGCGAAACTCGCCTAAAACTGGAAGGCGCAGCGAAATTCGCGAGCGGTTTGCTTCCTTTGGAGACACTTCAGCCGGACGCTGTTGAGGATTCCAGGTGAAACCATCCAGGATGAAATCATAGTGCGGGAATCGCAGATCAAACCAGATACCGGCAATCCGAATCCGAATCGTCCGCGCCATTTTCATCTGCTCTGGAGCGAAGAACTCGACGCGTTACGGCCGATACTCAAAGTAATCCGCGACCGTCTCGATGACGTCCTGTCTCATTGGTACGACTTTTATCTGTTGCACTTTGGCGATGAACGCACGCTCACCCAGGGCGAATTTCATGACATTTTCCACGATGGGCTCGCCCGCACCACCAGCCATCTGCTGGCCGGCGACATCGACAGTTACAGTGCCGCGGTGATCCAGACCGGCGAATTGCTGGCCGAGCGGCGCGTGCCATTTTCGGAAGCGATCGCTTCGCTCCATCTGTACGAGGAGAGCGTCTCTAAAGTACTGCCCGATCCATTACCGCTGCGGACCTACACGACCTTCGACAAGTTGAGTCATATAAGGATGATTTTGTTGGCGGACGCCTATTTCCGTTCGGAGAGCGCGGTCGCGGGCGCGCGGATTCGAGCGTTGGAACGCGAGGCGGCCCGTATCGGCAGCGATGATCGCCGCGGTTTCCACGGCCTGATTGGCGCTAATCCCGCGATGCGCCGGCTCTACGAGCGTATCGAAGCCGCCGCGGCGACCCGTGGCAACGTGCTAGTCGTCGGCGAGAGCGGGACCGGCAAGGAACTGGTCGCGCGCGCCCTCCACGAATGCGGTCCCAATCCATCGGCGCCTTTCGTCGCGTTAAATTGCGCGGCAATTCCCACAGAGCTGATCGAAAGCGAGCTCTTCGGCTACAAGCGCGGCGCTTTCAGTGGCGCCAACAATGAATATCTCGGGCTTTTCCGCGCGGCGGATGGGGGTACGCTGTTCCTCGACGAAATCACCGAAATGAGCGCGGAAACACAAAGCAAACTCCTACGCGCCGTGCAAGAGCGCAAGGTGCGGCCGGTCGGCGCCACCCATGAGCTGGCCGTCGACGTACGCCTGATTGCCTCGACCAACCGCGACCCGGCGCAGGCGGTCGCGTCATCGCAATTGCGCCAGGATCTCTATTATCGATTGCAGGCAAGCGTGCTGGAGATCGTGCCGTTGCGCAAACGGCTCGACGATTTGCCGTTGCTGACGGACCATTTCGTCGCGCTATTCGCGGAGAAGCTGCGGCCGCACACGCCAGTTCATGGGATCGCGAAAGCGGCGCTGGCGGCGATGAGCGCATACGCCTGGCCGGGCAACGTCCGTGAACTGTCCAACGTAATCGAAGGCGCTTTCACGTTCGGCCGCGGCCCGATGATCACGCTCGAAGATTTGCCCGCGGCACTGAGCGGCGGCCAGCCGCAAAATCAACCTTCCTTGCACCTCTCGCCGCTGCGCACTTTCGCCGATACCGAACGTGAGTTGATTACGCGCGCGCTCGAAACAACCAATGGCAATAAACTTGCCGCAGCCCGGCTCCTGCGCATCTCCCGCAAGAAGCTTTACGCGAAGATCGCCAAATATGGCCTTTCGCCATGCTTCGCGGCGGCTTTCGCGTTCTTCATCGGTAACGCGGCCGGAACTTGAATCGCGATTGTCAGATATCGCTGTCCGGTACCAGGTCAACGTAGCCCAGCCAGGCCCTCGAGTCGCTGTCACTGGGCGCCCGATAGTCGCCACGCGGCGACAAGGAACCACCTGAACCGACTTTGGGCGCGTTGTGTATGCAACTTCGTTTGAATTGGCTCAACCGGAAAAATCGATCGACGAACGTGCCCAGGTGATGCTTGATTTGCTTAAGATCGTATTGGTTGCGCTTGCCCTCGGGAATATCCGGCCACGTACCCAATTCGCGATCGCGCCAGGTGCAGTACGCCAAAAAAGCAATTTTGGTCGGCAGATAACCGAAGCGCAGGGTGTAATAGAGATTGAAATCCTGCAACTCGTAGGGGCCGATAATCGCTTCGGTATCCTGATCGGGCTCACTGTTGCCCGCCTTGGCGGGTATCAGTTCGGGACTTATTTGCGTGGCAAGAATTTCTAACAGCGTCGCACTCGCTTCCGGCCCAAAGCGCCGCGTCTCCGCCACCCAGCGGATGACGTGCTGAATCAGAGTCTTGGGCACGCTGGCATTTATCGCGTAATGCGACATGTGGTCGCCGACCCCGTAGGTACACCATCCCAGAGCCAGTTCACTTAAATCACCGGTGCCAACCACGAGACCGTGATTTAAATTGGCCAGGCGAAACAAATGACTGGTACGCTCACCCGCCTGAACATTTTCGAAAGTGACGTCGTAAACCTCGCGACCCTCACTGTAGGGATGGCCCAGGTCGCGGAGCATCTGCATCGCACTGGGGCGGATGTCCAGTTCGTGCGAAGTACATCCCATCGCGGCCATCAGGCGGCGCGCCTGTTCGAGCGTGCGCGTGCTGGTGGCGAACCCTGGCATCGTGTACGCCAGTATGTCGCTATGGGGATAGCCGAGCTGGTCCATCGCTTGAGCGCACACCAATAATGCCTGAGTGGAATCGATGCCGCCGGAGATGCCGATGACGACGCGTTTGATTCCGGTCGCTCGAAGACGCTGCACCAGCCCCTGCACCTGGATTTCATACACTTCCGCGCAACGCTCCCCGCGACCCGCCGGATCGGACGGCACATACGGAAAGCGCTCGTAAACGCGGTTGAGCATCAAGCGCTCGGCGCGGGGCAGTTCGGCTGAGAATTCGACCACTCGGAACGTGCCGATTCGCTCCTTTTCACGCATCGTGGCTAGTGCAAAACTGGTTTGGCGCATCCGCTCCTGCGCGACACGTTCCAAGTCGATTTCCGAAGTGACCAGTTGCGGCGCGTTATGGAAGCGGCGCGACTCCGCCAGTATATTGCCGTTTTCGCAAATCAGCGCATGGCCATCCCAAGCCAAGTCGGTGGTCGATTCACCCTGACCGGCGGCGGAATAGAGATAAGCACAGAGACATCGCGCCGATTGGCTCGTCACCAATTCGCGCCGATAGCTCGCCTTACCCACCGTGATATTCGAGGCGGATAAATTCAGCATCACGGTGGCGCCGGCCAGCGCCGCATAGGAAGAAGGCGGAATCGGAACCCATAAATCTTCGCAAATCTCCACATGAATCTTCAGGAGGGGCTGTTCGGCACATTCGAACAAAAGTCCTGAGCCAAAGGCGATTGCGCCTTGGCCGGCGAGATCGATATGAAGACGAAAAGCGCTGTCGCCGGGGGCGAACTGGCGCAATTCATAGAACTCCCGGTAATTGGGAATGAACGTCTTCGGCACCACGCCCAGGATGCGCCCGCAGTTGATCACGATTGCGCAGTTATACAGCAGATTTTCAACCACCAATGGCATGCCGACGACGGCTATAAGCGGCCATGTCGCCGATGCACGCAGGATTCTTTCAAGGGCTTCACGGCATCCGTCGAGCACTGCGCGCTGTTGGAACAAATCGTCGCAGGTATAGGCGGACAATCCCAGTTCCGGAAACAGTGCCACCACGGCTTTGCGTTCGACCGCCTCGCGCATCAGCAGCAGAGTCTGTTCACCGTTGAACGCGGGATCCGCGACACGAATCGCGGGAATCCCGACCGCCACGCGCACAAAGTCATGGCTATATAAGTTGAAGAAGTTCTGCCCCGCTTTCACTCGTAACTCCTTTCGCCTCAACAGCTTTGGCCCAAACGACACTTTATATCAGGCCGGCGCGCACGCTCGTACCAGCGCCGATGGCTGCCACCATTAAAAGCAACGAACAGGTTTGTAGCGTCGACAGAAATGGCATATCGTGCATTGCTCGCGAATTCATGCGCCATTTGGCGTCAGAGTGGTTCCCTTCGGCTACAGGATCGAGCGCGTCGGCGTCTTCGTACTTATCATCGCAATTGGCATAAGCCGTGCATGGCCTTACGCCACGGCGTAAGGCCATGAGAACCCTCGTTGGGGGAAATGAAATCGCATGGAATCGAAAAGTTTTGACTGGCAACCGCAACCCGAGATTTGCATACGAAGTTCGTGCTGCCCTTCGTGTGGCACACAGTTGGCCGAGGCGGGCGGAATCGCCGGACGCAAAAGGCCCGGTCTTAACGACGTAAGTATCTGTAAGCAATGCGGCGAAATCATCGTGCTCGCCGCGTCCGATGATGGACTCGCTTTGCGCGCCACCACCGCCAGCGAATATCTATCGTTGTCCGAAGATGCTCAATCCTTGCTGCGCGTGGCCCATGTTCTCGTCAACGCCCAGATGAGGCATCGTAATTGTTGAGTGCGAGTTTCTGAGAGCGCGCGTGCGGGCTCACCGCTTGCTCGAGTTTGCGTTGCGCCAAGGAAACGCAAGTCCGTTGTCATTCCAAATGGAGTCCGCCATTGGCGGAGCGAGCAAACGAGTCTGCGAGGTGCGTTTCAGGAAGTGAAGAATCCCGAACAAACCGAAAGAAATGAGCCGTTTTCGGGGATTGCTCGCCGCGCTTGCAATGACAGGCGAGACTTGGGCAAATATTTCCTAGCGGCGGATGCATCAGAGCCTCCACTGGCGCGGATGATTATGGTTGGCAGCCCGTCTCCTGCTCCGGATGCCGGATCGTCCCGCGCTCAGCTTTAGCCCGGCGTTAGTTCGAAGCTTTGTTTCCACGCCCGTCCGCTCGCGGTGTTGTCCTCTAATACGGACAGGATGGGCCTAAATCGATTACAGCCCCACGCCCTAAATGTCACAATTGATGCCGGCGGATTGAGATCGTCGGAACGAAAAGCTGCGGGTTCATCGTTGCGCGATTGGCTCGAGAACCAAATCCCCGGCGCATCATGAATGACAGTTTAATTCCACCGAACCAATGTTGAAGCGGCTATTAGATCATCGCGCGCTGCTTATGATCGGCAAGGGCGGTGTGGGCCGCAGCAGCGCCAGCGCCGCCATCGGAACCTACGCCGCACGTCATGGCACCGCCGCCTTGATAATCGAGGCGGACCCGCGCACGCCGGTCGCCGCCGCGTACGGCAAAAAGCCCGGTTATGAGCCGGTCGCACTCGAAAGCAATCTCTGGTCGATGCATCTCGGCGGCCAGGAGTCGCTCGAAGAATATCTGAGCTTCGTGGTACCGCGTCCCATCTTGCGCGTCATCAAGGCCAGCAATCTTTATCAATATTTCGTTGCCGCCGCGCCTGCGGTGCGTGAGCTCACCATGATGGGTAAGGTCTATCACGAGATCGAACGGCGTGATCCGTCGCGCCCGCCGTGGGGCTTAATGATCTTCGACGCTCCCGCCAGCGGACAAGCATTGAGCCTCATCCGGATGCCGTTTGCCGCGCGCGAGACCTTCGGCGACAGCATGGTGGGGCGCGAAGCTCGCGCCGTTGCGGGGTTTCTGCGCGACGATAAATGCGCCCTGGTGCAAGTGACCACCGCCGAACCGCTCCCGATTGCTGAAACGCTGGAGACCCACGCGGCGCTTTATCACCTGGGGCTCGAGACCGCCGCGATCATCCTTAACCGCGCCAGCCCGGCCGCATTCGATTCCGCCGACGTGGCACGCCTGACCCGGCGCGTCGGCCAATCCTCGCAGGCCAACGGCCATTTGCTGGAAATCGCACGGCGCGAGCTTAGCCGCCGCGCGCGTGAACGCCGCGCGCGTGGCGTTCTGGAGCGTCGTATCGGAAGCCCGATCATCGAGCTGAAGGAATGGCGCGGGCTCTCGGGGCAGGCACTCACGTGCGCGATGGCCGAGCAACTCGCCTCGCTGTGAGCTCCCAAAGTTCTGGTATCAGCGGACGCGGGCAATTACGCTTAGTTATCCGGCGGCAGGCCGGAGGATAAGATGCCGCAAACGACTAACCCAGCTAGCCGCCGGCCAGCCCGCGAGCCTTGGATCATCCGCACCTACGCCGGCTTTGGCGACGCCGCGCAGGCCAATCGCCGCTTCCGCAACAATCTCGCGCAAGGTCAGCGCGGCCTGTCCATCGCCTTCGACCTGCCCACTCAGAACGGCTATGACGCCGACGCGGCGGTCGCCACCGGCGAAGTCGGCAAAGCGGGAGTATCGATTTCCCATTGGCGGGACATGGAACAATTGCTGGCCGGTATTCCGCTCGATCAGATCAACACCTCGATGACAATCAATGCCACAGCGCCGTTTTTGTTGGCGCTTTACCTGGTGGTCGCGGACCACCATGGAATCCCGTGGGAACAACTGCGCGGCACCACGCAAAACGATCTGCTCAAGGAGTACGTCGCGCGCGGGACTTCGATTTTTCAACCTGAAGTGTCGTTGCGCCTCTCGACCGCCCTGATAAAATTTGCGGTCGAACGCGTTCCCAACTGGAACCCGATCAACTGCTGCGGCTATCACTATATGGAGAGCGGCGCCGGCCCGGCTGAGGAAATCGGCTATGCCTTCGGCAACGCGCTGATGCTGCTGGACGCGCTGCGTCCGCATCTGGCGCGAGATGCCTTCGTCCAGACCGTCAAGCGCATTTCGTTCTTTATCAACAGCGGTATCGAGCTCGTGCCCGAAATTTGCAAGATCCGCGCGTACTTCAAATTGTGGCGCGAGCTTTGTGCTGAACAGTATGGCATCGCGGATGTCGCCTTTCGCGCGGGATGCCAGGTGCGTTCGTTGACGCTGACCGAGCAGCAACCCGAGGTCAATATCATCCGTATCGCTTACGAAGCGCTGCCGGTCGTGATCTCCGCCGGCGCACGCGTCAATGCTTTGCAATTGCCGGGCTTTCGCGAGGCGATGGCGTTGCCGGACCAGGCCGAACAACTCATTGGGCTGCGCACCCAGCAGGTGCTGATGCACGAAACCGGCATCGCGGCTTACGGCGACATTTTCGAGGGCAGCCGGGTGATCGAGCGGGTCACCGCCGAGACCTGTGATAGCGCGCGCGCGACAGCGCTGCGCCTGCGCGAGGCTGGTTACACCCGCGCCATCGTGATCGTGAGCGGTGAGCTCACGCGCGCCCTGGCTCAACGGCAACAGCGGTTGGAAAGCGGCGAGATCGTCCAGATTGGAGTCAATGCCTTCATCGGCGAGATCGGCCTCGCGCCGCCCGGCGCGCCGGCCGAGTCCCTCGATTACGACGCGCTCGAACGCGACCGGCTCGCGGCACTGCGGACGTGGCGCGGCAATCGCGTGGCGAGCGAAGTCGCGCGGGCGCGCGAACAACTCGAGCGCGCCGCCGCCGGCGACGGTACGATGGAAGCGACGCTCGCATTGGCGCGCGCGGGTGGTACCGTGGGCGAATGGACCAGCTCGATTGAAGCCGCCACGGGCGGCCGCTACACCCCTCCGATGCTCGACAGCGCTGCCGTCGTCGCCTCCTTCAACCTGCCGCGCAGCGAGCGTAAAATTCGTCTCGCCTTGGGCAAGGCGGGACTCGACGGCCATATCAACGCGGTCAAACTGCTCGCGCATGCCTGTATGCAGGCCGGGATGGAAGTCATTCTCGCCGGCTTCAAGCAGACGCCCCTACAACTGGTCGAGGCCGCGCTGCAGGAAGATGCCGACGTACTGGCGATCAGCAGTCTGGCGGGCGCACACATGCGAATCGCGCGTGAGGCACTTGAAATATTGCAACGGCGCGGCGCATCCGAGGTCAAGCTCGTGATGGGCGGCATTATTCCCGAACAGGATCGCGCCCGTTTGCGCGCGCTCGGCGTGGCAGCCGTGTTCACGCCCAGGGACTCCAATCTGGGCGCGATCGTCGCACGCATAATCGAAGTTGCCGAGGCATCCAAAGTCGAATAGTACGTGGCACCCGCGGCAGTGCGGCGGGAGGGGTTGAGGAACATATGCGCGGGATCCGCACGGGAATGGTTCTGGTCACGATGATGATGTTGCTCGCCATGTTCGCGGCAAATGCGGCGGCGGTTGAGCCCCGACCGTGGTTGTGCCGCGACAAACCCGTGTTCACCGCCAACACTCCAGTCACATACAGCGTCGCCAACGGCGGTCGTGGCTGGGTCCTGACGCTGATGCAATTTCAACTCGGCACCGGTCATGACGGTTTCACCGTGATTTCAACCCGCACGCTCGGCGAGTCGATCACTGGCCATCTCGCCGCCGGCAGCTATTACGCGGTCGCAATGTATCGGCGGGGTGATCGATGGATTTGCCCTGGCTACGCGCGTGAAGCGGACGAACCCAAGCCGGGCGTCGTGGCCGATTTGTGCTATGGGGAAAGCTTTGGCGATTGCCGCGTACGCCTGAGCGTCTTTCCGCAAAGCTCCGGCAACGTGGCCGGCGACGCGCGGCACTGAGTGGCCACCCGCGTTTACATCATCGATTCGGACGGGTAGACTACCAGAACGCGGCCGCTCCAGTTCGGTCGCGTTTTACTGTTTACCCAACAAATGCGACGCCAGGATATTCGTAATCTCGCCATCGTAGCCCACGTCGATCACGGCAAAACCACGCTTGTGGACGCTCTCTTGCGCCAATCGGGCGTGTTTCGCGCCAACGAGCAGTTGGTCGATCGGGTAATGGATTCGTTTGCGCTCGAACGTGAGCGCGGCATCACGATCATGGCCAAGAATACTTCGATCGTGTGGGCCCAGACGCGCATCAACATCGTCGATACGCCGGGCCATTCTGATTTTGGCGGCGAAGTTGAACGCACACTTTCGATGGTGGATGGCGTGCTGCTGTTGGTGGATGCGTGCGAGGGACCGCTGCCGCAAACCCGTTTCGTGCTGAAGAAGGCGTTGGAGGCGGGTTTGCCGGCGATCGTATGCATCAACAAAATCGATCGTGCCGACGCGCGGCCGGCCGAAGTGCTCGATGAAATCTATGATCTCTTTATCGACCTCGGCGCCAACGAGGATCAGCTTGATTTTCCGGTGCTCTATACCAACGCCCGCGCCGGCAGCGCGTCAGCCAGGCTCACCGATAACGGCGTCGATCTAAAACCGCTGTTCGAGGCGATTATCGCCCATCTGCCCGGGCCCGAAGTCGATCCGGCGTCAAGCATCCAATTCCAGGTTAATAATCTCGCCTATGACGATTACGTCGGCCGGCTCGCGATTGGGCGGCTGGTATCAGGCGTCCTGGTGGCGGGCGCGACTTATTCGTTGTGCCGTCGCGATGGTAGTCGCGGCACCTGCAAGATCGCGCGGCTTTACGGATGGCAGGGGCTTAAGCGCGCGGAACTCGGCGAGGCGCGCGCGGGCGATATCGTGATGGTGGCGGGCGTCGAGGATATCGAAATCGGCGAGACTATCGCGGAATTGGACAACCCGCGGCCGCTACCCGCGATTCGGGTGGACGAACCCACGGTCGCAATGACCTTCTCGGTCAACAACTCGCCCTGGAGCGGGCGTGAAGGCACTTTCGTGACGTCGCGCAAGCTGGGCGAACGGATTGATTTTGAAGCGCGCCGGAACGTCAGCGTCCGCGTCGAACCGCTCGGCCCCGACGCCTGGCGCGTGATCGGCCGCGGTGAACTGCAGCTTGCCGTGATCCTCGAAACCATGCGGCGCGAGGGCTACGAGTTGCAGGTCTCGAAGCCAACCGTCATCACGCGGCAGGCCGACGGCGCGCTGGCGGAACCGATGGAATTCCTGGTGATCGACATTCCGGAGGAATACATCGGGACGGTGACGCAATTCCTCTCAGCGCGCAAAGGCAGACTGCGCAACATGGAAACCCATGCGAGCGGCCGGGTGCGGCTCGAATACGATGCTCCAGCCCGCGGTCTCATCGGTTTTCGCGGCCGTTTCCTCGCCGAGACCCGCGGCCTCGGCGTGATGCATTCGGTCTTTAACGGCTACGGTGCATGGTGCGGGACGATCCGCTCGCGGCAAAACGGCGCAATGATTTCTGATCGCGAAGGCGTCGCCAGCGGCTACGCGATTTTTCATTTGCAGGAGCGTGGACGTTTCTTTATCGGCGCCGGCGAACCGGTCTACGAAGGCATGATCGTCGGCGAGTACGCGCGCGAGACCAATCTACCCGTCAACGTATGCCGCGAGAAGAAGCTGACCAATATCCGTGCGGCGGGTCATGACGAAGCCATCCGGCTCTCACCGCCACGCGTGTTGACGCTGGATACCGCTCTGGAATGGATCGATGAAGAGGAGCTGGTTGAACTTACGCCCAAATCGGTGCGCGTCCGCAACCGTATCCTCAAGACCGCCCAGCGCGGCAAGCATCGCGCGGGATGGTCCGATGTTGCGATGCCGGAGGCGCTCGAGAGCGAGTAATTCCGGCCTATAGCGGCGGCGCGGCGCACGATTACATGAGATTCGTCCGCTATCTTGTTCTTGGCGTAGCCGTGCTGCTGATCGCCACCGTCGTGGCCGCGCTGCTGGCGTTTTATAATCAAGCCCGCCTGGTCCGGTTGGTGCTAGGGCGCATCGAGCGGCGCACCGGCTACAAGATTGTTATCGCCGGCAGCCGCTTAAGCTTCAATAGCCATTTGGACGTGATTCTGAAGCGGCCCCGCGTCTTCAAGGATGGCGCGGAATTGGCCACGCTCGACGATATCAAGGCGGTGGTCAGCTATCATACGATTCTGACCGCGCGTGGATTGCCACTGCACGCGCTGGTGCTGGATCATCCCCACGTTCATCTTCCGCCCACCATTCCGCCAGTGTCCGGCGCGACGATGCCCGGACTGACTCCGGCGGTGATCGAGAAAACTACGGAGGTATTGCGCCAGCTCTCGGACGTGGCCTTGCGCTTCGACCTGGACAGCGGCCAGGTTTTCGGCCACCGCGGCCGCATGCTGGTCCGCGACTTCGATGTGTCAGCGCGCCGCCAACATCGCCATGGCGGAAATTGGCCGTGGCGGCTGACTTTCGATGGACGCTTCGAGCCGCACCCGGTTGCCAGCCTGCATGTGGCGGGTGATCTCTGGCTGGGCCGGAAGGTCACCTCCTCGCCGCTCGTGATTGCCAAAGGCCATCTATGGTTTTGGAGCTTGAAGGTTTCACGGATGGAAATCGCCGGCGGCGTATTGATCAGCGGCGTCGCCGAGGCAAGCACCAGCATAATGCTCGCGCACGATGGCGAACTTGCCGGCACTGGTTCGCTGGTCTTTAACGACTTGACCGCCGCGGGTACAGCCCTTAAAGCGCCCTTACATCTGGGTAGTTCGACTCTAGCCGGCAAATTCGACGCCACGCCGCAAAAGTTGACGTTGAGCGGTATGACGCTGCGCCAAGACCAGCGGTTACTCGCCAGCGGCGCCGGTTCGATTATCTCACCTTACCAGCCTCAACGGTCGGCCGCTTTCACTATTGGTGGCATCCGAATTCCTCTTGACCAACTGAAAGTATGGTTAAGGAACTTCCGCCAGATACCTCAATCCATGGTGACGTTCGCCAACGGCCTGACCGCCGGGGAATTGACCTTGGCTCAGGCCGATTTCGCTTCAGCCACACCCATCCAAGACTGGACGCTACAAACGTTCCGTGACAACTTGCGCATCAGCGCGGTTGTCACCGCCGTGGGATACGCGCCACCCGCCGCCACGATGATTCCGCCGATCACGCGTCTGGATACCCAATTGACCTATCACGGCGGCATGCTTGATTTGCGCCAAACCTCCGCGAACATCGGGGAATCGGAGCTCGTAGAGCTCGATTTATTCAGCGACCTGCGCAAAGCGCCGGAGATTATCAGCTACCGGATGAACGCGCGCGGCGAAGCCAAGCTTGACGAGCTTTATCCCTTGGCGCTCCGTCTGATGAGCAAGCCCGCACGCAAAAAACTGGGGGCAATTGAATATCTGCGCGGCCAAGTCCCCGTCAGGCTGACAGCGTCGGGAAAACTGTCTCGCTTGAAATTATCCACGCCCGCGGCTTACGCCGCCCAGCTCGACGTAAGCCAAGTGGAGTTCGCGGTCAGAAACACCCCCGCGCCGATCGCGCTTGAAACTGGCGTGATCGACGTGCGGCCGCGCGGAGTCACCTTCAACCGGCTGATCGCGGTGCCCGCCAACGCGCCCGCAAGCGGCGCCAGCCTGACTGTCAACGGACGCCTCACACCCCACGCGCCGTTACCTTTGTTCCATCACTTCACGCTGGGACTTCATCGCCTACGGGCCGCGCAATGGGTGCCACTGTTCGTGCCGCCGGACCAGATTGGCGTGGACGGAAAGCTTGGTGGCGCGCTGACGATCAACAGCGACCGGGCGCAGGGCGGCCAGCCGATCATCAAGGGCAAGCTCACGATGGGGCGCGGCAGAGTGCAATTCGGCTTTCTGCGCTCACCGTTGGACGTGCAATCGGCGACTCTGAGCTTAGACGGCCGCGGCTTGAAACTCACGATTCCGGCGGCGCAACTCGAAGGCGCGCCGGTGAGTTTCAACCTGACGGTACCCGACTTGTCCCATCCGGCGCTGCGCATCGACGCTTCAGCGCAAAGGCTTGACTTCGAGGTGATGAGTTTTATTCGTTTGCCATGGTCGCCGAAGACGCCCACGCATTTTTTCCCGCTTCCGGTGACCGGGCACATCGTGGCGTTGCGGGCCAATTTCGCCAAGTTGCACATGACCAACGTCAGCACTGACTTCACCCATGATGCGGTCAACTGGCGCGTATACAACTTCAAGGCGGATTCCATGCAGGGGCGGGTGCGGCTCGACATTGCGGGACGCGCCGCCAACGACTGGATCAACATGAAAGGCCGCCTCATCGACATGGACGCGGCCTCGCTCTTCCTACTGTCGGGCGCCCGCCGCGATTCGCCGATTGCGGGCAGGCTCTATGCGAGCGCCAATCTGTGGGCGGATACCGATGCGGATTTTTTTGACACTCTGGCCGGCACGGCGGCGGTCTACATCCGCGCTGGCAGGCTCAACAAATTCACCCTGCTCACTCGCATCCTGAGCCTAATCGATCTGAAAACCTGGCTCACCGCCAAGGTTCCCGACCTGAGCCAGACCGGTATCCCGTTCAAGAGCCTGACGGCCAATTTCCAGGGGGACAAGGGCGACTTTTATACGCAAAACCTGAGACTCGAGGGGCCGGTGATGGACATTGCCGCGCAGGGCGATATCGCTTTCGCCAGCGGTACGATGAACATGCGAATCGCGCTGATTCCCTTCAATACGGTCAACTGGCTAATCAAAAAGGTCCCGGTAATCGGCGAGAATCTCGCCAATGGCAGCAACGGATTGCTCGCGGCATATTTCCAGGTGAGCGGCCCGGCCAGTGATCCGCACGTCAGGCCCAAACCGATCACATCGGTGGCTGAATTCGTGGCAAAAATGCTGAGCTTGCCCATCAATATCATCAAGCCCCACACGATCAAGCCATGAGCACGCGGCGCGGTCGCCGGCCGGAGGCGAGACGCTCGCACGGCCGCAAAGCGTCACCCGCCGCGCCTGTTCTGATCATATTTGCGCGCGAGCCAATTCCGGGGCGGACCAAGACACGGCTGATTCCGCGCCTGGGCGCCCGCAACGCCGCCGCATTGGCGGACGCCTTCATTCAGGACGCCCTTGCCAAGGCGAATCAAGTTGGGCGCGTCGCCATCGCCGCGGCGACGCCCGGCGCGGTTCGCCGCAACGGTTATTTTTGCGGCTTAGCGCGACGGTTCGACGCCGACCTGCTCGACCAGGGCGATGGCGGTCTCGGCACGCGCATGGCACGGGTGTTGGCGCCCTTTTCCGATGACGGCGCGATTCTTTTGGGTACCGACACGCCCTCGTTGCCGGTTGAGTTGCTCGCGCGCGACGTTGCATTATTGCGCCGCGCGCGCGTGGTTATAGGCCCGAGTCTGGATGGCGGCTATTATTTGCTCGGCGTACGCGGCCCACTGCCGGATATCTTCCGCCACATCCGATGGGGCCGCCGCACCGTATTGGAGGAAACCATCGCGCGGCTCAAGCGCGATCACGTGAACTATACGCTGGGTCCGACCTGGTACGATATCGACCGCTGGAGCGACGTCGTGTTGTTGGCGGTGCATTTACGCTCGAGCACGGCGGCCGCGCCGTCGCCCTGTCCGGTGACGGCGCGGGTGCTTGCCAAACTCTTTCGCAATAGAAGTTAATTCGGCCGAGCACGCGATTAGTGGGCGCGGTGTGGAGCGGCCCGCGGTCTCGCCCATTTCGGCGTCGCTTCGCCCACTGTCTCTTGGCCGGGCGGATTCAGGTGGATAAAGTATTTCGATGGCGCGTGCACGCAACTTGACGAGCGGAAGCGGCGCACAGCCGCTCCAATCCAGATCGCGTGGGCGCAACCGCTTCTCGCAGCCGCGGAACGAACGCGATTTCCGCATCGCCTTTATCATGGCAGCGGATCCGGAGCAGGCGGCCGCGATGGCGCGCGCACTGGTCGGCGAACGGCTGGCGGCATGCGTCAACATCGTTGGACCCGTGCGCTCCGTCTACAGATGGCGCGAGGCGATTGAAGACGAAAGCGAATACATGCTGGTGGTAAAGACCCGCGCGCGCCTCTTCGCCAAACTTGAACACCGCGTCCGTGAACTCCACAGCTACGAGGTTCCCGAGATTATCACGGTGCCGATCAGCGCGGGGTCAAAGCCTTACCTGAAATGGCTGCGCGAGACCACAACGCCTATCACCGTGACCTCGGCGACACGGCGGCGCGTCTGATACAAATACGCAAGTGACGGATCAACCTCGCAATATGTTCCGCGCGCCCATCGAAAAAATGGCGCCGTACGTGCCGGGCGAGCAGCCACGTTCCGGCCAGCACCTGATTAAGCTCAACACCAACGAGAATCCGTATCCACCCTCGCCGCGCGTACGCCGCGCCGTGGCCCGGGCGGCCGGCGCCACGCTCAGGCTTTATCCACCTCCGCACGCCGACGAATTCGTCGCCGCCGCCGCCCGGGTTTATCGCATACGGCCGGACATGATCGTCGCCGGCAACGGCTCGGACGAATTGCTCGCGATGCTGTTCCGGGCGGCCCTCGGGCGCGGGGATCGGGTTGCCTATGCGACGCCGACCTATTCGTTGTATGACACGCTCGCGTCGATTCAAGAGGCGCGGGTCGTGACGGTCCCGTTTGCCGCGGGTTTCACGATGCCCCTGCAAGGGCTGGCGCGCGCCGCCGCCCGCTTGACCGTCGTATGCAACCCGAATTCTCCCAGCGGCTCGTTTACCGCGCCCGATGATTTGGCGGTGCTGGCGCGTGCGCTCGACGGGCGGCTGTTGGCGATCGATGAAGCGTACGTTGATTTCGCCGCTAGCAACGCCCTGCATTTACTCAAGCACCATCGCAACGTGGTGGTGCTGCGTTCGCTGTCCAAGTCGTTTTCCTTGGCCGGAATGCGCCTGGGATTGTGTTTCGCGCCTCCGGAAATCGCCCGTGAGCTGCGCAAAGTCAAAGATTCTTACAATTTGAGTAGAATAGCGGTGATCGCGGGCGCCGCCGCGCTCGATGACGTGGCCTGGATGCGGCGCAACGTCGAACGCGTCAAGCGCACGCGCGCGTCATGCGAGAAACGCTTGCGCGCGATGGGCTTTGAAGTGCCGTCTTCTTCCACCAATTTCGTCCTGGCGCGGATGGCGGGACGGGACCTGGCGCCGATGGCGGCGGCCTTGCGCCGGCGCGGCATCCTGGTGCGCCATTTTCCCACGTCGGTATTTCGCGACGCGCTCCGAATCTCGATCGGAACGCCGGCGGAGATGACCGCGCTGTTTCGGGCGCTCGAGCCACTGGCGCGGCGATTGGACCTGGCTCTTAATAACGGCCGTGCATAGCGCGTTGCCGGAGTGGCCGTTGCCACTAGAGTGTGATGTCACGTAAATAACTTATGCCAATACCGCTGTCATCCTGAGCCGGCGAGCGGCGCGAGCCGTGTCGAAGGATCTACGCGGAGCGATTTTCTATGATTTTCCGGTCATTTACCTGCAAAAATCGCTCAGCCCTTCGGCTGCGCTCAGAGTAAACTCCGATTCCTCGACTCCGGCAGCCTTCACTCTTTCGCTAATGCGCTCGGCTCCGCTACGCTGCGCCTGATGAGCCGGCTCGCGAATCTATTTGGTAAATTCCGGCCCCGCGTCCAGGAAGAACCTGCGCCGGCATCCAGCGCGATCCAATGGGTGGTCGCCGGACTCGGCAATCCCGGCGAGCAATACCGTCGTTCGCGCCATAATCTGGGCTTTATGGCGGTGCAAAGGCTTGCCGCCACTCACGATGTCGCACTGTCACGGCGTAAGTTCAACGCTTTGTTTGGCGAGCTTCGCACCCGTGACACCGCCGCCCTGCTGATGATGCCGCAAACTTTTTACAATCGCAGCGGCGAGAGCGCGGCCTCAATGCTCGGCTATTTCAAAATCAACGCCGCGCGTCTGATCGTCGTGCACGACGAAATGGATTTGAGTGAAGGCCAGCTAAGGGTCAAGCGCGGCGGCGGTGACGCCGGCAATCGCGGCGTCCGCTCTATCATCGAAGCACTGGGGACGCCGGAATTCATTCGCATACGGATCGGCGTCAGCCATCCGTTCGGTGATCAGGACAGTATCAATCACGTCCTGCAGCCGCTGGATAAAGCCGAGATGAGCCGCTTCGAGCCGCTGCTGGAACGCGCCGGCGAGGCGGTACTAACGATTATGCGCGACGGTCTCGAGCGCGCGATGAACCTATATAATCAGCGCGCCTGATGATGCCGCGTGGTATGGTTCAGCGCCGAGCCTCGCGGTGTGGCGCGCGATGACCCCAGATGCTGGGGGCCTGATGCATTTGGACCTGCCACACGCGGTCGTCCACGGTACGCGCGCCCCAGCCGTATTCAACCTCAAAACCCGACGGCGAGCGCATGTAGAACGACAACATGTGGTCGTTGGTATGGCGTCCGAGCGTGCCGGAAATTTCGATCCCGCGATCCTGCGCAAGATAGTAGGTCGAACCAACGTCGTCCATCGAGTTGACCTGCAGCATGAAATGCAGCAGGCGTTTGCGCACCGGAATCGCACCAAACGCGATGGAATGGTGGCGCGGATTACAGTGCATGAACGTCAACGCGAGACTCATGCCGCCGGCGCGCGGAGACGCAAAGCTGATGAAGTCGCTGATGCGCATGCCGAGCGCGTCGCGGTAAAAGTGCAGGCTGCGCTCCGGATCGTCAACGCGCACGACGATATGCCCGAATCCCATCTCGCCGGTGACGAAGCCTGAGAGCGGGCGCGGTGATTTGAAGGGCCGTTCGAAATTAATCAGCGGGCCGAAGTAGGCCTCCGACGCAATCCCGCTCGGGTCGTTGAACTTGATAAGTCGCAGCACGCGGCGCTCCGCCGCTTCCGCCTCGCTGGCCTGTTGGACCTCGACGCCGGCGGAGCGAAGCTGATCGGTAAGTTCGTTGAGCGCGCGCTCGTCGGCCACTTCCCATCCAACGAACGCGAGGTCGTCCGCCCCATCGGGCAGAATAACGAAGCGATGGTGATGCTCGTCCATGCGCAGGAAGAGCATATTGTCGCTCTTTTCAACTTCGAGCCCGAGCACGTCGGTGGCAAACTCTTCCCATGGCCCGAGTTGGCTGGCGTTCAAACCGAGATAACCGAGTTGCGTCACGCTCGCCATGGTGGAGTTCACCTCGTCGACAGGGAATCGCAATCAGGTAAGCACTATTGCGCCGGCGGGACAACCAGTGGCGCACCTGCCGCCGCTCACTTGTATGGGCGCGGCACGCGCGCTAGACACCGCTCGTGTACTTGCCGCTGACGCTTCCCTACCTGGGCCTCCTCGGACTCGCGCTGGTAATTCTGGTCGTATTGCTGGAGATCGGGCTGATCGAGGCGGTCTATCACAAGCTCGGCATGTCGCATCGCGCGGTAATTCTGCTGTTATTCGCGACGTTGGTCGGAAGCTTCATAAATGTCCCAGTCGCAGCCGTAGCCACTGGACGGATGGTTCACGACCGCACCATCGTTTCCCACGGATTCGCTTATGTGATTCCGCACGTGATGGTCGCGGGGCATATGCTGATCGCGATTAATGTCGGCGGCGCCCTGATCCCAATCCTGGTATGCGTCTATTTGCTGGTGCGCGTCGGCGGCTTGTTCGCGGCAATTGTGGCAACCGCCGGCGTGACCGCGCTCGTCTATCATTTCTCACGCATCGTGCCCGGACTCGGCATCAGCGTGCCGACGCTGATGCCGGGGATCGCAGCGGCGATTCTGGCGACCCTGCTCGGCCGTCAGAAATCCGCCGCCGTGGCTTATATTGCCGGCACGCTCGGATGCCTGCTCGGGGCCGATATCCTGAATCTGCCGGCTTATCATCAATTCCATGCTCCGGTGGCTTCGATTGGCGGCGCCGGCACCTTCGACGCGGTCTTCATCTCGGGCATCATCGCGGTGCTTTTAGCCTGACGCGCGCGCCAAGGCGGACGGCACCGCGATGCGCACCGTCAAGGAATGTCAGCGATTTTCAGGCTGGATTAACTCCCTCAGAATGTCCAGCCGCAGGTCGAGTTTTCCGCCCAGCCAGAGCGCGTTGTGCGCGTGGTCGGTATAGGCGTCATCGGTATTGGGATGCACCAGGATCGTGAGCTCGCCCCGATTCAGCATCAGCCAGGGGATAATTCTGGCGAATTCAGCCACGCCGAATTTAACCTGATACATCGGCTGCGGATGCGGGCCGACGGGCTCGTCGCGCCAGCGGCCCATCTCGACCGTAAAAGCCGCCTGGAGTCGTTCTCGTATGCTTGCCGCCGCTTCCCGCGAGCGATCATCGTAATAGATATGGGCGTGATAATCGTGAATAGTGGCCGGATCAATTGCCTGGTTCATCGCCGCGCTCCTTGCCCATTATCGCGCTGCCGCGTTCTCAAATTACATCCACGTCATTGGCCAAGTCGACGAAGGATGCTCTGCACAAGTCTTATCTATCATTCCGAGCGCAGCGAGGAATCGGATTCACTACGATGACATCCGACCAACACATCCGCACAACACGATTTTTCTGGCGCTAGCGCGATATTGCGCTTTGGTATTGAACTACCTGCATTAGGCGCTCGTTGACAGTGTCGCCAATCTTTAATTATAACGCTTGATTCTACATGTTCTTTAATGCATATTATGCCGACATTGAGTTAAGCAATTCTAAGATAGCGCGTGGCCAACCTTGCGCGTGGCGGTCAATCTATACTGACCAGCGGCAAGGAGAGATTTCAGCCAGCGCAACGCCTCTAAGGGAGAAAATTCCGCCGAGAAGCAGTTTTTCGGGGAAATCGACGTGACCCGCATCGCCGCACACCTCGTCATCATGCACGAATATCTGGCGAGACCGCTCAGGGGTCAATCGATGGCCGAGTATGCGTTTATTCTTGGTGCCATCGCGGCGGCGGCTTTTGCTTCCTACCGATTACTCGGTTCGCACATTGGCGACCCGATCCAAGCCACCATCAACCTGTTCACCGCCGGTTGATTATCACAAGAACAGGTCGAGAATGGGCACGCCAAGGCGGGCTTGTCCGTAGAGTTTGGCCGCCGGATCCGGATTCATCGCCGCATGATGCATCATGCCCTTGATATCCTGATAGCGGCGCTGGAGCGGATGGTCGAGAAAAATGGCGTGGCCGCCGCCCGCTTCAAACAGGCGGTCGACCGCGCGCGCGGCCAATTCGGCGGACCGCGTGACGTTGTAGCGCAGCTCCGCCCGCCGCTCGAGCGTGATCGGCACCCCCGTCCTGGCAGCCTGCATCGTCTCGTCGCAGTCCGTAAGGAATTTCAGCGTCGCACTCGTGATTGTATAGCTGGCGTCCGCAACGAGCCGATGGCTGTACGGGTCGTCGGCGATTTTCAGGCTCAGGCCCCCGTGACGCGTACGGCCGTTTTCAAGCCATTCGTCGAGAAATCCCGCCGCAGCTCCGAGCAAGGCGGCGCTCAGCGCGCTGATGAAGACCACCGCGAAGGGCAAGTGATAGAGCGGCGCGGAATTGAGTTCCCATCCGGGCAACGGGCGTCCGAAAATAAAGTCCCAATGCGACATGCTGTGATGGTCGGGCACGAAGGTGTTATCCACCACGATGTCTTTGCTGCCGGTCCCGGCGAGGCCGGCAACATGCCAGTTATCGTCGATACGGTAATCCTTGCGTGGCAGCAGATAAGAACGGAAATCCGGCAAGCGCTCGCCGTTGATTTCGATCCCGCCTGCGACCGCGCCCAGATTGACCCACTGGCAATGATCGCATCCGGTGGAAAACGACCAACGGCCGTTTAGACGAAAGCCGCCGGGGACACGTTCGGCTTTGCCACTGGGCGCATAGGATGACGAGTTCATCACGGTCGCATCTTCGCCCCAGACCTCCCGCTGCGTTTCCTTGGAATAAAGCGCGGTTTGCCACGGATGCACGCCAATGATCCCGGCGACCCATCCGGCGCATCCTTCGGCCCGCGCGACCTCCATGATCGCCGCATAGAATTCCCGTAGAGGTAATTCACCGCCGCCCCATCGCGCGGGCTGGAGCCCGCGCACGATGCCGGTTTCGATTAGGTCCCTCCAGGTCGAGTCGGGCAGCCGTCGCAAGCGGTTGGTCTCGACGGTGCGCTCACGCAGCACGGGAGCCAGGGCTTTCGCACGGTCCGCCAGGCTTGGGGAATGAATTTTTGCATTGTCATCGGGGCTCTGAACGTGAGGCGTGCCGCTCATTTGAATTGCCCCCAAATTGGTTTTTTCACAAACGCGTTGACGCATCATAGTTGATTGAATTCTCTAATCTCGGCCTTCAAAATCGCGCGATGATCCTCTCGCTGAATTCCCGCACGAAGTCCGCGTAAGCGCCAGGCGTGGGAATAAAGGCCACCTGCTTGACGCCAGCCGCGCTCAATGCGCGCAGCCTCTCCAGCAGGACTTCAGGCGTGGACGTCATGGTCGTGTGGGCGATCAGTTCGGGCGTGATGAACCGTTCCTCCTCGCTTCTGACGTAGAGTCCATGCCCGTCATGGAGTTCCAAATAATAGTCATCATGACGGACGGCGCGATCATCGAGATACGCCTTATAGCGTTCGAATAGTGGCCGAATCGGCGGCGGCGCCGCGGCGGTGCTCTTCGCGGTCTCATACAGTGAATGCAGTGCCACCGCCGCCCATGGCCCCGCCGCGCTCTTCACGCGCGGCGATTCCAGCGTTTCACCAGAATGCATCAGGCAGGCGGTGGTGAGCAACATCGTGTAAAGCCGCGCGGGATCTTTACCATGCCCCTGCGCGCTGTGGCTGACTCGTGACCAGGCTTCGTTCCATCCCGCGACCGTATTGGTGCGCGAAGTGATAAAGCCGTCGCCGATTTCACCCGCCAGGTCCATCGCTTTCGGCGCGTTAGCCGCGACGTAAATCGGAATTGAAGCGCGCGTGTTGACGAAATTCAGATCCTGGTGAAAAAAGCGAATGAGCCGGGTTTGCTCGCCCTCACGATACTCAACCTGGCCGCCGGAAAGCAGTCCGCGCACCACGCGCACATGCTCGCGCAAATCGCGTAGACCGTATGGCGGCATCCCCATCGCGCGGCGCGCGCTGTTGCCGGTGCCGATGCCGAACACCACGCGGCCGGGCGCGATTTGATTCAAACTGCCCAGCGCGCATGCCGTCACTGGAGCGATCCGCGTTCCGGCGATAGCCACGCCGGTTCCGAGTTTCACTTTACTCGTGGCGGCGGCAATCAGCGCAAGGCATACGAACACCTCGCCCGCCATCAACTGGGTGTCGGCAATCCAGACGTGGCTGAACCCGGATGCCTCGGCCATGCGCGCCTCTTCGGCACAGCGATCGGGTTTGGGCAATACGCATACACCGAAATCCATCAGGGTTTCTCCAGTGCAATCCGCGATGCGCCGCGGCGCGTGCGCATGCTAAGGGAACCTCCGCACAAGCCCATGTTGTCATTTTTTGAACGCAGCTCGCAGACTCGCCTGCTCGTTCCGCCTGCGACTCCACTGATACCGAACGGAGTCCGCCTCCAGCGTAGCCGCGGGCGAGCGAGTCCGCGAGGTGCGTTCGAAATAGTGAGAAATCCCAGACAAAACCGCTGGGGAAAGAACAGGCTCCGGGATTCCTCGACGCGCTCGGAATGACAGGCGGGGCCTGTGCAGAGCTTCCGCAGCGCAGGATCTCTCACTGTTGCCGCGATGTTCGGGACCGAACACTAGCGCTTGTCCCATTCGGCCGCGCGGGCGACGAAGTCCCAAACGCGGCGTTTGAGTTCGTCCTTGTGCGGGTATGCTTGGCAACGCGCGATGCCGAGCCGCCACGGATCGCCGGAAAAAAACCGCTCATAGAGGGTTTGGCGTCCCGCAAAGGACGAACACGAGGCGTCCCATGCGAGTCTGAACAATTGAATTCGCTTATCCGGGGGGACGGAAACGCCTTGACAGTAAAGTTCCGTTTCCGCCGCGCGCGGGCCACTCAACTCCTTGATACTCGGCATCATCACAAGCCCGCTCGAGCCAAGGATTTGAATGATTTCGACCAGTCGCGGATAAAGCTGAGGAAACATCGTGCGCACGGTCCACAAGGGCTGCTCATTGGGCAACACCGTGCCGTTGGGGCCGGGCACATGGTCGGCTTCCGCCGCGCGGATCGCCGCACGCACCAACTCGACCGTGTTCATCATCTCGTTAAGGTAATTCTGGTAATGCGGCTGCTCGCTGGAGCCGACGGTATCGCACATCGCCATCGCGAGCCCCAGCATAAATTCAGCTTTGGCCAAATCCTTGGTCGCAAATTGATGCATTAGATGGCTCATGCATCCGGTCTGAATAAAGGCGCCATTTGAAAGGCCGATATCGCGGCAGATGAACACACGCTCCCACGGAATTGTCACGTGGTCGAACCACGCCACGCAATCCATCTCGTCCAGGCGCGCCGAGAGCGGATGGTCGCTCACGCGTCCCTCGGCATTGAAGGTTGGTCGGCAGATGAAGCGCAGGCCCGGCGTCGCCACCGGGATGCAAAACGCAAACGCATACGGCCGCGCTTCTTCCGAATTTTGTAGATAGGTCGAGGGGAACACCGCGATCTCGTTGGCATACGGAGCGAGCGTGGCGACCGAACGCGCGCCCTCCACCACGATGCCGCTGTTGCTTTCCTTGACGATGCGGGCGGCGACTTCCCGCGGCTGCATATGCACCGGTTTGGACTTATCGATTTGCG
The DNA here is from genome assembly GCA_050736615.1 of Binataceae bacterium (SeqCode). Taxonomy (GTDB): domain Bacteria; phylum Desulfobacterota; class Binatia; order Binatales; family Binataceae; genus JBOHWJ01. The sequence goes on along the minus strand of JBOHWL010000189.1, from coordinate 4,699 downwards.
GACTCAGCAACGTATGGGTCAGGCATAAATCGCGTTCGCGCAGGTCTTCGTAATAATCGCGGATATTGCGGCCGTACCGCTCTCCGCCGCGCGCGAAATATTGATGAGCCGAGGCGAAGCCGGTCACGTGGATATTGACGAAATCGGGACTGCGGCCCATCATGCCGGCCGACCAGTCCATCCAGACCTTGACCATCTCGCGGCGCCGGCGCAAATCGGCTTCGCTGGCTGGCTCCAGATACGAAAGGCTGATCGGTTCGCCGCTTTTGGGCGACGGATAGGTGAGTACGTCGCGCAAATCGGCGCGATGCTGCAGGTCGTAGAGTTCACTTACTGAAAGCGCCGCCGCGCGCAAGCGTGGATCTCTGGTGACGTCGCGCACGCGTTCGCCTTCGAGCCAAATTTCGCGTCCGTCGCGAAGCGATTCGAGGTATTGCGCACCGGTTCTTGCCGCCATGTCATCCCCCTAAGCAACTTCTCGAAACCTTTTATGATTCGCCCTCCAGCGGGAAAAGCGCCGGAGCCTTCACTAATTTGCAACGCACCTCGCGGACTCGTTTGCGCGCTGCGCCTGCGGCTCCGCTAGCGGCGAAGCGATTCGAGGTATTGCGCACCGGTTCTTGCCGCCATGTCATCCCCCTAAACTTCTGCCCAAGACCCAATCTGTCATTCCGAGCGCAGCGAGGAATCCCGGATCTTTCTGCTTTTCCTGTGTTTTTTCGGGATTCTTCACTTCGCAGACTCCGTTCAGAATGACAAAAAAAGGCTGGTGCAGAGGTTCCCTAATAGCGGAGTGATTCGAGGTATTCGAGACCATGTTGCCGTCCGCTCAGCGCTGGAGCTTGAATCCCACAATGCCATAGCCCATCAGGCCGTATGGATAATAGAACTTGAGGTCCAGCGCAGCATTTTCACCCAGCGCCGCGCGCATCGCCAGCCATTGCACGACTTCAATCGAATGCTCGCCGCCTAGCCGGGCAAAATCAGCCATCGAGTACGCGGCCAGCCGCTCCGGAGCGGCGGCAAGACGATCGATGAATTCCAAATCCCATTGCGGGCAAACCTTGCCAAAGTCCGGACCGGTCAACTGATGCGACAGCCCGCCGGTGCCGATAATCGCGACGCGCAAGTCATCGGTGAAGCTCGCGACCGCCGCGCCAATCGCTTTGCCGAACGCGTAGCATCGCGCCGGCGACGGCCACGGTTCGAACACCACGTTGATGGTGAGCGGCACCACCGGCAGGGTCCAGGCCTTACCAAACAGCGGCATGGGTGAGAGGAATCCGTGATCGAGCTCCATCCGCGGCGAGACCACCAAATCGAAGCCGGCCTCGGTCACGTGGCTGGCCAGATGACGCGCGAGCGCGCCATGACCCGGCACGGCGGGAAAGCGCCGCGGCCCCCAGCCTTCATCGGCAACTGTATGTTCATCGCCGACACCGATTGCGAAGGTGGGCCAGGCGTCTATCGGATAGCTGTCGATGTGATCGTTATAAATAACGACCAGGGCCTCGGGCTGCTGGCGCGCTAGCCAATCACGGGCATGCTCAAAAGCGCGAAAGAGCGGACGCCAGCCCGGCTCATCGCGGATACCCGTATCGTAGGCGTGCGCGATCGAGGGAGCGTGTGAACAGCCGAGTCCCGCCACGATTTGAGCCATCGCGTCCCTCCCGTTATTCCGGCACGATCGCGAAATGACGATTGTGCTCGTTTTGTTCCGCGATCAGGCGGAGCAATTGTGCGCGTTCGATCCCGCGCATCGCGGCGCCCATCGCCAGCAAGTCGGCGCCGGTTGTGGCCGCAAGTTTGGTCAAGAGATAAATACTCACGCCGGCCTCGACCAACGCCTGCCAATCCGGCTTGCTCAAGATTTCGATATCGCGCGGGCCGAGTTGATGGCGGCGATATAGTTCCGCCGGATTGGCGTGGTAGCGCTCGCGATGTTCAGGACGTTTGAGATCGTAAAGCAAGCGGCTTATGCCGTAAACGTTCACCTGCCCCTGGTCCATCGGATGCGCCCTCCGCGATATTCTCGCGACTGCCGCCCATCGCACGCCTTCAGGGCCTAACCTGTCAAGCGCATAACTGTTGGAGAGAATGGAAGCCGGACCGCATGATCGTTATTTAAGCCGGGAAACCGGCGGCATGGAGGCACAGGAAAAAAAATCCCGATTGACGGACACGTTCGTGCAAGCTTACAGTCGCAGCGGTTCGTGCGCGCGCTGCAAGTCGCATTCAAGGCAACGAGTCCGCGAGCTGCGTTAAGGCGCTCCTGGGAGGTGAAGTGGTTCGCTTCAGTGGACCGCGGTTGTTCCTCGCCGCCGCGATAAGTGTGGCGCTGATGGCGTGCGCGCCCGCTGCCTCCCAGAATGGAAATTCGACGCATACGGTAGCCTCCGCGCCAGGCATCGCCAGTGGCGGCGAAGCGGCGAACCCCGTGCGCCAGCAAAACACTGACATCGGAGAAGCCAGCGTTCTGAAATCCGGCCTAACCGGTGTATGGGAGGGGGTCTCGGTGGCGCAGTGCCTGAACGGGATGCCCGATCCCGGGCGCTGCAACGCCTGGCAGAATATCACTCTGACCATGTTCCAGTCTGGCGACAAAGTGACCGGCTATTATAAATGTGCGTACGGCACCCAGGTCTGCCGCAATCTCGACGAAAATGGCGTCATCAGAAACGGCACGATCAAGCATGGGCGCCTGATGATGCGGGTGATGCTGCCAGACGGCTCGATGTGTTTTTTCACCGGCATACCACGCCACAATCATTTGTCGGGCGGCTATTCGTGCCTGCAGGGCGGCGGATTACTGGAAGAGGGCCACTTCCGTACCCAACGCAGCTATTAGCAGCTTCAATCCACCGCTGGTCATGCTGAAAAACAACCTGAAGTCTTCCTTTGCCAATCGCCCGCCCGAAACGAAATCGCGTCTTCGTGAGATTCAGCGCTGCATCCGATGAAACGGCTTGCTATATCAATGCTGTTCGCGTGAATTAAAGCCGACCGAGTGTGAACATGGGCATAGCGCTTCGTGAACCTGACAGCTTCTTGCCGCGCCTCATCAAGCGCATCCATCGGGCACCGCGCCGCGTCGTCTTAACCCTCGGCGGCGCCTTGCTTCTGATCGCGGCGGGCGGATGCTCGACGCCACAGCCCTATGGCGTTTCGGTATCTTCAATTCAGTCGGCCGCATCCAGCGGCCCCGGCGTTCATTCTTCCGCGCCTTTGGGCAACGATGAAAAGCCATTGAGCAAACCGGAAAGATCGGTGATTGGCGTCTGGCGCGGCACTTCGCTGGCGGGCTGCGGCAATTTGTTCACGCCACCGAACCGCTGCAACGCGGAGCAGAAGATTTCTTTCACCCTGGTCCAGAAGGGACCACAACTGCGCGGCTATTACACTTGCGCATACGGCAATATGAACTGCCGCAAGATGAACGACAAAGGCAAAATCATACTATCGTCGGTCAACGGCGCACGCCTGAATATACGCGTGCAGATGCCCGATGGCTCGACTTGCCGCTTCACCGGAATGAGATCCGACGCCAACATCAACGGCGGTTATTCGTGTTTGCAAGGCAGTACCGTCGTCGAACAAGGCACCTGGCGCGCCCAGCATCAGTATTGAATTTTTCGCTGGCCCCGCGGCGCCAGCTCATTTGGGTGTCACGCGCGGAGGGCGGCGACGAGGGCCGCGCAGCGGCGCCAACGCGCGCACGGCCGCCAGCACCGCTTCGGCCTCGGCCTTGATGCGCTCCGGGTCATGGCCGGCACGTTCGGCGGCGGCGATCACGTCCGCGGTCGCGCGATCATAATTATTATGATGGCGGCGGTTCAAATCCTTCCACGCAATGCCGCCGAGCGCCGCCAGAACCGCCGCGTCGGGATGGTACAATCCGCGCGCGAGCATCACCGCGATCGCGGGATAACCCAGATAGCCTTGCCAATACGACGCATTATCGTTGGAGGAGATGGTTCGGCCGTCGGTCGTGCTCTCGACCTCGTAGACTTTGTCGCCCGCCGAGGAGGTCACGCGCGCATGCGTGGCGCTCTCGATTTGCACGCGTCCATCACTTAACGCGCCGAGTGCCTCGTAAACCTTGGCGATTGGCGGCATCTTCCAGGCTTCATCCGTGTTCATTGCGGATGCTCATCAAGCTTGCGCCCGCGCGCGGCCATCTGTCAGCCTCGGTAAAGGGGGTGCGACGACATGGTGGACCGGCCGATCGGAAAGCTCGACCATATCGGAATCGCGGTAAGCAGTGCCGATGAGGCGCGCAAATTCTTCGAGGGCATTCTCGGCGCGCGCTTTCTTTACGAACATCACAACCCCGAGGCCGGTTACAGGATCCTCGAATTCGACTTCAACGGGACGACGCTGGAATTGCTCGAACCGATGGGCGAGCGCTCATTCCTCCACGGCTTTTTGGCCAAACGCGGAGAAGGTATCCATCACCTGACATTCGAAGTCCCCGATTCAAAACAAAAGGTTGCCGAGCTTAAGCAACAAGGCGTTCGCGTGGTGGACGAACGCGAGTTTCCCAACTCCTACGAAGCCTATATTTCGCCGCGTTCCTCCCACGGCGTGTTGATCCAGCTTGGCTCTGGCTTTCCAACTCTGGCCCGCGCCGCCGAATGGTTCAAACGCTAGGGATGCTCTGCACAAGGGGTGACTCTGTCATTCTGAGCGCAGCGAAGAA
>JBOHWL010000188.1:0-9495 GCA_050736615.1 Binataceae bacterium (SeqCode) | reverse complement strand
GTACTTAACAACCGATGCTCTAAGGAAAATGCAAGCGAACGAGCGCTTACAGGGCCAAGTGTCGTTGGGGCCATGATATCACTTTTTTGTTATTATGATCCTTTGGGACTATATTGACTACCATGGTCTGAATGTCGTCAATTCGTGGTCACAGGCGCAGAGTAAGAGAGACCGCGCGAGATTGTCCGCCAAATTGAAGGCTCTTTCCGACATGGACTACGATTTGGCAAAAGGTACGAAGCTTCTGCAAGGACCTATTTATAAGCATGTGTATAAGCTGAAGATTTACGGAGAAGTCATGCTTCGGCCTCTGTTATGCCGGGGCCCGATCGCTAACGAGAAGGAGTACACGCTACTTGCCGGGGCACGGGAGGTTAATTTCAAATTGGTGCCTGCCAACGCCCCGTCCCTGGCCGAAGGTCGACGGAACGAGGTCGCTGGCGACCCAATCAATCGGAGATGCATCCATGTCCAAGCTTCATGAAATCGAGCAATTCAGAGACCGATCGTATCGCGAGGCTTACGCCGATGAATTTCTGAATATCTACGTTGCGAGTCAGCTTAGGACGATTCGCGAGCAGCGAGGCCTTACTCAAGAGGAGTTGGCGGAAGCGATTGGGACGAAGCAGGGTGGTATTTCCAGGATCGAAAACGTCAACTACTCGGGTTGGAACGTGACGACCCTGAAGAAAATAGCGTTCGCTCTTGGATGTCGATTGAATATTTCTCTGGAAACATTTGGTTCACTTATTGACGAAGAGGGTTCAAGGTGCACGCGTGAAGCTCTACAGCGGCCCGACTTTTCCGAAGACCCAGTATTCAATCGAAAGAAGGAGGGAGGCGCGGCTACCCTGCGGTTTAGCCCGCAAAAGACATCACTGGGTGCGGGCGAGTTACCTCGACTCGAACGATCTGGGCAATATCCCGGAGGGGCGTCTCCTATAGTGGCTGCGCCTGCGGCTGGGGCACTACCGGACGGTACAGAGACAATTGAGAGGAGTGGTAACGGTGGTAATATTTATTTCACAAATGAGTGTAGGCGAGACACTGGGGCAGGGCCGAGGTGCTTTGCCAATGATGGGGCAAGCTAATGCCGGATGATACAGCTACTCAGGCTACTACGGAATTTAAACGGGCAGACGATTTCAGCTCGTCATATGCGAACAGCGTGACTTTCGAACCAAGCGCATGGGATTTGAGCGTGATTTTTGGCCAGCTTGAACAAGCCCCCGGCAAAACTGCTGTAGTCAACCAGCGTCTCGCAGTCACAATTCCCTGGCCGCAGGCGAAGTTGGCCCTCTTCTGGCTTCGTTTGCAGGTCGAAGCCGCAGAGTTGCAGGCCGGTAAGATTCCAATTCGTATGGACATAATTCCTCCCGAAATGCCCCCGCTTGCACCAGAACAGGCAAACGACGCTAATGTAATGAAGTTTCGCGAACTCTATAGGAAAGCCCGCGAAGAATTTGTCGCGAGTCTGTAGGACTTTGCCCGGCCCAAAGGACATCGCTGCCCTCTAATGACCGGAATTGTCCTTCTGAATGGCAAAGTCGACCGGAGCAAACCCCGGAACTGTTCAGGCCTGATCCGTGGAGCGGCGTCGGAGGTGGTTACGCCCCGAGCTCCACGATGGTGGCGCCGGCGCCGCCCCGATGCGGTTCAGCTTGATGAAAGCTCGCGCAATAAGGTGATGAACCCAGGTAATCCTGGACCGCCTTTTTGAGCGCGCCGGAGCCGATGCCGTGGACGATGCGCACTTCCCCACGATTGGTTAAATAGGCCTGGTCGAGAAATTCTTCGACTTTGCGCAAGGCGTCGGCCGTGCGCATGCCAATGATATTGACTTCCGCGCGATCGCGGTCGGCGTCGGCACTGACGGTCACCTGGGCTTCGCGCGGCTGCACTTTGGCGGCGGCGTGCCGCAACCGTTCCGGCGCCACCTCGATGCGCAAGCCGCCCCGGCCGATCACCGCACGGCCGGCGTCGAGGGCCAGCAATTCGCCGCGAATTTCACCTAATTCGACTTGATCGCCGACCTGGAGCGGACGCGCCGGCTCATCCACGGCGCGCGGCGGGGCGATACTATCTACGGTGCTCCGGGTGCGGGCCATAAGGCGATCGAATTCACGACGAGATTTCGCCCCCGTGCGGATTTCCTCCATCACCGCCGCGCCCTCCCGCCTTAATTCCTCGAGCATGCGCGTGCCTTCGCCGCGGATGCGTTCGCGCTCGCCTTCCGCGCGCGCCTGGGCCCGGGCGATAGTGTCGCTCGCCTGGGCTTCCCGTTCGGCGAGGCTGCGCTCGCGTTCGCGTAACCGCTCGGTTTCGGCCCGCAACCGCGAGCGCTCGTCTTCGAGCCGCCGGAGCGCCTCGGCCAGTTCCGCGCTGCCCGCCGGCATCGCGGCTTCCGCCGCGCCCACGATCACCTCGGGCAGGCCGAGCCGCCGCGCCACCGCGAGGCCATAGCTTTGGCCAATCGTGTGGGGCTTCAGCCGATAGAGCGGGACGAGGTGCTCGGCGTCGAAATCGACCGCCGCGGCCTCGAAGCCGGCGCGCGAGTACGCATGCAATTTGACGGCGGTCGAATGGGTGGCGACGGCGACGATACAATCACGCGCGCTCAGGTAGTCCATTACACCAATCGCCAGCGCGGCGCCTTCCACCGGGTCAGTGCCGGCGCCGGGCTCGTCAAGAATCACCAACGCCGGCTCGCTTAGCGAATTGACGATCTCGGTCAGGTTCACGATATGCGCGGCGAAGCTCGACAGGCTCGCCTCGATCGATTGCTCGTCGCCGATATCAGCGAAGATGCCGCGGAAGACGGTAATCCGGGTACCCTCGGCGGCGGGAATCAGCAGACCGCTTTGCGCCATCAGGGAGAGCAGGCCCAAAGTTTTGAGCGCTACCGTCTTACCGCCGGTGTTTGGACCCGAAATCACAATCCCGTGCTGGCCGGCGCCGATTCTTATCACGATCGGCACGACTTCGCGCCCGCTCGTGATCAGCAACGGATGGCGCGCATCAACCAACTCGATCCCGTGCTCCGTGATCTCCGGCTCGATCGCGCCGAAGCGTTCGGCAAAGATGGCGCGTGCGTTGAGCGCGTCCAGCGCGACCAGCGCGTCAAAAGTGATCCGCAGCTCGGTCAGGTAACCGCGCACCATCGCGCTCAGCCGCGTCAGGATGCGATGTTCCTCGGCTTCGGCCTCGCGTTCGAGCATCATCAGGCGATTGTTGAGCTCCACCGCCCACATCGGCTCGACGAACAAAGTCTCGCCCGAAACCGAACGGTCCTGCACGATCCCGTCGAGCCGTTCGGAGTAATTCAGCTTGAGCGGCAGCACGAAACGGCGATTGCGCACCGTGACCAGGTAGTCGGAGACAAACGGCGCCATCCCGGACGCGTTAAGCGACCGCGCCAGGCGCGTTTCCAAATCCAGCCGTTCGTCACGCAGGCGCGTACGCAGCCGCTTGAGCTCAGGGCTGGCGTCGTCGAGCAGCGCGCCGTCGTCCGCCAGCGAGCCGAGCAGCGCGTCGGCCAGCTCCTTGGGCGCGACCAGATTGCGCACCAGCGCACCCAAAAGGGGCAAATGCTCGACGCGCGAGTGCAGGAATGTCTCGGCCGTGCGCGCGGCGACCACGAAATCCCGGATACGCAGCAGCGCGAGGCCGCCCAGCACGGCGCCTTGCGGCGCGACCGCCAACAGCAAGTCGCGCTGGTCGCTGAACTCGTCGAGCGGCACGGCGCCGGAATGCGACCGGAGCTGGACCAGCTCGGCGGTCGCGCGCAGGCGCGCGCGTACTTCGCCGGGGTCGGCGGACGGTCCCAGTTGTTCCACGGTGACGCGTCCCGGCGGCGAGACCGCCAATGCGGCCACCAAGGTGATGACTTTGTCGAATTCGAGCGCTTTCAGATCCCGTTCGCGCATTGCACCTGTCCATCTCGTTTTACTGATACGCGCATGTCGCAGACTCCTTGTTCCGAGCGCGGCTCGCGGAGTCGCATTTCTAAACGCTCGCGGACTCACCTGCTCGCTGCACTCCGGCTTCACCGCGTTCCGCCCAGTATCGCCCCCGCTGGCCGGGTTCCCCTCGCGAGTTAACCTCAGGCTAATATCTAGCTCAACCGCAGGTGCCATTCAGCCGGTGCAATTGCGCCGGCGCTGGCTGGCAGACTCTTGCTAAATCACAGGCTGCGCGCCCCCCTCTCTTTCTCCCCCGCAAAGCGGGAGAGAATCGGGAGAGAATATGGAAGAAGGAAGCCATTTTTTTATGATGACCGGCAGCGTGCCGGTATAATCGGGCACGCCGCCCGCCAGTCTTGATGACAAAATGAAATTGTGAGACAAGTTTGCTCGCTAAAATTTCATTTGACGCTACTTCAGACCTGAGTTCCAACTTCAGTATGGGAGACACGGAAATCCGAGACAAAAACCGCCACATTTCTGTCTTCCGCTATAGGAAAGCATCAAATCCGTCCCGAGCTCGCCTGGAGCCGATTGATCATCAGTGGTTCGCCTGGACTTTGCGGCTCAGCCTGATGCTGATGGTCGTCCTGATCGGATGCGGTGGTGGCGGCGCGAGTACACAGTCAGCGGCCAGCCAGCCGCGTCCCAATATCGTTTTGGTCATAATGGACGATATTGGCATCGATCAGTGGCAGCTATTCGGTTATGGAGGAACGGCTCCCGCCGCCACCCCGAACATCGACGCGATCGCGCAGGGCGGCGTCAGATTCCACAACATGTGGTCGATGCCGGCGTGCTCGAACGGGCGCGCCGCGCTTTTCACCGGCCGCTATCCGTTTCGCACCAACGTGCTCACGGCGATCGGCAACAACGACCTCGCCAACTATATGGTCAATCCCAACGAGACAACCTTGCCCAAACTGCTCAAGCAGCGCGGTTACAAGAGCGCGCTATTTGGCAAGTTCCACATGGGAATCCAGAGCAACGACCCTTACGGCTACGGCATGGTGCATGCGTTTGGGTTTGATTATTTCGATGGCTGGCTCGACGAGACCGGCGACCCGTCATCGATCGATACGACGGCGGGAGGCGTTGCGCAGATTGGTACCTGGTCGTGCGGCTTCGTGCGGGACGCCGCGCATGGCGGTGCGGATACGGGAGCCTGCTACGCCGGCGACAATACCTGCAAAGTGATCAGCAAAATCGGAGCGGAGGCGCCTGGCCGCGTATGCCGGGACGAAGGCGGCATTTTTGATCCCAACCAGCCGTGCAACAGCCCTGTTCCCAGCTACATCAATTTCAACACGCTCAGCGGACATTACGTGTCGCCGCTGGATATAAACAACGAGGATGGGTCGGTCGAGCGGATACCACCGACCGATATTCGGGCGCGGACCTATCGCGGCACCGAGCCGGTCGATGCGGCGCTCGACTGGATCAAAGCGCAGCCCGCGAATCAGCCGTGGATGGTGGCGCTTAGTTTCGCGACTGCCCATACGCCGCTGATGCAGCCGCCGAGCCAATTGCTGCCCAGCACCGAGCCGGACTCGAGCAACCTCGATTGCACCAATGTGAACGACCAAAGAGTGTTGAACAACGAGATGGAAGAGGCTCTCGACTATGAAATCGGACGCTTCATGGTGGAAGCCGGGCTGGCCAGCCGCGGTCCGCATGGCGAATTAATCTATCATCCGAAAAAAACCAACACCTACGTCATCTTTGTCACCGACAATGGCAGCAGCGGCTCCGTGGTCAAGCCGCCCTTCGATGGCACCCGCGCAAAATCCACCGCCTATCAAACCGGCGTGTGGGTTCCCGGAATCGTCTCGGGTCCCGCCGTAGTCCAGCCCGGACGCGAGGTGGGTGCCATGGTCAACATCACCGATTTATTTCAGTTGATTGGCAAGCTTGCCGGCATCGACGCGCATAAGAGCGTGCCGCGCACGCTCGATTCCAAGCCGATGTTTCCTTACCTCGAAAATCCGCAACAGCCGAGCCTCCGCTCGACGAATTTCATCCAGATCGGCACCAACCTGCACGCCAACGGCGCCATCAACGGGCCCTGCGTATATGCCACGACCACATGCACTCAGATCGCTCCGACCAAGGGCGTGTGCGAAGACAACAACGGCATATGGTGGGGTCCGGGCGCCACTGACCCCAGTACCGCCGGCATTCCGCCCGAGGGTCTGCCCCTATGCTGCGATGTCGCAGTCTGGCAACACGACCACGGGCAGACGATCGCCAGCTACATCTACCCTTTGGAGGCTTACGCCATCCGCAATGACCACTACAAACTCGTAATCAATCATTACCAATCTTATAACGCTGGCACCAACGCTTGCGCCGCCACCACCAGCACGGAGTTCTACGAGATCAACGAGGACGTTCCGGTACCCAAGCTCGACACGGCCGATTCTGATTTGTTGGCCAGCGGGACGCCACTAACTTCCGAGCAGCAAAAAAACTACGACGTGCTGACCTCCCAACTTAATGCGCTATTCGCCTCGCAACCCGCCTGCCCGGGTGACATCAACCTCGACGGCGTCGTTAACAATTTGGATGTGCAGCAATGGGCGATGTTCGCACAGCTATCGATGGGCAAATCCAGTTGGGCGGATCTCAATCAGGACGGCCTTACAGATAACGCCGACCTGACAATTATCCAGCAACACATGGGAGCGTGCCCCAAGTAAGCGAGACTTTGGGCTGAAGGTTTCGGCGCGGCGCACACACGGCGAGGAAGATTCTTTTCCCCGTGAAGCGGAACAAGGTGAACGCAAACAGGGCGGCGCCCACGTCGTCCTCGCACCGCGCCTTGCCAGGCCCGCGATGGTTCCGGCTCGCCGCCGCGGGCTTGGCGCTGCTGACCCTGAGCGGAGTCGTTTGGGAGCTGTCCCGGCCGGATCGAAAGGGCCCGGTCACCACTCCACATCTGGCGGCGCAACGGCTGACCTTTGTCGGATCGAAGGCGTGCGGCGTCTGTCATCTCAGCGAATTCAAAAGCTGGCAGGGGTCGCATCATCAGCTCGCGATGCAAGCCGCGACCGACGCAACCGTGCTGGGTGACTTCGCGCACGCGCAGTTCAGCGACGCCGGTGTTACTTCGACCTTTTTTCGCGAGGACGGCAAGTTCATGGTGCGCACCGGCGGACCGGGCGGCGCCCCGCACGATTATCAGATCAAATTCACCTTCGGCGTCTCACCCCTTCAACAATATTTGATCGCGTTTCCAGGCGGACGGCTGCAGGCCTTCGGGATCGCCTGGGACAGCCGTCCGCGCGCGGCCGGCGGTCAACGCTGGTTCGCGCTCTATCCTGGTGCTCAGCCGTCCGATCCGCGGTACTGGACGGCCCTCGATCAGAACTGGAACTACATGTGCGCGGACTGCCATTCGACCAACGTCCGCAAGAACTATGATTCGCGCCGGCGTACCTATGCGACCACGTATGCGGAGATCGACGTCGGTTGCGAAGCCTGCCATGGCCCCGGGTCCGGCCACGTGGCGTGGGCCAGGCATCCGCGCGCGTATCCTGAATCCGCCTCCGGTTCCGCGGATGGCCTCACAATCGCGCTCGACGCACGGGCCGGGGTTTCATGGAGGACCGATCGGTCAACCGGGGAGGTGCGACGGAGCAAGCCGCTCAACAACGATCGCGAAGTGGAACTGTGCGCGCGATGTCATTCGCGCCGTGCGCAGATTCACGAAGACTACGTGCACGGCCAGCCGTTGGGTGATGACTATCGAGTCGCGTTGCTCGATAAAGGCCTCTACTTTCCCGATGGCCAGATCGAGGGTGAAGTTTACGAATACGGCTCCTTTATACAGAGCCGGATGTCCCACGCGGGGGTGACGTGTAGTGATTGTCATGATCCCCATAGCGGCAGGCTCCGCGCGGAGGGCAATCATCTTTGCACGCGATGTCACCTGGCGCGGAAATACGATTCGCCCCGCCATTTCCATCATCCAGCAGGATCGACTGGCTCCCGCTGCGTCGAATGTCACATGCCCTCCAGAACCTACATGCGAATCGACCGGCGCCGCGACCACAGCATTCGGATCCCGCGCCCCGATCTTTCCGTGACACTCGGTACGCCGAACGCCTGCAACAATTGTCATTTCGACAAGAATCCGCAATGGGCCGCCGATTATGTCGCGAAGTGGTACCGCGGCACGCCCATCGGCTTTCAACGATTTGGTCCAGCCCTCGCGGCCGGCCGGATGGGAGCGCCCGGGGCGCAAGCGGCGCTGATTGAGCTGATTGCCAATCCGGCACAGCCAGCGATCGCGCGAGCCACGGCGATTAAGCTTCTCGCCACTTTCAATAGTGTTGCCGAGGTTCGTCTTCGTGAGCACGCCGAAGACGCGTCGGCTCTGGTCAGGCGCGCGACTGCGGACGGCCTTGCGACTCCTACAGCAGCTCCATCCATCATGGTCGGCTTGCTCAACGATCCGGTCCGCGCGGTGCGCATTGAGGCTGCCGAATCACTCGCCGGTGTGCCGCTCGACGCCCTGCCGGAGGATGCGGCCGCTGCGCTTGAACGGGCTTCAGCGCAATACGTTGCCGCACAGAAGCTTAACGCCGACCGGCCCGAAGCGCATCTGGATCTCGGAACGTTCTTCACCCGGCAGGGAAGATTCGCTTCCGCCAAGAGAGAACTGAAGACGGCATTATCCATCGACCCGTCCTTCAGTCCCGCCGCGGTCAATCTCGCCGACCTTGAGCGGGAACTCGGGCATGATCAAGCAGGGGAGGCCGTGTTGCGGCAAGCACTGCAACGCACGCCCAGCGATGCTTCACTGCTTTACGCGCTCGGCCTTTGGTACGTTCGTCAGAAGCGGAGTACTGAGGCGCTCGCTCTGTTTGCTCGCGCCGCGCGGCTTGCCCCATCAGACTCGCGCTATGCTTATGTCTACGCAATCGCGTTGAACAGCGCGGGTGATACAAAGGCCGCCATTGCGGTCCTCGAGCATTCGGTCAAATTGCATCCTTACGATCGAGATGCGCTCGCGGCACTAGTCAGTTTCTGTGATCGCACCAATGATCAGGCTAAAGCTTCAAGGTATGCGCGCGTTCTGGATGAATTAGCCGCGCCGCCAGCCCCCTAAATTCAATGTGATGTCTCGTAAACACCTTCACGCACCTCACGACGTCATGCTGAGCGAGCAAGCCTGCGAGCGTCGAAGGATTTCACGGCCGTGTTTTTGCGGCCGTGAGATTTCGCTTGCAACCAATCCGGGCGCGCTGCCCGCCGGCTCGGAGCTTGTGAATTTTTAGCGCTGTTGAACTGACGGCTGCTTAACGAGGAGGTGCCTTAATTTTGTCATCCCGAGTGCGCTAGCAAAGCCGAAGGCGAAGCGAGCAGGCGAGTCTGCGAGCTGCGTTCAGAAAGGCTGCCGGAGTCGAGGGATCGACGCGGAGCGATTTTCCGTTTCAGTGCCCGGATGCCCCAAAGTCAAAAAGATTCAACCGCTCCGCGCCGATCCTTGTCCAACGCACCTCGCGGACTCGTTTGCTCGCTCCGCCTG
>JBOHWL010000187.1:0-5202 GCA_050736615.1 Binataceae bacterium (SeqCode) | reverse complement strand
GCTCCATCCGGAGCGTCGCGGCAAACCGAGGGGGCTAAACATCGAGGCGGTGGCTGATAGCGGCGGCGCCGCCGCCATCATCTCCACGCTCGTGCAGCGCGGCGACGTGCTGCTGGTCAAGGGCTCGCGCGGCCTTGCGATGGAACGCGTTATCGCGGCACTGGACTACGCCTCGTCGGCCGCTTAGTTCGGCACCCACGCGATGGCCCGAATCTCACCGAACTCGCGCCGCAGTTTGTTCCAGCTCCGGCCACCATCGACACTGCTGTACACGTAGCCGTGGAGACTGTTGGCCACCACCACGTCCGGGTTGGCGGGATGGGTCGCGATCCAGTACACCACCGAGTTGGGCTCAACCGGTAAAGCCGCCGCCGCCCAGCTCTTGCCGCCGTCGCGCGACTGCTGCACCGCGCCACGCTTGCCGGGAATGAAATCGCCATTGCCAACGAAGATTACGTCCGGGTCGTCCGGCCGCAGCGCGACACCGCGGCAGTACGAAATCGTGTCGCGTTCGGAAAAGCGCGGAAAGCCGTGCAGCGACCAGCTATCGCCCTCATCGAGGCTCGTCCAGAGGCCGTCGGGCGTGGTCGCCAGCAACTTTGCCTTGCCCGCGACCGCCAAGCCGTGAATATCCTGGTTGAGCATCTTGTCGCCGAGCGCCGGCAGCCGCGTCCAATTGTCGCCGCCGTCGCGGCTCCGAAACACGCCGTCAATCTCGACCCCCGCAAACACCGTGCGATCATCGTGCGGATCAAACACGATATTGGTCACTTTTGGCGCGCCCGCCAGGCATTTTTCCGCGATGGCGATCGAGAGTTGTTCCCAATGCTTGCCGCCATCGGTCGAGCGGAAGAGTGCCGGCGGCTTGGTCCCGGCATATAGTATGTCGGGGTCGCGCGGATGCCATGCGACCGACCAGATTTGCATGCCGTCCATCGGCGAATCGATCAAACTCCAATTGGCGCCGTTGTCGTCGCTGCGATAAAGCCCGGCTTCCGAACCCGCCAGCAGATGATGGGGATTGTGGGGTGAGACCGCCAGATTGCGGATTTGAATCTCACCCGGTTCGGCGTGGAATGGCACCTCCATTTTGCTGCGGCGCCAATGGTCACCGCCGTCGGAGCTATGCCACATGCCAGCGCCCACCGTTCCCACGCAAATCGTGAAATTTTGCGTCATGGCCTGATCACCTCGCAAATCGCCGTTTCAAGTCCCTTATAAGTGAGGTTCCTCAACACTTACAAGCGGCGGTGAACAACCCGGCCGCGGCAAGCTGCCGGAATCAACACGCGGGCCGGTTTGCCCGGCGAGAAAAATCAGGTGGGAGTGGCTTGATCACCGGTCTTGCGCACGCCCATCAGGTAGGCCTCGATAAACGGATCGATGGCGCCGTCGAGCACCGCGTTGATGTTGCCGATCTCAATCCCGGTGCGATGGTCCTTGACCATTTGGTAAGGATGCAGCACATAGGAACGAATCTGGCTACCCCACGCGATATCCTTTTTCTCCTTACTGAACTGCTCGAACTGTTCGCGTTTTTTGCGTTCTTCGAGCTCGAAGAGCCGGGCGCGCAGAATCTTTAAAGCCATCGCGCGGTTCTTATGCTGCGAGCGTTCATTCTGACAGCTCACCACAATTCCGCTCGGAAGGTGCGTCATCCGCACGGCGGAGTCGGTCTTGTTCACGTGCTGGCCGCCGGCGCCGCTTGCGCGAAACGTATCCACCCGCAAATCGGCAGGGTTGATCACAACCTCGACTTTGTCATCAATCGACGGGAAGACAAATATCGACGCGAACGAGGTATGGCGGCGCGCGTTGGCGTCGAACGGCGAGATCCGCACCAGACGATGGATGCCGGCTTCGGCGTGCAAATAACCGTACGCATAGTCGCCATCGACCGTGAAGGTGGCACTTTTGATGCCGCCGCCGTCACCCGGTTGAAGGTCTGCGACGTCGGTGCTGAAGCCGCGCCGCTCGGCCCATCTCAGATAGAGCCGCAAGAGCATTTCCGCCCAGTCCTGCGCTTCCGTGCCGCCAGCTCCCGGATGGATTGATACGATGGCACCGAGGCGGTCGTATTCGCCGCCGAGCATCACCTGCAATTCCAGGCGTTGGAGTTCGGTGCGCGCCGCTTCTAAAGCACTCTGCGTTTCCCTTGCAGCTTCGGATTCGTCGGCACCCTCTTCCTCGGCGATGGTCAGAAAGAGCG
Source organism: Binataceae bacterium (SeqCode) (assembly GCA_050736615.1). GTDB lineage: Bacteria > Desulfobacterota > Binatia > Binatales > Binataceae > JBOHWJ01. The sequence continues at coordinate 2,993 of JBOHWL010000187.1, read as the reverse complement.
ACGCCTCTTCTAAAGATTTGCGCAGATGTTCATACCCGCTTAGCTGGGCCTTGATCCGATCCTGTTCCTTGAGCACGGTCTGCGCCGCGTCGGGACGCTCCCAGAAATCGGGCTTGGCGGACTGTTCGAGAAGTTCTTTTTGGCGGGCGGTCAGTTTGGAGACGTCAAAGACGCCTCCCAAGCGTATCGATACGAGTTTGAAAATCGTTCAATTGTTCGCGCATTTCGCTAAGCATAGTTCGCTATTCCCTCGCGGCCGCTTGTGAGCCGAGAAGTGTATTGTGACAGATTGGCCGCCCCGGATTAACCACCGCGCTAATAGTGCGGTGTCCCATAAATCCTTCACCCCGCCTCAGGCAGTCATCCTGAGAGTGTGTGAAGATTTTGTTTTTCTGTCATTCCGAGCACAGCGAGGAATCCCCGGTCTTTCTGCTTTTCCTCTGTTTTTTCGGGATTCTCACTTATTTTTGAACGCACCTCGCGGACTCGTTTGCTCGCTTCGCCTGCGGCTACGCTGGCGGCAGACTCCGTTCAGAATGACAAAAATTCACAGACTCTGTGCGCAGCGGGTCTGCGAGCGAAGCCGAAGGAGACTCGCGGCCATTGCGGCCGTGATGTTACTTGTCTTTCAACAAATCGCGGCACATCGCGCGGCGAAAGAATGCCGCGCGTGATCCTTCGACACAGCTCGCGCTGCTCGCCGGCTCAGGATGACAGCGGTATTTGCGGAAGTTATTTACGGGACGCCACACTAACGCGTGCCGTTGGCGGAGAGCAGGCGCGAGACATGGGCGGCCAGCGGCTTTTGCCTGCGCGGACCTAAGAACGCTCCCAACAACGCCGCGCAGGCCAACACCAGACAGCTTTCCGCAAACAGGTCGCCGACTTGAGTATAAACGGTACGCTCCGGCCGCCACGACACCTGTTCAATTTCGGTGCCGCGCTTGAATAACGGCGTGCTCGCCGTGATTTGGCCGTCGGGTTCGATCACCGCGCTGATGCCGGTGTTGGCCACGCGCACGGTGGGCACTTTGGTCTCGACCGATCGCATCGCCGCCATCGCAAGCAACTGATAAGGCGCCGAACTTTCCCCATACCAGGCGTCATTGGTGATGTTGACCAGGATGTCGGCGCCGCGCTTGACCGCCTTGCGCGCCAGATTGGGGAAGATGCTCTCGTAGCAAATCAGCACCCCCAGCCGCGCTCCTTTGACATGAAAGATGGTCTGCACGTTACCGGGAAACATGTCGCCGAAGCCCTTCACCACGCGATTGACGAAATAGCCAAAGACGCTGCGCAACGGCACGTATTCGCCAAACGGCACGAGCCGGATCTTGTCGTACCAGCCTTCGACCTTACCCTTGCCGGAAACCAGGTACGCGCGATTGTAAAACCCAAGGTCCCCGTCCTCGCTACCCAAGGCCGGAGCGCCGAACAAGATCGGCACATGACCGTTAGCGGCAAGTTGAAGCAGACGTGCGCGGTACTCGCCGTCATTGGCGAACTGCACCGGATAACGATCGGTGGGCTGAAAAAGAAACGCCGCCGCCGCTTCCGGCCAAACGATCAGATTGGCCCCCTGTTTGGCCGCCGTCTGGCTCTGCTTGGCGTAAACGTTAAAGCTGTTGACCAGGAATTGTGGATTCCATTTGACTGACTGTGGAATATCCCCCTGCACCATCGCGATTTTGAGCGAACCGGCGGCGGGAGCCCGCTTAAGCTCGGCCATCCGAAAGCGGCCAAATATGATCGCCGCCGCCATCAGAGCGGTCAGCACGCCGAGGCTCCAGGTCTGCGCGCGGCGCGTATGGCGCGTGAACAGCACCACGTAAATCACCGCGTTGAAGAAGATGATCAGCGCGGAGATGCCGTAGACGCCGGTGAATTCGGCGAATTGAATCAGGTCAAGGCTGCGATAGGCGGCATAGCCGAGCAGGTTCCATGGAAACCCGATCGGGAAATATGTGCGCACCCATTCGACCGCCACCCAAGCGATTGGAAAAGTAACGAAAATAGGCAGGCGCAGCCGCCGCGAGACGAAGATCGAAACCCACAACGCGACCGCCGTATACAACGCCATCACCGCCGCCAATAACAGCATTGGGATAACGGCCAACGCCATTTGCACGCCGGCGAAGTTGTGCAGCGTGATAACGATCCAATAGAGCGAGGCGACGAAACAGGCGAAACCCTGCAGAAACCCGTAGCCGAAAACGCTTTTGAGCGGCCGCTCCTCTACTACGTACAACAACGGGACAAAGGCCACCCAGGCCAATAGGCTGAGGTCGAATTTGGGAAAGGCGAGCGCCAATGCGAGCCCGCTTGCAACCGCCAGCGCCGCGCGGCCGGACGGGTTCGCAAACAGGCTCAGGAACGACCGAAAAGGTCCCTGAGGGGCAGTACCCCCAGGCACGGCGGGCTCCCATCGAAACGATCGTAAATCTCGTCGGCGTCGCGCCAGGTTTCGACCAACGCGACAGACCGGTGTGCGGGAAATGTCAAATCGCCCAAATGACGCCATTCGCGTTCGAAGGTCCAATCAACCAGTGAATCGTTGCTAAGTTCAAGCGGCACCACGCGCCACATTTGCGTGTCATCGAGCAGTTGCTCCGCTTCCGCCCATGGCAAATAAATAACCGGGCGCGCACCCGCCGCGAAAGCATAGCGCTTGTCAAGCGCGATGCCGAAGGGTTCGTAGCGGCGCCGATTGGAGCGTCGCAGCAATTCGTTAAGTTCGCCCAAAGGCGCATCGCACAGACATACCGTCGCCTGTTTGCCGCGCACCATCCGCACCGCGCCCCTGATTACGCCCGCGCGCAGGATAGCGACGAGGTTATCGAGCGCGCCGCCCCCATCGCCCGAGGCGCGCGTGAAATGCGTTAGCATCGCCGCCGCGGGCGGCGCGAACGCCACCCGGGTCACGGAGCGAGCGGCGTGACGCGGCGCACCGACGCGTTCGGCGCCTCCTGGCTCCGGTGGGGGCGCGCCTCGCG
>JBOHWL010000186.1:0-4228 GCA_050736615.1 Binataceae bacterium (SeqCode) | reverse complement strand
TTTTAGCGCTGTTGAACTGACGGCTGCTTAACCAGGATATGCCTTAATTTTGTCATCCCGAGTGCGCTAGCAAAGCCGAAGGCGAAGCGAGCAAACGAGTCTGCGAGCTGCGTTCAGAAAGGCTGCCGGAGTCGAGGGATCGACGCGGAGCGATTTTCTGCTTCAGTGTCCGGATGCTCAGCAGTCAAAAAGATTCAACCGCTTCGCGTCGATCCTTGTCCAACGCACCTCACGGACTCGTTTGCTCGCTCCGCCTGTGGCTCCGCTGGTGCGACACGCCCTCGCGCTGCGCGGGCGGCTCAGGATGACAGACAAAGAGCTTCGCTGGTCCGTAAACTCGGGCAATTCAAAAAAATTCACACACTCTCGGAATGACAGACACACGAGTTGTGCAGAGGTTCCCCTAGCAGGGTGTTGAAAAAGGCGTTCTTAGCGCAAGTCGCATCCCAATGCCCTCAACACCATACGCAAAAGATGGCTGCTTGCTTCTCTCCCGCTCTTTTGCGGGGGAGAAAGAGAGGGGGAGCAGGCTGTGATTTATCAACAGCCTGCTAGCTCTTTCGACTTCGCTCGCGGACGCGCTGCACAGAGTTTGTGAGTTCTCAGCTCAGGACGAGTTCGCGGCGCACGGCATGCGCGTCGATCTCGAGTTCGAGCCCGGTGACGGGCGGGCGCGCGTAAATCCAGTTGAGGCCATAGCGGCTGGTCGCACCGAGCGTGCGCGCAACCGTCGAGGCCATCAGCGGATGAACGTCGTGAACGCTGTACAGGTTCACCGCCGTGACCCCGTTCCAGCTAAGCGCCAGCTCGGCCAGGCGCGCGCTCAGCACCTCGAAGACGCATTCCATTTTTTGCCGCATGCCCTCGCTGGAGGTGTCGCCCGCGGCCACGATTCCGGCGCGCCCGGCCCCGCGCGCTTTGATCTCAGGCGCACCGGCCAGGACGAGCGTGGGAGCTTTCGCGTCCGCCGCGATCGTGTAGAAAAACCCAGCCAGCGACGCTTCGTCCACCGGCTGGGCCTCGAGCGCGACATTGGTGCGCGCAAGCGGATTCATGTCATCGATCAGCAACCGCCATGACGCCAGCTTCTCAACGTATGGGCGATTGAACTCCTCGAATTGCGCCGGCGTCAGGGCCTTGGGGATGCGCAATTCCATCCCGCACAACGCCCCGAGCGGACGCTTGAGTTCGCGCAGATGCGCTTCGACCAAATTGAAACCCGCCGCGAGCGGGAGCAGCGGCTTTAGCGCCGCATGCACGATTTCGAACCCGGGCCGCGCGACGGCGCCGGAGGAAAAAGCATCGATACCGCGAATGAAAGCGTAATTGCCGTTGACGTTGTCGATCAGCATTGAATTCTCCGTACCACGTAGACCTGAGTTTCATCGCGACGCGATTGATGCGCCCGCATCCGGCTAGCTGTCAACCGCCTTGCTCACGCATTGCGGCGCGGCGGTGCGCCCCATTTCGGCAACGCGGCGCCTTGCGTAATCGCCTCCGCGATCAGCCGCCCCGCATGAACGCTGAGCGCGACACCGTGGCCGGAATAGCCGCCGGCGACGAAGATATGTGGAGCCTCGGGTAAATGTCCAATAATTGGCGTCATCCGGTCCGGAATCGAAATCGGCCCACCCCATCGGGTGAGCGCGCCAAGGTCATGCAGCCGCGGATGAAGCTGGCGAATACGTCCTTCAAGCCGGATAAAACACTCCTCGACGGCCGGCGCTTCAAGCGCGAGCCATTCCAGTGCTTCCGGTTCGCCCCATGCCAGACCCGCGCCGAAAATGATGCGGCGGTCCATCGTCAGGCGTCCCCATAAGTAGGGCTGATCGATCGTATAGAAAGGTATACCGGCGGCAAGGCCGATTTCCTCTATGAGCGAATCCTCGACCGGCGCGGTCGCGCAGGCCAGGGTCAGCGCGCTGCCCATCGCGCCCAGTTCCGGCACAAGGGCGGTGCTCCAGGCGTTGAGCGCGACAACTATATGAGCGGCGCGCACACGGCCGCGGTCAAGCTCAAGCGTCGCCGGCGTGCCGTATTCGAGATGCCTTACCGGCGTATTTTCATGAATGACGGCCCCAGCCTTGATTGCCGCGTGGGCGAGTCCGCCGACCAGCGCCATTGGGTCAACCACGCCGCCGGCCATGGTATGGACCACGCTGACCGGCGAGCCGCCATCTTGCCACGGCAATTGCGGCTGGAATTTCACGGGCGGCCGATGGGCGATTTCCCAGCATCCGGGTAGCCGCAGACCGCATTCGAGCGCCTCATCGTAAACCAGGCGTGCGAGTTCTTCCAAACACGTCGAGGCGCCCTCCATCGTGCCACGCGCGGTCCCTTCAAGCACCAGCCCGCCGCTACGCCCACTGGCGCCATCGCCGATGCGGCCGGCTTCGAACACCACCACGCGCCGTCCGCGCCGCGCCAGATGCAGCGCCACTGAGTTGCCGGTCAAGCCGCCACCGACGATCGCAACGTCGTAGGTCTCCCGGCCGCCGGAAAAGGGACAGGTTCCGACCGTACATGGAGGCCAGGGCGGGATGCCCCATTGGCTACGGATAGGTTGGGCTTGGGCGTCCGCGGATTTGATTTTCATGCGTCAAGCGACGGTGCGCCGCTCTCATCCACATTGTGCGCTCTAGCGCGGGGCAATGGCAGCTCGTCGTGATTAAGCCAATGTCAGCGCGCTCACACTGCTCAAAGCGATGGCGATTCACGGCGCGTAATTCACATGTCTATAGGGTCGTGAGTCGAAGTTAAGCAATTATACGAATCATCAAACCGCAATGGATCATATTTTATGAAATAACTCTCAATAATGCATGATAATTAGCAATCATAATCTCATTACAGTTCGTAATTGCTATTGACCTAATCTGCCGCCTCGATTGATACAACGCATCACTTTTTCAACTGGGCACAGTCAAAATTTTTCATTTTCCCTTACGCATTCCGCTAAATCGTGACGCCGAAGCGGTATGAAGACCTATAGCTCCATGTAATCATCTGGCGGTCTAGATTAGTAATGACTAATCACGCGCCGATATTGCCGCAATCGATAGGCAAGATCGCTTCACAGGAGGAAAGGCGTGACAAATCCATCCGCGGATCGTCGCAGAGCTTCGCTATCGGGCGTTCGTGCGAACCTATCCAAATTGGCACTTCTTGTGAGCGCGATCGCTTTGGCCTTAAGCGTGATTATCGCCGGGATTACCGGTGCGGCCGTTCCCGCCCTCGGCCAGGACGTCCAGCCGCAGGCCAAACACGCCCATGTCAAACGGACCAAACCGCCCAAGGCGCCGTTCGGCCGGTTGAGAGTGGCGCCGGCAAGGCTCGGCTTCAGACGGATACTGTTCGGCAAGACGGCGGCCACCGAACCAAGGACCTTTTCGATCAGGGACACTGGCACCGGGCCGCTCACCATAAGTGTGGGCAATACCGCGACCTCCAAATTCATCGTCACCCAGGGCGCCGGGCAGACGATTCTGCAACCCAAAGGCTCCATGCAGGTGACCGTGTTGTTTGCGCCTTACGCGCAGGGAGCCTTCACCGATTCAATCCCAATCACCAGCGACGCGACCAAGGGCAGGTCGGCGGTTGCGGTCGGGTTGAGAGGCGTGGCGAAAGGCAACCCGCCACCCATTCCAGCGACGCCCACACCTGCTCCTGTTCCGCCCACGCCGACCCCCGTACCGCCCACGCCTACACCAGTGCCGCCCACGCCGACCCCCGTACCGCCGACGCCGACGCCCACACCGACGCCGAGCGCGGGATTGTCGGGAAGAGCGTTCCAGGGTCCGATGATGGGCAGCACAGTCACGGCCTTCGCGGTGGATCCGTCAACCGGCGCGAATACAGGCGCGCAACTCGCCACCGCGCAGACCGGCGTGGACGGCAGTTTCACGTTGAGTGTCCCGCCGCAAACCGGCCCGGTGCGGCTAACCGCGAGCGGCGGCACGTACACCAGTGAGATGACCGGCGCGACCATTACGCCAAGTCCGGTCTCGCTGCTGGTAGCCACTGTCAATGCGACTAATCCGCCGGTTTCGATCAATCCATTGACGACCTTCGTTGACACGCGCACGGTGGCGTTGATCGCGGGTGGCACTTCTTTCGCCACCGCGCTGCCCCAGGCGACCGGCGAGATCGAAAGCATCTACGGGCTCAAGAGCGATCCGGGCACGCTGGTTCCGGATTACATGACGACGGGCAACGACGCAGCCAATCT
>JBOHWL010000185.1:0-2517 GCA_050736615.1 Binataceae bacterium (SeqCode) | reverse complement strand
CTCCAGTCCACCTGCCAGGTCCGGGCGGAGCGTTGCAGGACGCTCTCGACATTCACGGTGATCGCCTGGTGCCCGATGCCCTTGCTCGGATCGTTCTGCTGGCCCCATTGCGTCACCGTGACCCGCGCATGTCCGGCGAGGTACGAGAAGGCGCGGTCGATGTTCTGCTTGAGCACCACGGGATCGACCGGCTTGGAGAACATCAGGTCGACCCACTGTCCGAGGAAGTAGCTGATCTCCGCCTGGGTGGGCCGATAGATATCGCCGGCGAGCTGCACGGTGCCGGGTTTCCCGGCCCGGTCGACCGGCACGAAATAGGCTTCGACGTGGCTGCGGTTGGCTTCGTAGACGAGGCCGCCGGCGAGGATCAGCGTCACCCCGGCCATGGTGAAGGCCATGAGCCGCCAGTTGTGCGCCTGCACGCGCGAATCTCCGATCCGCTGATCCCATTCCTGGGCGGCGCGGAGATAGGGCGTTTCCTGGGGTGCCGATGTTCCGGTTCGGAGAGGCCGGTTCGGGAACGTCATCGTCAGATCTCCTCGTCGGCGGTGTTGTTGGGCGAGGCCGATCCGATGCCGCTTCCATTCTCCGCGGTGGTCTGCTGCTGGGCGTAATCGACATAGGAATGCAGCCCGTAGGGCATGCCGGGGCCGGCACTCTTGCGCCACGTCTGGTAGGCGCGCAGCGCGGCCGTCTGGTCGGAGGAGGAGAGCCGGTCAAAGCCGCCCCTCTGCTTCATCCAGTTCGACGTGCGGGTAGCTCCGCTGCTGGAGCCTCCGGCTGTGCCTGCCGAGCTGCCCGCCGCGCCCCCTGCCCTCCCCGCCGCGGCAGCTCCTCCGGCCGACGCAAGCATCCCGGCGGCGGCACCTGACGACGGCGGATTGGCGGCCGCCATGTAGCGTCCAAGGACGCCCGCAGCGCCGGAGCCCGCGTTGACGAGTCCATGGGAGACCGAGGCGATCCCCCTCGTGCCGTAATAGGCCGCTCCCGCTGTACCGGCGGCAACGGCACCGGTGGCCATCGCAGCGTCACCGGCACCGAGTTGAGGTCCGCCGGTCACAAGCGCTTGCGCCAACCTCGGCCCGAAAAGCGAGAGAAGCGTCAACATCACGCTGCCGAGCGCGATCGCAATCGCGTTCTGGAAATCCGGTGTCGGTGAAACCGTAAACTGGCCTATGAAGCCCGCTCCGATCGAGACGATGAGGGCGAGAACAAAGAGCTTGAGCCCTGCGGAAAACATGTAGCTAAATGCACGTTCGGCAAGAAAGTTTGTTCTGCTCCATATCGCGAACGGCACAAGGATCAGCGCCGCGAGGTTGACAATCTTGAATTCGAGAAAGGTAATAAAGACCTGAAGTGCAAGAACCGAAAACGCAATGATCACGATGGTCGCGCAGATAAGATAAATGATGATCGTTGGGAGGTTCTCTATGGTGCGAATGTACCCTTCCAGCGGTGTCAACGTTTTAACGATCTCCGCGAAGAGCTGGTACCCCTGGCTCACAATGCTGACCGGATTTTGCAAAAATGAAACTGCTGTCCCCCCAACCCCTGCGACCTGCAAGCCAAGGTCGGTGAAACCGTTGGCAATATCATCGGTGAGTGTTTGCCAGTTGTTGGCCAGGTAGCCCACAAAACCGATGACCAAAACGCGGGAGATCAGCCCGCGGATCACCGCGTCGAATTCGCCCCACATCCAGGACAGGAAGGCGGTGAGTGCGATCGTGAGGATAATCATTACACCCAAAAGGTAGTTGACGTCCGGCTGAATGTTTCCGTAGCCCGCCCCAATGACATTGAGAAAGGCATTCATAAAGCTTCTGATGACGTCGAAGTTGGTCATCGGCAGGTCGCCTTACCGCGACTTACCGGAAGTCGGGAATGGGTTGACGACCTGCCCGGCGGGCGGCGGCGTATATCGCAAGGCGCTATCCAACGTGGATCGAGCGGCCTGGTCCGACCGTTGGATCTGTGCGCGGCTAGGCGCCACTGTCGCCTGACTGGTTGGCAAAAGGGCCTCATAGGCAGCAGCTGCTATTACGATCAACAGCAACACAATCGCGGTAATCAGAAGTTTCATCGATAACATCGTGAAAACCTCACGGGAAAGGATTGGCTACAGCGCCACCGGATGGGGGCGTGTATCCGGTCGCTTGTGTCAGCACCGCTTGCGCAGCAGCGTCGTCTGCGACCCCCTGCTGTTGCTGCTGGTCGGTCGCTCGCTGTTGCCCGATCAAAAGGCTCTGCAGGTCGCCGAGCTGCTGACTGAGCGCGCCAAGGATCTGGTTGCTCGCCTGGATTGCCGCTGTGGGGCCGGCGGCGCTCATCGAGGCGGCATTCGCGGCCTGCACCGCCTTGGAGAGCTGTGGCTGGTTAGCCGCCACCTGATTCTGCAGAGCCATCGAGGTCTTGTAGGCACCCTGCGTCGTCGTCGTCATCTGAGAAAGCTCGGAGAGAATGCCCGAGAGCGACATGGTGCCGTAGTTCATCGGGTAGAGGCTCTGAAGTTGGCTCTGC
>JBOHWL010000184.1:0-18232 GCA_050736615.1 Binataceae bacterium (SeqCode) | reverse complement strand
CTTCATGGCAGCGCATTGAACAGCTACATCTTTCAGGCTGTGGCGTGGAAAAATGACTTCCGCGCAAAGAAAGAGTTTTGCTGGTCGGCGACTGAGGGAAACTTGACCCGATACTCGAATGACGTTGTCGCCTTCATCAAACGCCTGACGGTGGCGGATCTCGAATCTACACTCAAAGACTACAGGGCGTACCAAGCAACCATCCGGAAACGAAAGAAGGGTTAGCTCATCAAGCTGTGATACCCAAGGAATGTAAGCGGTTGGCGGAGGTGGATTTTCCGATTGCGGTGGTGAGCCGCCATTCCGCGCGCGAGAAATCCATCCGGCACGGCCATCCGAGCACGCTGCATCTGTGGTGGGCGCGCCGCCCGCTCGCGGCTTGCCGCGCGATGCTGCTGGCGTTGCTGCTGCCCGACCCCTGCGATCCGAATTGCCCAGGCGATTTCAAAGACAAGGCGCGGGCGCTGCTTTCAGCGCTGATACGCGATATTGGAAAACTGGATATCGAGCTGCGCAAGGCGTTGCTCAAGTTTATCGGCGATTTCGCCAATTGGGACAACGCGGCCAATCCACGCTATCTCGAAGTCGGGCGCGGGCTGGTCAAAGCGGCGCATGGCGATGAAGCGCCGCTCGTGGTTGATACATTCGCCGGCGGCGGTTCGATTCCCCTGGAGGCGTTGCGGCTCGGATGCGACGCGTTTGCCTCCGACCTGAATCCGGTCGCATGTCTGATTCTGAAGGTGATGCTCGAAGATATTCCGCGCCACGGTCCGGCGCTCGCCGACGAACTGCGCAAGGCCGGCGCGGAAATCAAGAAGCAGGCCCAGAAGGAGCTTGCGCAGTATTACCCGCACGATCCCGATGGGGCCGTTCCGATTGCCTATTTATGGTCGCGGACAGTCAAATGCGAATCGCCGAATTGCGGCGCCGAGATTCCGCTCGTGCGCTCGTTCTGGCTATGCAAAAAGGCGAACCGTCTGCGCGCCTTGCGCTATGAAGTGAAACGCCCGAAGGGCAAAACGCCATACGTCGAATTCGAGGTTTTCCAGCCCAAGAGCGCGAAGGAAGTTCCAACAGGGACGGTAGCGCGCGGTAATGCGACTTGCCCCGCATGCGAGAGAGTTTTGCCAGTCGAACGCGTGCGCGTTCAGTTGCGGGAGCAGCGCGGCGGTGCGGACGTGATTTTCGACGCGAAGGGCAATCGTATCGGCGGGGCCCGATTGCTTGCGGTCGTGACGCACAAAGATGCCAAGACCGGAAGACAGTATCGAGAGGCGACGGACCGCGATTACGCCGAAGTATGGAAAGCGCACAAGGCGGTCGCGAAACTTGCCGAAGAGAAGTTGCCTAACGGAATCAGCCACGTTCCGGCCGAATTGCTACCCAAGCAAAACACGCTGGGGCTGAGACTCCCGAACTATGGAGTGGCGACCTGGGGGGATATTTTTTCGAATCGTCAGAAACTTGCGCTGTGCACACTCGCCGACGCGGTCCGTAGGATGTCCAGTCGGCAAGGCACAAACGGAGTGCGACAATCGTTAGCTTTGGCGGTCAGCCGGACCGCCGACTATTGTTCGGCGAACTGCTCTCTGCATTCCGGGCGAGACGTAGTCAGGAATACGTGGGCGCGAAACGCTTTGCCGATAGTTTGAGACTACTACGAATCTGTTCCATGGACCGAAAGCTCTGGCGCTTTCGGCGGTGCTGTCGATTGGATCGTGAAGGTTGCTGAAAATGTCGCGTCGGTCCGAGCGCTACCCGGCCATGTCACCTTGGCAGATGCCTGCGATACGCTATTGCCCGACGAAACTGCTAGTGCTTGGTTTACTGACCCGCCATACTACGATGCAATCGGCTACGCGGAATCCTCAGATTTTTTTCTTGTTTGGCTAAAGAGAATCCTACCCGCTGAACTCCTGCGAGATCCTTTCGAGCCTGAAAATCCGCTTTCGCCAAAAAAGCGTGAGAACATCGAAGACGAGACTTTTCAAGCTATAGCCGGAGTGCGAAAGAATAGAAACTTCTTCGAAGAACGGATGGCCCAAGCCTTTCTCGTGGGCAAACGTGCCCTTCGCGCGGACGGGGCGGCATGCGTAGTCTTCGCGCACAAGACCACCGAGGGTTGGGAAGCGCTTCTTGGAGGAATGGTTAAAGCCGGTTGGATTATAACCGCTTCTTGGCCGATTGAGACAGAGATGAGAAACAAGATGAGCGGCCAACAATCGGGCGACGGCAAAGCAATGCTGCTCGCAAGTGTTCATCTCGTCTGTCGACCGCGACCAGAAGATGCTCCCATCGGCGACTGGGCCGAGGTCTTCCGTGAACTTCCTAACCGCATCGGCGACTGGATGGAACGGCTTTCCGCCGAAGGCGTGCGCGGCGCCGACCTGGTCTTCGCCTGTATCGGCCCGGCAATGGAAGTTTACAGCCGTTATTCACGGGTCGAGGACGCCGAAGGGCGTGAAATCCCGCTCGGCGGGAATCCAGAAGCATCTGAACCGCATAAACGCGGCTTTCTCGCGTACGTCTGGGAAATCGTCGGACGCACCGCGCTCGGCCAGGTGCTCGGCACCGCCGAAGCCCGCGCCCGCAACGGCGCCGCCGGCGCGCTCGAAGAAGACTCCCGCCTTACCGCGCTGTTTCTTTGGACAATCCAATCAACCAGCCCAAATGGCGCGGATAACGGCGCCTCAGAGAACGATCGAGCCGAAGACCCCGACGATGATGATGAAACCGGCGCTACGCCGAAAAAAGGCCTGACGCTGATTTATGACGTGGTGCGCCGCTTTTCGCAGCCGCTCGGAATCCATCTGGAGAATTGGGAAAACCGCATCATCGAGAACAAGAAGGGAATCGTCCGCCTGCTACCGATACGTGAACGCGCCGAATCGCTCCTGGGCGAAGACGGCGCCGCCGGCGCGGCCGAAATTATCGAACACAACCGCAGCGGTCCAACCCAATATTCGCTGCTCGGCGATACCAAACCAGCCGTAAGTGGCTCAGGCTTTCAGCCTGAGATGCATGCCAGAAGGAAAAAATCCGGCCCAGGCGGCCGCGATGAAGCGCCAACATTGAAACCCGGTAACACGACGCTCGACCGCGTGCATATCGCCATGTTGTTGCAGGCAGCCGGTAAATCGAACGCATTACGGACGATGCTCAAAGCCGAAACCGAACGCGGCCCCGATTTCGTCCGCCTCGCCAACGCGCTTTCGGCGCTCTATCCGCGCGACAGCGAGGAAAAACGCCTGCTCGATGCTATGTTATTGGCAGTACCGAGATGAGCGCACAGACGTAGAGATCAACAACATCCTCGTGGATAGAATGAGTGAGCTCTGAGCGAAATTAGAGTCCGACTGTAGTAGGAAAGCCATGACGAACGAAGAACTGCTGAAGCGGATCGCAATCGATCCAAAGGTTTGCTTCGGCAAGCCGTGCATCCGTGGACACCGTCTCTGGGTTTCGCTGATCCTCGATCTCCTTGCGAACGGCGCGACGGTTGCGGAGATCCTGAAGAACTATCCGGAGATTGAGGAGGCGGACGTGATGGCGTGCATCGCTTACGGCGCCGAAATGGCGCGCGAACGATTCGTCGAAATTCCCATCGAAGCCAAGCCTTGAAGCTCAAACTGGACGAAAATCTTGGCAAGAATTGCGCTCAGTTATTTGAGCCGGCTGGATACGATACATCAACGGTGGTTGCGCAGAGCCTCCGCGGCGCGAGCGATGACGAGGTGATCGGCCGATGTCGCGACGCATCCAGGGCGCTGGTCACTCTCGATCTGGATTTCAGCAATCCGTTGCTGTTCAAACCGTCGGACTATCGTGGAATTGCAGTCTTGCGCCCGCGGAGACTCAGCTTCGCTGCACGAGCTGGAAGAGCTTTGCCAAACACTGATCGCTGCAATGGCCCGAGAAGAACTCGACGGCAAACTGTGGATTGTGGAACTCGGCCGCGTCCGCGTTTATCAGGAGGATGCGCGGCGATAGGTCATCGACGCGGAATTTGATGGAGCCCTGGTACAAAGTCGTTCAGCCGCGTCCCGAAGTGCGCGAGGGACGCTCGTTCAATCCCGACGAATTTGCCATCGCATTGGAGCAAGTTGTCGCGGGCACAGCGCCGGACGACTATGCGAATCCGACCAAGTTCTTTGCGCGCACCTGCTTTACTGGCGCGCTGCGCGAGCACATGGCGATGGTGCTGCGGCGGCTGGGCGGCGAGACCATCAACGCCACGCCGGTGCTCACGCTGATAACCCAGTTCGGCGGCGGCAAGACGCATACGCTGGCCGCGCTTTATCATGCGGTCAGGAATGCGGCCTCCTTGGACCCGTCGATCCAGACGGACCTGTTGCGCGCGGTTGAAATCAACCGGCTGCCGCAATCGCGCGTCGCGGTCTTCGTCGGCAATGCCTGGGACCCCGGTGACAGGCGCGAAACGCCGTGGATCGACGTGGCCCGTCAGCTCGCTGGCGATGAAGGCGTTGCCACGCTGGGATCGGCCGCAAAGATTACGCCGCCGGGGACGGAAACGCTTGGCCGGGTGATCGACCAGGCCGGCGGCTCAGTTCTGATTTTATTTGACGAAGTCCTGAACTATCTGAACCGGCATCGCGCCGGCGCTGAGAGCTTTTACGCCTTTATCCAGAATCTCACGGTTGCGATGACCGGTGCGCGCGGTAGCGCGTGCGTGGTGAGCCTGCCGCGCAGTCAGGTCGAAATGACGGAGTGGGACCGCGACTGGCAGGAGCGCATCACCAAGGTCGTTAAGCGTGTCGCCAAAGACCTGCTGGTGAACGACGAAGCGGAGATCGGCGAAGTCGTGCGGCGCAGGCTGTTTGACGATTTCGGCAAGGAATCAATCTCTAAAGCCGCGGCGTTAGCGTACGCGAACTGGTGCTTCGAGCATCGCGCCGAATTGCCGCCGGAATGGACGGCCGTCGATAGTGCCGTAACTGAAGCGAAAGCCCGCGATTTTCTACGCGGCCGCTTCGAGGCGTGCTATCCGTTTCATCCCGCCACGCTGACGGTATTTCAGCGCAAATGGAGCACGCTCGCGCAGTATCAGAAAACCCGCGGAACGCTGGCGATGCTGGCGCAATGGATTTCGATCGCGTTCACTAATGAGCACCGGGCGGCGCGCCGGGAGGCGTTGATAACGCTGGGATCGGCGCCGCTTGAGGTTCGCGACTTTCGATCGGTGGTCTTGGGGCAGCTTGGCGAACCGAATCTCGTGCACGCGATCGAGGGCGACCTGGTCGGGTCGAACAACAAGGCCGCGGCGCTCGACGCCGATACCAGATGCCCGCTCAGGGGCATCCATCGCCGCGTCGGCGCCGCGATTCTTTTCGAGTCCTCCGGCGGGCAAAGCGACCAGATGGCGCATGAACCCGAGCTTCGCTTCGCATTAGGCGGCCCGGAGATCGATACCACCTCAATCGATAACGCCGCCCGCGCGCTGGCGGCCAAGGCGTTTTATATCCGCAAAAGCGGAACGGACGGTTATAGATTCGGGCTCAAACCGAAACTGGAAAAAGTTGTTCACGATCGGCGCGCATCTCTTGACGATGCCGAAATCAAGAAGGCGGAGAAGGGACTGGTCGAGGGGCAATTCAGGCTTGGCGCCGCACTCGACGTGCAAAGACCGCCATTTCCCAAAGACAGCACGGATGTGGAAGACAAACCGCTGCTCAACCTTGTACTCGTCGATCCAGACGAGCCCTGGGACGCGGATGGCCGCCTTCGCGGCAAACTCGCCGAATGGACCAAGGTGCGTGGCAAGTCATCGCGGCTTTATCCGGCGTCGTTGATCTGGTGCATCCGCAAGCCCGGGCGTGAACTTCGCGACCGCGTCGAAGAATTGCTCGCCTGGCAGCGGGTGCATAAAGAAATCAGCGACGGCGCGATCGGCGGCGAATTCGAGGCTTCCGAGCTGCGCGATGTAAACCATAAAGTGAAGGCCGCCGATGAAGACGCACGTGATGAAGTCTGGGCGAGCTACCGCTTCATCGCCTTCGCCGATCCGAAAGCCGCCGATGGCTTGGGCGAGATCGACCTCGGCGCCGGACATTCAAGCGGCTCGAAGTCGTTGTGCGAGCGGGTAATCGCCGCGCTCAAATCGAACGCGATGCTGAACGAATCGCCAGGGGCGGGTTATCTGGAACGGCGCTGGCCGGAAGCCTTCAAGGAAACTGGCGCGTGGCCGCTCAAGAGTTTGCGGCAGGCGCTGCTTGACGGTTCCCTCGAACGTGTCATTAATCCCGACGAATATCTCAAGCGCAAAATTCCCGAATTTGTCAAGAACGGTGATTTTGGCTTGGCGTCTGGGGGTCAGCCCGGCGGTGGCTTCATTCGGGTCTGGTTTGGTGAGCCTTTGTCGCCCGACGAAGTATCATTCGACGCCGATGTTTTTCTCCTCAGACGGGATCGCGCCAAAGCCCTGCGTGGCGGTGTCGAAACGGCAGACGGCGTTGCGCTGCCGTCAGAAGCATCCGGCTCCAATCAGCCCGCGGCTGAAATCGAAACTCGAAATGACGAACGCGAGGATGGCGTCCAACCACAGACGCGCACACTCATGATGAGTGGCTCAATTCCGCCGGAATCGTGGAACAAGGTTGGAATTCGCCTGATCCCAAAATTAAGATCGGCCACCCAACCAAACCTGGGAGTGGCGTTCTCGTTGGAAATCGACGCGGCCGAAGCGGAGCATTTGGTACGAGAGCTACAGCAGGCCCTGGCCGATTTGGCCCTCGCGGACCGCATCGAGATCAAACTGAAATAGCACGCTCCTTTCAAAGAGGAACAACATTTTCAATCTTCAACCGCCGCGCTCTTCGCCTAAGCCTGCCATTAAACGTGGCAAACGCATTTCCTCGACCGACGGAAGCGAGGTGAAGCGCGTCCGCGAAGTCCATACCCGTTTCAAACCATCGCAGCGCCTGTAAGACGGCCGTCTCGTCTTCGATCTCGGTGTTCCCTACCTCGACTACTCCGCGCAATGCTGAGGCGATTTCTCCACGTCCAATCCGATAGGCGCCGCGGAGCACCCATTCGAGTTCAAGCAGGACCGTTTTCGCGATGAAGGCGTTGTCCTGCTCGCGAAGAAAAGCCGCCGCGCGGGCGGCCTGAGCTTTATCATCGCTCGTAATAATGCGAACGAGCACATTGGTATCGACCGCCGTCATTCTCGCGCTTTAAATGCCGCTTCAATCGCCTGATCCATCTCCTCGATCGTTTTGCGCGAGCCGCGATACGATACGCAGCCGATCAAAGCATCCCAACCCCCGCCGCGTGCGCCGCTCTTTGGCTTTAGCAGGATGCCCTCTTCGCATTCCTGTACGATAAATTCCGTGCCCGGCCTCCATCGCCGCGAGGCCCGCAGCGATTTTGGGAGCACAACCTGTCCCTTGGTTGACAGCCTGGTTGTTTCACTCATGGTAAGACACTGAGTAAGATTATACAGAAAGCGCGATGAACCTCAAACGGATTCAAAAGGGAGTACTGGGCGCAGACTCGGATTTGCAGGAGATCGTCACGCGCCTGGTTCGGGCCTATGAGCCGGAACGCGTATACTGTTTGGCTCGAAGGCTCGTGGCGATTATGGGCCTGACAACGATTATGATCCGCTGCTGGTCGTCGATGACGATGCACCGCCCACGCGACGGTCGGTGACAGTAACCGCGTAGTCCATGACAATACTTTGCCACACGCTGGAAGATGCGCGAGGCCGGAAAGGCCGCCTAAAATGAACGAGGAGCGGGCGTAGCCGCGCGGAACTCTGGTCTGGCTGATCTGTGATTTTTCGATCATAAACCCAGAGTGAGGGCTGCGCGCTCAAATCCCCTCAAATGGTCAATAAAAAAATCAGCGGATGTGCGACCTCACAAAGCCACAACGCACCGCGCGTACGTAGTCGTGGTCGGTCTTACCGGCGCTGAGCACGTCGCCGTCGCCGAAGAGCACGCCCCACGCGAGCATCGAACCGGGAGGGGAGACGATCGGACTGGGTGCGTAGGTCGAACTCGACCAGTAATAGCCTTTCGATGGGCCGGCGGACTGCGTGCAACTGCACCCCCTAGTATTGTTGGCGCCATTCACCGTACAGCCTAATGTGCAGTTGTTGCTGAACGCCGCATCCACCGGCGGGAGGTAGGTCTCGTAGTCCACGATGCTCTGCAGTTCCTTGACATTGGGGATCCGCCAGTCGCAGTGGTGGGCGAAGCATGGAGGGGTGTTGAGCTGGGCGACCCACTGGAAGATCGTCATCTGGCCGCCTGAGACATTGCACGTCCCACCGCTCGAGCAATCCGCGTCGGTGCCGCACAAGGTGGTGGAACTGTTCGAACACGTCCGGGCCCACGGGTAGGTGTTGTTCCAGTCGTGAGGCCCGCCGGACTGATCCTTTTTCTCCCACATGAGTCCGGTGTTCCGGTCGGTGATCGTGCCGTCGCCGTTGTCCCGGTATCTGAGCGGTGCCCCGGCCCTGATGGCACCGTCATCGCCCGCCGCGTAGGAGGTCGTCTGCCCGGTGGCCGGAAACCTCTGACGTTTGAAAAATGGCCGGCAACCCTTGGCAAATCGGCCCAACAGACCCTCCCTTGAACCTGCGGCCGATTGGTCATATTGAGCCCCCGCCGAACCCTCGGCGGATTGGGCATATACAGCACCCGCCCACAGCAACGTGCCGCACAACGCAATAAGCGCCAGACCGCTTTTTCTCATAAGGCCTGTCACCTTTTTGCAGTCAATGGTTTTCTTCTGCATGCTGACTTTGGCAAGGTCGGCGCCTCATGCCAAGTCACACAGAGACGGCGTCAACTATACGCGGCAGCCAGCCCATAATCGTCATGAGAATAGCCCTGGGCAAGTCACGGTTTGTGCCGGATCCCGAAGCAGGATCATTGATCGTCAATTCGCGTACCGTACTACACGCACGAGCGCCTTTCCCGCGAGCATCGAGGTCGCCGCAACCGTCGAAATACACGTACCGGTCTCGAGAAGAAGGGTCATATCTCCTGGGTTGTTCCAGTAGATCGCCTTCCTCGGAAGTTCCAAAAATCAGATCTATGCATCCGGTGCGTTTCACCGCGGTCAGGTTGCATACCGAGGGGAACTCGCCTTCGCGAACGGTTGATCCGGTGCGTAATCGGAAGCACGCCGCATCGCACCATAACCATTTGTCCAGTGATACCGACGGTATCGTCGACCGGCTCACGGTCTTCCATTGAGCGCGGACTGGCAAGCCATCGCCTTAACCCAATCCTGGAAAAAGCCGAAATGCTCGCGAGATAGACGCATCACGAACAGAAGGGCTTGTCTCCTGCGATCGTCACCCGATGGCCATAACGACGATGCGGGTAGTAGTCCCACAACGCCATATGCTGCGTGCATCGATTATCCCAGAATGCGACCGAATCGGGCTCCCAGCGGAAGCGGCACTGAAATGCGGGATTCTCGACGTGCCGGAAGAGCATCTGAAGAATCACATCGCTCTCGCGCTCGGTGAGCTGAACCAAGCGTGTCGTGAACAGGCGATTGACGAATAGCGCCTTACGACCGGTCTCTGGATGGGTCCGGATCACCGGATGCTCGGCGCGCGGGAATTCGCCCGGACGCCTGGGATCCAGTCTGCGTCCTTGGTAGTTGCGCGAGCCGTCGTGAATCGCGGTCAGGCCGCCGAGAAAGCGGCGCATCGAATCCGACAGCGCGTCATGGGCGGCATACATGCTGGCGAACAGGGTATCGCCACCGGCGGGCGGCGCCTCCTTGAGGTAGAGGACGGAGCCGAGCGGCGGCTCCGCGTCGCACGAAACGTCGGAGTGCCACTCCTCGCCGGCGATATGGCTGGAGTTTTCGTCCGCCTTGATGATCACGATCTCGCGATGGCCCTCAAGGACGCCCAGCGGGGCAGGATGGATATGCAGAGGGCCGAAACACCGGCCGAAGGCCTTGTGCTGGTCCGGCTTCAGATGCTGATTGCGGAAGAAAAGCACCAGGTTCTCTAACAGCATCTCATGAATCTCGCCGAGCCGCTCGTCACTCAGCGGAAGCGAGAGGTCGAGGTCTTCGACTTCGGCGCCAATCACCGGGCTCAACTTCCGTACTGAAATCGGCATGTGCTCCGTCCCCCAGAATTTTTTATTTACCTGACGCGTTGAACCGTTCGCTGACGTCATCAGCCATATTCGCCGACACGGCCCATTGCCGCACGGCGGCGCGGATTAAATTACAACAGCGGCTCAATCGCCCAGGCACCGGCCTCATCGAGACGCTCGAGCACGCCGCGATGCTTCCATTGGCCGAGCTCGATTTGCCTGGCGTTCTCCAGGTCGTTCTTGAACATGAGATTCATTTCGTTGCCGAATGAATGGCTGAGGATGATGGCGTTGAGTTCGTTATCGCGCGCGATGCTCCACCAGTCCAGATTTGACGTCCCAACGGTTGACCAGACGCCATCTATGGTCGCGGTCTTCGCGTGCAGCATCGCGCCCTGCCACTCGTAAATCTTCACGCCGGCCTTTAGCAGCGCTTGATAGTGTGAACGCTCGGCCGACACGATGAATGGCTCGTCGCTTTGACTCGGCAGCAGCAGCCGCACGTCAACTCCGCGACGGGCCGCATGCTCGAGCGCGTGCAGCATCTGATCATCCGGGGCAAAGTAAGCGTCGGTGATATACACGTTGGTCTCGGAATTCACTATCGCCGAGATCAACACCACGTAAATCAGGCTGAACCGTTCCGGCACGCTGCCGATTACGTGCACGATCTGATTGCCGCGCCGTTCAAGCTTCGGGAAATAATCGTGAGAGCCGAGCGGCGGCCCTTTTTGATAGCGCCATTCGTCGACGAAAAGCCGTTGGAATTGGGCAACCACCGGACCCTCGAGCTGAACATCGGTGTCGCGCCAATAAGCGAACGGGGTCTTCGAGGCGACGCCGCGCACGCCGCTGGCGTAAACCTCCGATATGTTGATGCCGCCGGTGAAGGCGATGCGACCGTCGACAATCAGCATCTTGCGATGATTACGGTGGGCGAGCGACCAATTGAGCGTCGCTTCGAATGGATTGACCGGCCGGTACTGCACCACCGCAATGCCATTTTGCCGCATTCGCTCGAAAAAGCTGGCCGGCGTGGTGAGCGAACCAACGCTGTCATACATCAGATTCACCTGAACGCCGCGGCGCCGCGCCTGGATAAGCGCGTCGGCGAACTCCTGTCCGATCGGCCCAGCCGAAAAGATGTACGTCTCGAGATTAATGCTGCTATGCGCCCCGTGAATCGCCGCGAGCATCGCGTTGTAGGTCGCCGTGCCATTTTCCAGCAGGGTCACTTTATTTCCGAGCACGAGGGGGACATCGCTGAGCGCCTGTTCGAACATGAGGTGGCGCTTGAGAATATCGCTCGGCGTTTGCTGATGTTCCTTCAAACGGTCGATGATCCGCCGCCCCTGGCGCGCGGTTAGCGGTCCATGGGGTCCGACAAAGCTCGGATCCGCCAGGTAAAGTGGATTGGTGTGCAACCAGGCGCTCGCGTTTGGAATAGAGCCGCAGCCACTGAGCAGCTCCGCCGTGGCGAACAAGCAAACCACCATCAGCCGCGCTATCACCGCGCGTGTGCCCCGCTTGGTTTCTGAAAGATACAGTTGGAACGCCGACGATTGGCGCTGGCGATACTGAGGCTTTTGGAGGCAACACTTGGCGGCTATTCGAGGAAAATCCCTCGTGCGAGAGGGGGGACTTGAACCCCCACGCCTTGCGGCACCGGATCCTAAGTCCGGCGCGTCTGCCATTCCGCCACTCTCGCTTCGAATGCCGATAACTTATTGAAAAAATCGCTCGCATTGAAGCGGTCGCATGATTCAGGTTCGCCGCAGCTTGCCATGCCATGCCCCGGCCCGGCGCTTAATCCTCAAACGGCATCTCGATTATCCGTGAAATGCCGTCGCGACATTGCCGGCGCCTAATGGTAGGCTGGTCGCCAGCGAAGGGCGCAGGTGCCCTCTTCGAAGGGGAATTAACGGATGGTTAAGCGATCAGGCTTATGGCGGTCGGAAATTGTGGTCCGCGGCATCATGATGCTCGCGATCATCACGCTGGTGTTGGCCGCGTCGTCCGCGGCCTGGAGTGCATCAGGCAATGCGGATGCGGCGCCGGCCAATGGCGCGGTCGTTGCCACAGTGGGTCAGCATAGGATTACCCGGCATGAAATGGATGCCCAGGTGTTCAACGAAGTGCTCAAGCAGATCCCGTCCGATCAGCTTTATCAAATGCGCAAACAAGCGATTGATAAAATCGCCGATCAATACCTGCTGGATCAAGCTGCCCGTCAGGCTCATATGAGCTCAAGCCAGTATCTCGACCGTGAACTCAAACAGGCCGGATCGCATAAGGTCACCGAGGCCGATGCGCAAAAGTTCTATAATCAGCACAAATCCCAGATTTCGCAGCCCTTCGACAAGATAAAGACGCCTTTGATGGCCGCTTTGCAACGCCAACAGGACCATCAGGCGCGCGCGCATATCTTTGACACCCTGCGCGCGAAAAATCCGCTGCAAATCGCGCTCAAACCACCGCGAGTCGCAGTCGCGACCGCCGGGAATCCGATGCAAGGCCCCGCGCAAGCGCCGATTACAATCGTGGAATTCGCCGATTTCCAATGCCCGTTCTGCCGGGCCGCGCTGAATTCAATTGATGCGGTTAAAAGCCAGTACGGCGACAAGGTGCGCTGGATTTACATGGATTTCCCGCTCGGCATGCACGCACATGCGATGGACGCCGCGAAGGCGGCACGTTGCGCCAGCGCGCAGAACAAGTTCTGGCAATATCATGATGCGCTTTTCGCCGATCAATCGAAGCTGGCGCCCGCCGATTTAAAAGCGACCGCGAAAAAGCTGGGACTCAACACCAAGAATTTTGATCAGTGCTTCGACCATGGCACTTATGAAGCCGGTATCCGCAAGGATATGGCCGAAGGAACCCGACTGGGCGTCACCGGCACTCCAACTTTCTTTATCAACGGGCGTGAATTGGTCGGCGCGCAGCCACCGTCGGCTTTCGACGATATCATCAAGGATGAACTGGCCCAGGCGGGCAAGAGCGGCTCGAAGCTGCAAAAGCAGGCCAGCGCGCGTTAATTTCATCACAGAGGCAGATCACATGGCGGCACATGAGCAGTGGAAATTCGTGCGGCACATCGGATAAGCTCTATTTGTCTATGATGGTCAAATTTCCCTCGACGGACTACTTCGACGCGCTTAAGCTCAGGATGCAAGCCGAAGAGCAGCGCTTTCGCCGACTCGGCTTCATCGATACCAGCTTCGGCCTTGTGATCGGCGAGAATGGTGATTCGCGCAGTTTTGTTTTGACCTTCGAGGTGTTCGAGCTTAAGGACGTGCGCGAGGTGCCTCGGATTGAGTTGTCAGCGGTCGATTTCGTCATCGAGGGCGAGGCGGCGGTCTGGCGCGAAATGCTCGACAATATACGGCGCCATGGCGAGGCCGATACCGCCCACGACATCAACACGCTGACCCATTTTGGCGAGGCGCTGAAGGTGACCTACGATAATCCCGAAGGTCACGACAAGCTCTATCGGTTTATGGAATCAATCCAGGAATTCTTCGATTTGAGCAGCCAGATCGAGGTCAGTTTTTAGGGAGGCGCACGATGGCTTATCTGGCGACCAGCAATTATTTTGACGACCGCGAGTTCGTCGATAAATGGCTCTACACGATTCGTACCGGAGAACTCGACCTCTCCTGGATGAACGCCGCCACTGAACAAGTCAAACCGCACGCGGAAAATCCGCGCCGCGGGCTCATCTACCGCGATATCAGCCTGGGCAGCTATGGGATCGACGCGATTCCCGAGAAGGTGCGCGATAATCGCTCATTCGCTCCACGCGGTGCCGAGCTTGCCGAGGGGCTGCCTGACGCTCAGCCGTGGGTTTCGCGCAAAAGCGAGCTATGGGCGCATAACACTGACGGCTACTACGAAGAGGCGGTCACGCGCCAGTGGAACGCAACCACCGACATTCCCTGGGACCGGCTCGAGGGCGTTGAATTGCCGGAAGCCATCGGCAAATCATTGTCGCAACTGATGACCTTCCTGACTGAAGTCGAAATGATCGCCACGGATACGCCCGCGATGTGGTTACCGCGGCTCAATCCCGATTTCATTGAAGTGAAGGCGTTCATAGCGGCGCAGGCGATGGATGAGGCTCGCCATACCGAAGTTTTCCGCAAGCGCGCGCTGACCACCGGGTATGGCCTGATGAAAGCCAGCCCGATGAACGAGATGGCGCTAAAGCATTTGCGCGACGCCGATTCCTTCAGCGAGATGTCGCTGGCACTTCACCTGGTGGCGGAAGGCAACGTGCTGACGCTCTTTCGCTTCAGCGAATATCTCTCGCCCACCGACGTCGACAAGAAGATTTTCCGCCTCGTGATGCAGGACGAGGCGCGCCATGTCGGCTACGGCATGCAGCATTTCAAATGGGTGCTTGAACATTTTCCAGAGAAACGCGAAATCCTTCACCGCCATCTCGACGAAGCTGAAAATATTTCCTTCGCCAGCGGTGCCGCCACGGAACTGACCGAGTCCTTCATCGTGCTCGCCGGGGGTGGTCTCAAACAGGAAAACATCGAGCAGGGCGTGCGTATCACCACCGCCTTCCAGCTCAAGCAGATGCAGGAGCATTTCGAGCGGCTTGACCGCTGCGGGATGCCGGAACGGAAAAGTGTCGAGCGCTCAAAGCTCTGGGGTATGTTCGAGATTGGCCGCGCCGCCGCCCAGGAAGCCGGCATCAAATTCTAGAACTCATGGCCTTTTACGCCGACAAAGACTACACCGAAGATCAAACCGTGCTCGACGCGATGAGCGCGATGATGCAGGGCAACCTGAGCCTGCATTGGATGGAGGCTCGCACCGAAAAGGTCAAAGGACGCCCTTCTGATCCGCGTCGCGGCCTGACCTACCAGGACCTCGACCTCGGCTCTTATGGCTACAGCGCGATTCCCGAAAGCGTGCGCACCAGCCAGTCGATGGTCGCACGTGGGAGCGAAAAATGGGGTCGCCTGCCGGACATGGGCTACCTTGTGAATCGCAAATCCGATGTGTGGTCGGACAACGTCACGGAGCTGTACGAAGAGAGCAAGTCGAGGCGCTGGGCACCGGCGCTCGACGTGCCATGGGCCGAGCTTGACCAGGCGGCGCTGTCACCGGAGCTGGAAGCGGGCTGCTCCCAGCTTTACACGTTTCTACAGGAATGCGCCGCGGTTGCGATGGATTTTCCTTCGCGATGGGTCGCGCTCATCAACCAGGATTTCATCGAGCAAAAAAGCTTCATGTGTGCGCAAATGCTCGATTCCGCGCGCTTGCTCGAAGCCTTCCGCAAACGTGCGCTCTATGGCGGCGCGGGCTTGAAGCGGGCGGCGGTCGCGGCCGAGCAGGGTCTGAAGGAATGGCTGTGGGCGGACAGCTACCCTCAGGCGTCGATTGCGATCAATCTCGCTCTGCAAGGGTTTCTGCTGGTTATTTATCGGCAGATTGCGGCCCATGCTCCGAGCCGCGCCGATCGCGCACTGATGGGGCGCGCGATGCAGGATGCGGCTCGCCACACCAGCTACGGTTGTGGCGCGCTGCGCTATCACCTGGCGCATCAGCCTGCGCAAAAAAGCTTTCTCAACGCATGGCTGGATGACGCCGAGCACGTGATGCTGGCGCTGTTTGGCAGCCCGGAATTGCTTGAGCCCATGATTATTATCTGTGGCGGTGGGCTCGCGTCTGAACAGGTCAGCGCCGGACGCGTCGCGGCAGTAAAGTTCATTCGCCTTGCGGTGTGCGAATATTTCGAAAGGCTCGCCGCAGGTGGCCTTGACCGCGCTTCCAGCAGCCGCCTGGCTTCAATACTCGGCCGTCTGCCGGATTGAAGCCAGGCGCATTCGTGAATAGCCACATCGGTTCGGGCTGTCGGCGTTCGGCCTCAAGATCATGGACTAAGGCGTGCCAGGTTCGTCGCACCGACGGGAACGGTGTGAGCGCGACCGCCATCTCAAACATCGGACCGTAAACATTGATGCCGAGATTTTTGTACTCGGGCTCCGACAGGTAGAAATTCGAGATAATGATTACCATCTGAGCGAAGTGCTTATCGGAACAAGCGTGTAGGCACGGTTCCGGCTTGAAATCTCCAGTTTTGGCCCGCCAATGGATCGAACAACGGCGTGCATATTGAACGGCAGCCAGGCCACGTCGAAGGCCAATTCAATTTTGCTGCTATAGCACATTTAACTATTCAAGTCCGTCGATTGACTATTCGACGAACTTGCGTAAGCGGATCGCGCCAGTTCCTGAGCGTAGAATAACGACGTACCCGCGCAGATCGAATTGAATTCCAGCGGAGTGCGAATTCTCCCGGATATCCGCGTGGCCCGTGAAATTCACAACATGGTAGGCGTCCAATGGCACCGCCTGCTATGGTTTTCGCGACAAGGAGTGACGATGAATCGCGCCTGTGACTTTGACCTTTTCGTAATCGGCGCTGGTTCCGGCGGAGTACGCGCCAGCCGGATGGCGGCGAAATTTGGCGCGCGGGTGGCCGTCGCCGAAGAACGCTACCTTGGTGGGACCTGCGTCAACGTTGGCTGTATTCCGAAAAAGCTGCTGGTCTACGCCTCCGAGTTCAGTGAGGCATTCGCGGACGCGGAGGGATTCGGCTGGACGGTGGGCCCGCGCAGTTTCGATTGGCGGCAACTGCTCGCCAACAAGAACAGTGAGATCGCGCGCCTCAACGGCGTTTACGAACGGCTGCTCCTGCAAGCGGGTGTGACCATCATGCGAGGGCACGCCGAATTGCTCGACGGCCATACTATTGCGATGAACGGCCGCCGCTACACGACCGAACACATCCTGCTGGCAACCGGAGGACGGCCCGTGCTTCCATCCGTGCCGGGCGGCGAGATGGCGATCACATCGAATGAAGCGTTCTTCCTGCCGGCCTTCCCATCAAACGTCATTATTGTCGGCGGCGGCTACATCGGAGTTGAATTCGCGGGCATTTTTCATGGCCTCGGCGCGAACGTGACGCTGGTCCATCGTGGCGAGCCATTTTTGCGCGGATTCGACGATGATGCACGTTGGGCGCTGGCCGGCGAGATGCGTAAGCGCGGCATCAACCTGCTCTTTAATCACACTGTCGAACGCATTGAGAAAAGCGGCGGCGGTATCCGCGCAACACTCAATGATGGCGCTCAAATCGACGCCAGCCTGATCATGTACGCGACCGGTCGTGTGGCCAATACGGCAGGAGTCGGGCTCGAACATGCCGGGGTTGCGGTTAATGCGGCGGGCGCGGTCATCGTCAACAAATATTCGTGCTCGTCGACGCCACATATCTATGCCGTCGGTGATGTCACTGATCGTAAAAATCTCACCCCGGTCGCGATCGCGGAGGGAGCGGCGGTCGCCGAAACCCTTTTCAATCACAATCCAACGGCGGTCGATTATGAAAATATCGCTTCCGCCATTTTCAGCCAGCCACCGCTCGGGGCTGTCGGCCTGACCGAAACCGAGGCGCGTGATCGTCATGGCACCGTGGGCATTTACAAATCGTCATTTCGTCCGCTCAAGCATACCGTAAGCGGCAGGGATGAACGCACGTTTATGAAGCTGGTGGTCGAAGCCAGGCATGGCCGCGTGGTTGGCTGCCATATGGTCGGTACCGACGCCGGTGAGATTATCCAGGGTATCGCCATCGCGCTGAAATGCGGAGCGACTAAAGCACAGTTCGACGCCACGATTGGGATTCATCCAACCGCGGCGGAGGAATTGGTGACAATGCGCGAGGAGGCCTGAGGTTTTTCTTTGTGAACCCTTTCAAGCGCGGGTGTTGTCGCTATTTTGAATCGCGTTCGCTGGGGGCAGAGGAGAACCGCGTCTTGGTAGCTTCACGCAACGCGGATGCGCCAAAATTGCCACTCACAATTCAGGTTAGTGTGAAAGGAGGTAGTAATCATGGGCAGTGTCCTAACTTGAAATTCTCTCCAGCGATTCCGCGATAGTCCAGACTGGTCCGCAATGCCAAGCGCCATCGCTGGCGTGATGCGTAGAGTCCGATGGACGCGCACAAAATTGTAACAGGTGAAGTGCAGCAGGCTGCCGGGGCCGCGATAGCCAGTTAGGCAGTGGCACGGCCAACTTCGGAGCCGCAGTACTTGCACTTGCTCGCGGCGGGATTC
>JBOHWL010000183.1:0-38911 GCA_050736615.1 Binataceae bacterium (SeqCode) | reverse complement strand
GCGGCGAGCTGGCGGGCGCGGTGCGCCAGCACCTCATTGACGTTCATGTTGGTCTGCGTGCCGCTGCCGGTCTGCCAGACGCGCAGCGGAAATTCAGCGTCGAGCTGGCCGGAAATCACTTCTTCGGCCGCGCGAACGATTAAAGCGGCGAGTTGATCCGGGAGTTTTTTGAGATCGTGGTTGACCTCGGCGGCGGCTTTCTTGAGGACGCCGAAGGCGCGAATGACCGAACGCGGCATCACGTCATGGCCAATCGCGAAATGGAGCAGTGAGCGTTCCGTCTGCGCACCCCAGTAATGTTCGGAGGGGACCTCGATGGCACCCATGCTGTCGGTTTCGGTGCGTGTGATTTTGCCGTTGTCTTCGGTCTTCATGTGGACCCCGCGTATGAATTGGAACCTCAATCTAATTCTAAACGGGCCCGTGATCGAGGGTCGAGCCGAGCCTCGTTTGCTATTAGGTCGGCGCACTACCGGTAAAGGCCTGCAGGCGCAAGCGTCCCGCTAGTTTACCGCGTCGCGGGGCTCGGTATTTCCAGATCGCGGCTGATTTTGCGCGCAAGAAAATCGTTGATTTCGCGGTGGCGTGGAATGGTGGAGGATTTGCCTTTCGTGCGGTTCACGTACACGGTGTCATTGGCGCCTTCAGAAGAGCGCAGCCGTGAAGTTCCAGATGCCATAGCAAGTCACGACGTTTCATCGCTGCGAAGCAAAAACGGCTCTCTTATCACTTTCTGGCCCTTGAGTGATTCCTCAGCGAGAGTCCGGTTGGCTTCCAGCACCAGCGCGACCGCTTCTTTGAGGTTTCGCCGAGCTTCGTCGAGCGTCGGCGCCTGCGTATTTGCCCCCGGAAGCTCTTCGACAAAAGCGACATAACCTTCCGGCACTTTACGGAAAACGGCGGTCCGCTCCATGACCCTGCCCATACTACGCGAACGATATTCAGGCGGGAATATCTGGATGACAATTGAATTTGGTCAGCCATTCATTTGGTCAGCCATTCATAATGGGTGGCGATGCGTCCGGGCGCTTGGCTTGAGCGCGCTGGTATGGCAAAAAATCGGGAGCCGGATTGACCGGGCGGACCGCGCGGATGAGACTTTTATACGCCGCCGGGCCGATGTAGGTTAGAATCGCGTAAGGATTCGAGAGAGGACTAAGCGCTTATGCCATGGACCATAACCAGGCTTTGCATCGACTGTCTAGACACGGGATGCGTGAGTGTCTGCCCGGTGGATTGCATTTACGAGTACGTTGGTGAAGATAGGCAAAACTTCCCCAACATGCTTTACATCAACCCTGATGAATGTATCGACTGCGGGGCATGCGAACCGGAATGCCCCTGGCAGGCGATCTTCGAGGAACCGGCCGTACCCGACGTGTTCAAGGACGACATCGAGCTTAATCATAAGACCCTCGAACTCGCCGATCAGTTCAAGGTAAAGACCTTCGTGCAATTGGAACATCCCACGCCCGAGCAGGTGGCGGCCAACAAGATCAAGTGGGGTTGGACCGAAGGCTGAAGCTGCTTCGTTGGACGCCGCGCGCATCCTAGCGCACTCCCAACCAAGCCTGCCTTAACCGGAATTTAGCCACAAAACAAAACAGCGGACGTAACCGCGCCCGCTGTTTTGTTTTAAGACTACGATGATCGAGCGGCACGATTAATCATTCAGCCTCGTGGCGGGTTCGGGGCACTCCGACCGCAACCATCAGGAGCGGACTTTTGCCGGCGGCATGTGGAGCAAAGAAGGCAGTCGTATCTTCATCGTAGAAGGTTAGCCCGCTGGCGCCATGCTCAAGCGCGTAGGCGGCCAGATAGGCTCTGCCCGCCAGCATGCCAGCCTCAAGATGCGCATCGCGATAACCGCGATTACCCAACACCGCGAGCGCACGTTCCAGGTCGGTCATGTAACAAATGAGCGCGGCGCAGTCGGCGCCGAGCGCCTGTTCAAGGCAGAGATAGCCGGCCTGCGCGCGGAAATCACCGCGTTTCAGGAGGTCGAAGGCGCCATTCTGGCGCCGATAGTAATAGGCTCCGGCTGGCATGCCCTCCACCGCGTTGACGATCAGGTAGGCGTCGGTCAACGCTGGAAAATCCACGCGTTGCGCGGACGCCGACACGGCCATTACGGTCGCCAGTTCCCGCGCCTCAATCGATTCGCGCGCGAAGATGCGGGTCGAGCCACGGCGAACGATCGTATCGCCTAGCCCCAACCCGTGATCGGCTGGTAAAGGCGCCGGCGTGAAACTCTCGTCAGCCGGACCCGGCGGCGCCGTTCCGGCGCCCGCGGCCCCGATTGCCGCCAGCTCATCCGCTTCGAGGCGCGACGCGCGATGAAGTTTCACAAGCTCGTCATAGACCGTCTCGCGCGCCGACAGCGGGATAGTGTCAAGACCGAGCGGTTCAAGAGCGGGCGCGGCTTCGCGTGCGGGAGCGGTCCGCCCCAGCGCCACCATGCACATGATACCTTCGCGCGCACCGTCGGCTTCGAGCAGCCGTTCCAGACGGGCATCCTCAAAGGCCGTAGTGATTGCGGCCGCCACGCCCTCGGCGCGGGCGGCGGCGGTCAGGTTGGCCAAAATCGTGCCGGTGTCCCAGAAGCAGTAGCGGTAAGCGCGGGCGCGATACTTCCACGCGCTGCGCCAGAAAATTGCGCTCATGATCAGCACGGCACGTGCTTCCATGACGGGCGCGCCTGGCGCCGACGCGCGCGCGATAAACTCACGCCAATCGCCCCGACGCAAGCCGCGCAATTTCAGATCGGCGGGTGAGAAATGATAAAGCCCGGGTTCAAGGCCATCGACCTCGGCGGCGGCGACATAAATTTCGATCGGATAGAGCGCGCCGGCGGAAGCAGCGGCGCGAAAATGATAATCCTCGCCGCCGATTCGTTTGCGCCGGGTCAAGCCGTCGGCGCAAAAAAGCATCCGCGTAAGCGCGCTGAGATCAACCGCGCCGGACGTTGCGGCATCCTCCCCCGTCAGCGCGGCCAGCGTGGGCATCGCCGGCAGGGTCAGATCGCGCGGCAGATTGAGCGCGCCCGCGTCGGGGTAAATCTTGTAGGGAACGGGCCGGTTGTCCCAATCCAGCCGATGGCCGCCCGAACGCACACTGGTATAAGAATGCGCGGTGATCTCATGAAAAGCGCGCGCCACTTCGATATCGCGATTGCCCACCTTGGTCTGACTCCCGGGATCATTCCGCAGAGATGAGGCCGATGCCGCTGTTAGTCTGCGCAAAACCCATGCTATAGCAAAATCGCCTGCGCTGAACGCGTCACCGCGGATGCGGGGTAGCGCTCTGGGTCCATTTGAGATTGCGGGAAAAGCCCCGGAAGTTTGGCGACGCGCGATTGAAGGGTTATTGCTGGCGACGAGCGCCAGGCGGAACGCAGCCGAGCAGAAGAGTCCGCGAGCTGCGTTAAGATTTTCATTGCTGTGTGCGATCCGCGATTGGAGGAGCATTCATGGCGACCAGATCGACTGCGGCCGAGGTTCGCGCCGCTTACGATAAAATCAGCAATTGGGGCCGCTGGGGTAAAGAAGATGAGCGCGGCGCGCTCAACTTTATCACCCCGGAAAAACGCGCGGCGGCGGCACGGCTGGCGCAAAATGGCGAAATCGTCTCGCTGGCGCTGCCGCTTTCGACCGAAACCGCACCCGACAATCCGCAACCGCTGCAGCATCTGATGTTGCATGCGGGACCGCCTGGATACGCTTCGCTCGATTTTTTCGCAATTGCGCCCCATGGGATGGCGTTTACGCATCTGGACGCGCTCTGCCATGTCTTTCTCGACGGCAAGATGTATAACGGTTTCAGTGAGCGCGAGGTTGGACGCCTCGGCGCGCGTAAATGTGCGATCGACGTGACGCGCGACGGCGTGATGAGCCGCGGCGTGTTGCTCGACATCGCCAAGGCCCGCAAGGTCGAATGGCTCGAGTTGCGCGAGGCGATCTTTCCCGAAGACCTCGAGGCCGCCGAAAAGCTCGGCCAGGTCCGTGTTGGCGAAGGCGACATCTTGCTGATTCGCACCGGACGCCATCAGCGACGCAAGGCCAAAGGACCGTGGGATCCGCGGCGCGAAGGCCTGGCTGGACTCGACGCCACCTGCCTGCCGTGGCTGCATGAAAGAAAAATCGCCGTGCTCGGCTGCGACGGCGTCAGTGACATCGTGCCGAGCCCGTACGGCGCCGACAACGCCTTGCCAATCCATATCGGCACGCTGGTGGTGATGGGTATCCATTTGATCGACAACGCCGACCTTGACGGTCTGGCGGCGGCGTGCGCGCGCCATCATCGCTACGAGTTTCTGTTCGCGATGGCGCCGTTGATCCTGGAGCAAGGGACCGCCTCGCCGGTTAACCCGCTCGCGCTGTTTTAGCTACTAAAAGGAGAGCATGATGGAACCGAGGCTTTCACCGGAAGACGTGAAGGGTTTGTTCGAGCGGCTCAGCAATTGGGGCCGCTGGGGCAAGGACGATCAGCGCGGCGCGTTGAATTTCATTACCGACAAAAAACGGGCGGCGGCGGCGCGCCTGGTACAAAGCGGCGAAGCGGTTTCGCTCGCGATGCCGCTCGCCACTATGGTCGCGCCGGACAATCCCACCCCGGTGACGCATCTGATGACCCAGGTCGGCGCCGATTCGGATCGCGAGTTCCTGCCCTACGCGGGCGACTATTTCGCCATCGCGCCGCATGGCTTGGCCAACACGCATCTCGACGCACTGTGCCATGTGTTCTGGCAGGGCAAGATGTACAACGGCTTCGCCGCCACCGAAGTCGGCTCCCACGGAGCGTTAAAATGCGCCATTGATGTGACCAGCCAGGGTGTAATCAGCCGCGGCGTGCTGCTCGATATTCCGAAAATCAAAAAGGTCGAATGGCTTGAACTGGGCGACCGCATTTTCCCCGAGGACCTCGACGCCGCCGAAAAAGATCACAAGGTGAAAGTCGAGGAAGGCGATGTCTTGCTGATCCGCACCGGCCGTGATTGTCGGCGCAAGCAAAAAGGCGGATGGGATGCGTTTCGCGAGGGCTTGGCCGGGCTGGACGCCACCTGCCTGCCCTGGCTGCACGAGCGCCGGGTGGCCGTACTCGGCTCGGACGGCGTCAGCGACGTGGTGCCGAGCGGCTATAAAGAATTGGCGATGCCGATCCATACCTGCGTGCTGGTGATGCTCGGCGTGCATCTGATCGACAACACGGACCTCGAGGCGCTGGCGGCGGCGTGCGCGCGGCATCACCGCTACGAATTCCAATTCACGATGGCGCCGTTGATCCTCAAGCGCGGCACCGCATCGCCGGTCAATCCACTCGCGCTTTTTTGATCGGGCCGATATGATTTAGAAAAACGACGTTTACCAAAACGGGAGTGAACGTGATGAGAACGGAAGCCTTGGTGATCGATGCGGACGGGCACATTCTGGAACCGCCCGATCTGTGGGAGAAATATCTCGAAGCGAAATACCGCGGCCGCGCCATCCGCATCCGCGTCGGCGAGGACGGGTTTGAATACCTGGAAGTTGATCAAAAGCGCGCCAATCTGACGCGCCATGGACAGCTTGGCACGTTGGGCGGGATGGGCAAGCAGGTCGAAGAGGCGCGGCGCCACCGTGAGGAATTTGTCAACGCCGGGCGCGCCGACGAATTGCGCTTTCAGAAATTCCGGCCCGAGGACACTTATTTAAAAGGCGCGGCGTTCGGCACCATGGATATGAAAGAACGCCTGCAACTGCTCGACCGGGAAGGCATGGCGAAGTCCATCCTCTATCCGACCATCGGACTGTTATGGGAATGCGAGACCGTCGACGCTGAGATTTCGGCCGCCTATTGCCGCGCCTATAATCGGTGGATTGCGGATTTCTGCCGTGATTCGGGCGGGCGCCTGATTCCGATTGCACACTTATCGCTGGGCGCGCCCGAAGAGGCGGCGCGCGAGTTGGAACGCGCGATTAAGGATGGCTGCAAGGGCGCCTTCGTGGCACCCTTCACAATTTCACGCGTGCCGCATGGCGATCGTGCGCATGATCGCGTCTTTGCTGTGGCGGCGGAAGCCAATGTCCCGCTGGCGGTCCATCCCACACTGGAACCGCCCTTGTGGGGCCTCCATCATCGCTACGACCATTTCGGCTGGGCCGCCTGGTACTACGACATCTTCGCGGGCCATGGCGTGCAGCATGCATTCGCGACGTTTTTTCAAATGGGCGTGTTCGATCGCTTTCCTCAACTGAAGGTGGTGGTGCTCGAATCCGGCGCGGGCTGGATCGGTTATTTCCTTGATCGCGCCGACGCCGTTTTCAACGGCACGACGATCGCCCAAACCGTGCGTTTGAAGGAGAAGCCCTCGTATTATTTTAAAGAACGATGCTTTATTTCCGCCGATCCGGACGAACGCACAATCGCCGGTCTGATGCCGCTCGTGGGCGAGAATAAATTCTTCTGGGCCAGCGACTATCCGCATCCCGATCATCCGGGGAATTATCTGGAGGAACTGGCCGAGATGGTCAAACCCATGAACGATTTGGGCCGCAGAGGAATTCTCGGTGAGAATGTCGCCCGCGCTTATGGTCTTAATTAGACGGAGCGCGGCGTAGTCGAAACCGGGCGTGAGTTGCACTCCCGCCCTGTTTGAACCGCGTTTAATTGTCCAGTTCAGCGCGCGGCGGTCCGCACCGTGATCGGCAACGCGAACGACACCGTCCGCGGCATTTTGCACTCCATGTCGTTGCATTCCTGGAAGCTCAATTTGCCGGTCAGTTGATGCGCGCCGGCGGTCAGATTGCGTTTAAGCACGACGACGCCTGGCACGCTGAAGTCACCTTCATAAACCGGCAACGTCTGACCCAGCGTCTTGAAATCGACCGGTTTCGGTTTGGGAAAACGCAGTGATTGAGCGGCGACGAGCGTTTCGTCGAACTTGATCGTGGTGGGTTGATAATCCTGTGGCAAGGGACGGCCGTAAATGTGCCAGCCGGGTGCGATCGCGAACTCAACTGACAGCGGAAGCCGCTGACCAGCGCTGGCGGTCGCTATCGGCATCGTGATGGTCGCGCGCACGTCGCCGGATTTAACCGTGACGGCGGAAGCCTTGGTCGCGGCCCGTGCGGGTGCGTTCAAGCTCACCAATGTCAGCGATGCGGCGACGACGCATATTATGATGGCTCGGCGTGTGAAACGGTTCGCTTTCGTATTCATGCTCAATCCGATGATTGCTGATCAGGTTCATGCGGGCTCAGCGAGATATTATCCGCGATCCCGATATTCGAAAATACCATCGGCGCCATGCCGCGTGATAGTTCCGGCCTGGCAGCGCGCTTTCACGGATTCAAAGCCTCACTTGCGACGATCATCAACGCCCGCTTTTAAGTGCAACACGGTTGATAGTAAGAAAACTTCTGACGTGGCTTGGCAAAATTGATCCGAGCCGGACCAGGGCCGCATATCGAACTAGACCTTGCGAGGTGCGTTGAAAACCATGACTGCCGAACTTTATTTCAAATCCGCCTTCGATCTCGCCGCGATGATTCGTCGGCGTGAACTCAAAGCCAGCGAACTGATGGAGGCGACCATCGCCCGCATCGAGGCGCTCAATCCAAAATTCAACGCGTTTTGCGCACTTCGCGCCGAGGAGGCGATGTCCGAAGCACGCGCACTCGATGAGAAACTCGGGCGCCGTGAAGCATCGGGACCGCTGGCGGGCCTGCCGCTGGGGGTCAAGGACCTTGAAGGGGTCGCCGGCATGAAGACCACCTTTGGCTCGAAACCTTTCAAGGATAATCTCGCACACGAGGATTCAATCCAGGTGGCGAGGCTTAAAGCCGCGGGCGCAATCGTGATTGGCAAGACCAATACGCCCGAATTCGGTTTCACGCCTTTCACCAAGAACCGCCTGTATGGCGTCACGCGCAATCCGTGGAATGCGGAACGGACCTCGGGTGGTTCTTCAGGCGGAAGTTCGGCCGCGCTGGCGGCTGGAATGGTGCCGCTGACCACCGGTTCGGATTGGGGCGGTTCGATTCGCATCCCCGCCAGCCATACCGGCTGCGTCGGCCATAAGGCGACTCAGGGATTGATTCCGGCCGGTCCGCGCCTCGACATGACCACGTGGGTGGACTTCGCGATGGTCGGGCCGCTCACGCGCACTGTGCGTGACGCGGCCGTCTATATGGACGCGGTGGTGGGCTACCATCCCGCGGACGCTTCCTCCCTGCCGCATCCGGGCATTTCGTATGCCGCGATGCTCGAGCGGTTGCCGAAGAAACTCCGCATCGCTTTCCATCCGGATTTCGGTCACGTGGTGCAGCACGATTTGCTGCGAGAGGTTGAAAAAGCCGTCGCCGCCTTCACCGGGATGGGTTACGAAGTCGCCACGTTGCGCGATGAGATCCCTGAAATCGCCGAGGCCTGGCGGACGATCGGGGCCTTCCAGTCATTGTCGGACCTGGGCGGCTATATCTACGAATATCGCGATGACTTCGGGCGCGCCTTCCTGGCCAATCTGGAAGCGGCCAAAAAAATCACCTGGCGTGAATATGGCGAGGCCTACCGGATTCGGACGCGATTCAATGAATGGGTGCGCGGGGTATTCGAGCGCTTCGATCTGTTGCTAACGCCGACGGTCGCAGTTGAAGCTTACGCGGCCGGCGGGCCGCCACCGAACAAAATTGACGGCCATCCCGTGCCCGACATCATGCACACGATCGTCTTCACCCATCCGTTCAACTTAAGCGGTCATCCGGCGATGTCGGTCCGCGCGGGCTTCACCGATAGCGGACTGCCGTGCGGGTTGCAGATCGTCGCCGATCGCCATCGTGACCATCTGGTGATGCAAGCGGCCTACGCTTATGAGCAGGCGCGACCGTGGGACGATGAGTGGCCACGGCTGTGAGGCAGCTGGAAAGCGGTTATTCAGCATGACGCGTTCCACCGCGCCGGAGCGCTCGCATTGACGGCGAGGCGCGGCGCCTCAATGCGTGGTGGTGGAGCGCACCGCTCCCGCAGGCGTCGGCAGCTTGCCGATTCGGACCAATTCCTCGCGCAGGCTGGCGCGCGACAGCGGCTTGCAGAGCACAGCGGATGCGCCCAATTCATAGCTCTGCGCGATATCCTGGTCATACAGCGAACTGGTGATCACGAAGGATGGGACCTTGCTACAGGCTTCATGCGCGCGCGCCGCGGAAAGCACGGCGAAACCGCCGTTGTCGGGCAAGCGCAAGTCCACCAGCAGCAGGTCGGGATGGTCGTACTCGGTGAACTGGCCGATCAAATTAACCGCCTCGTCGGCGTTTTCCGCGACAATCACTTCGCTGGCATCGCCCAGTAATTGCCGAATGACCGTCACCGCGATAAAGGCGTGCTCCGGATTATCCTCGACCAGAAATACCCGTACTCCAAATTCTGGTTGGAATTCCTCGTTCTCATCCATGGTGCCCCCTTGCGACACGCGCCAGTATACAGATTCGCCCCAGCTTTTGAATTGGATTGCGGCCCCCCGGGGCGGCCGGTTCTCTCCAATACTTCGCGCGCAACATGGAAAGCGTTCATCAATTGCCGTGCCAGCGGTTGGCAAGCTATATTCTCGTGTTTGGCGGTAGAATTAGATAGTTACGTTCCGGCGCGGATAAATTCCTGAGATCACTTGAAGCCAAACAAGCGCCGCTTAAGCTGATTGCGCTACAGCTCAGGGCGTCAACGTGCCTGGCCAGCAGGCGCCCGAGTGATTTGGAAAATGGCTGAATCCGTGGCGGCTGAGCAATTTTTCGATACACCCAATGCGCCATACTGGCGCATGGCCGGCGAGTGGCGCGGCCGGCGCAAATCTTTGCGTGAATCGCGGCAGGAGGATCCTGATCGGTGGGCTTGTTTTCCCGCATAACTGAGTCGAACTGGTTCAATCACCCGCTCGTCAAGAAGTATACCGCGCTGATCCACGCCGATTTGTCCGCGACTTATACGCGTGACATCCAAAAATGGCTGATCGTCGCCCCGATGATCGGCATCATGACCGGCCTCGTCATCACCGGCATCACGCTGCTGATTCTGACCACGATCTGGGGCTGGATGTTGCCGTTTTACCTGCGCCATCATTGGACGATTGTGCCCGGACTGGTGGTGGGCTTCTTCATCACCGGCGTGATCATGCAAACCCGCACGCGTGATCCCGACGAGCATTCGACCGAAGAGATCATCAAGTCCTACCATGATCATCAGGGCGATATTGATACGCGGCCGTTTTTCTGGAAACTGCTTGCCGCCACCACCACCGTCGGCTCAGGCGGCAGCGCGGCTTTGGAAGGACCGAGCATCTACGGCGGCGGCGCGATTGGCTCATGGCTATGGGCCCGCCTGCAGCCGCATTTCCGGCTGGAACCGCGTGACCGGCGCCTGATGCTGATCAGCGGCGCGGCGGCGGGGATGGCGGCGGTGTTCCGCGCGCCCTTGACCGGCCTGATTTTTTCACTGGAAATGCCCTACAAGGACGACATGGCGCATGAGGCGTTGCTGCCGTCGTTCATCGCCTCGGTGATTGCCTACGCCACGCTCGCCTCGATCGTCGGCTCACAGCCGCTGTTCGGCTTTGTCGGCACCGCCATCTTCAAACCCATCGATCTGGCCTGGTCAGCGGTGCTGGGGCTGGGGGTTGGCGTAGTGGCGATGAACTTCGCCAATGGTTTCCGGCGCTTCCGCGTGTTTTCGATCAACGCCACGATGCCGCACACGGCCAAACTGGTGATTGG
Organism: Binataceae bacterium (SeqCode); assembly: GCA_050736615.1. Taxonomy (GTDB): domain Bacteria; phylum Desulfobacterota; class Binatia; order Binatales; family Binataceae; genus JBOHWJ01. Next base: position 28,172 of record JBOHWL010000183.1, on the reverse strand, counting down.
CGGAATCCTTACGGCGATCTGCGGCCTGATTTTCGTCACCATCTATCCCGGCGACCTGATTCCCATCGGTCCCAATTACGAAGCGGCGCGATATATCCTCACGCGTTCATATCCCTCGGGTGAAATGGTCGTGTTCGCTTTTTTCAAGCTAGCCGCCACCATGTTTTCCCTCGGTACGGGCGGCGTCAGCGCGATGTTCGTGCCGCTGTTCCTCACCGGTGGAGCGTTGGGCAGTGCCTTCGCGCGCTCGGTGGTCCATTCTCCATCATTCGATCTTTACGCGGCGGTGGGGATGGCGGCGTTCATCGCGGCCGGATACAAAACACCGCTGGCCGCGGTGATCTTCGTGGCCGAGACCACCGGCGGCCATTTTTATCTGATTCCCACACTGATCGGCGCCGCCTGCGCCTATGCAATCTCGGGCGAAGCCTCGGTTTCCGGCGACCAGCATCTGCGCGCGACGATTGAAGTGGGCAAATTGTCGGGAGTGACGGTCGAGGCGGTGATGCAACGCAAGGTTGATTCCATCGACGCCGACGCGAACCTGCGCACCTTCGCCGATAGCATCACCGCGCACCATCAGCATGCGGTCTTCCCGGTCTACGACAATGGCAAGCCCAGCGGCATCATTTCTGTTTGGACTTTGGCCAGCGTGGCGCCGGAAAAATGGGACACCACTCGCGTGCGCGAAGTCGCCGACCATAATGTGCGCCGCGTTTCGACTCGTTGCGATTTGAACGAAGCGCTGCGCCTGCTGACGCTCGAGGACGCCCATCAGGTGCTGATGGTGGTGGCAAACGGCGAACTTAAGGGAATCGTGACCAAAACCGACATCCTGCGTGCGTTGAGCTCGTGCAACGCGCCGGAAAATCGCGCCCCCGAGAATGCTGGTGACTATAAAGACACCGCAATGAGCTAAGGCGGCGTCCCGCAAATAGCTTCAGCCAGCCTCAAGCAAGTCAGCTTGAGAGTTCTGTGGTTTTTTGATCGCGCACTCCGCTGGTAATCGGGACTTCTCACTTTTTTTGTCATTCCGAGCGCACCAGCGCAGCCGTAGGCGAAGCTGGTGCGACACGGTTCGCGCCGCTGCCGGCTCAGAGTCTGTGACTTTTTGTCATTCTGAACGGAGTCTGCCATTAGCGTAGCCGCAGGCGGAGCGAGCAAAGGAGTCTGCGACGTGCGTTTTAGGAAGTGAAGAATCCCGAAAAAACACAGGAAAAGCAGAAAGATCCGGGATTCCTCGCTGCGCTCGGAATGACAGAAAAACAAAATCTTCACACACTCTCAGGATGACAGCGGTGGTTGCGTAAGTTATTTATGGGACATCAGATTCGCCACGCAGCATGATGCGCGCAAATGGATCAAAATGATCAAGGCGACGGTGCGCGGAGGTTCTTCAGGCGAAACGCGGCATCACGCGTTCGGCGAACAGCCGCATCGCCGCCAGCAGGTTCTGATGCCCGCTCAACCCACCGACCTCGAACCAGCACACCAGGCGCGTGAAACCGATGCGTTCGCGCAACTCGGCAATACGCTCGGCGCAGTATTCCGGGTCGCCGAAAATCCCCATCAGCGAATCGACCGTCTCGTACGTCATCGCGCGCATCCGGGTGCGGATTTTTTCGAATTCGACCGCCGCCGCGCCGAGTGTTTCGGGGCGAATAATATCGCTCAGGGTGTTGAAATAGTTGCGTACGCTGGGCTCAACGATGGCGCGGACACTGGCACGATCATGCCCGGTATAGGCCAGCATCAACGACGCGAACCAGTCCTCGGGTAATTGCTTCCCGCTCTCAGCCAGCGCGTCCGTGTAATGCTTGAGCCGCTCGCCGATGACGTTAATCGGATTTACCGGTCCGCCGGCGAAAATCGGATAGGCGTTGGCGCCCGCGAATTTGAATGTATCGGGCGTGTTGGCCGCAATCCTGATCGGCGGATGTGGTTGCTGGAGCGGCTTGGGTGCGACTTCGATATCATCGACGTTGAAATAGCGGCCGTGAAACGTTAGCCGTTCGCGGGTCCACGCCTGCGTCACGAATTCGAGCGCTTCCTGGAAAATCTCGCGGCTTTGATGGATATCCACGCCGAAGCCGTTGTAGTTGACCGGAAACCCGCCGCGACCCGCGCCAAAGGCAAGCCGTCCACCCGAAATCACGTCGAGCGTCGCCGCCTCCTCGGCCAAGCGCATTGGATGATGCAACGGGACCAGGTTGACCGCCTGCCCGAGCCGAATACGCGTGGTGCGCTCGGCGATGGCGGCCAGCAGCATCATCGGGACCGGCAATACGCAAAAGCGCGGAACGAAGTGGATTTCCGCCAGCCATACCGTATCGAAACCGAGACGGTCGGCCTCGGCCACCTCCTCGATAAGCTCGCGATAACGCTGGGACGGCGCTTGTGAAGCGGCCGCCGGTAGCTGATAAAAGATGTCGAATTTCACCCTGAGTTAACCATCAAGCCGCACCCGGCCTCCGTAACAGCGGCGCTCGCGGTGAAGCGGAGCGCCGAGCGTATGGTGTTTGGCCAATTCTCAAAATCTAATAACCGCTCAACTGGGCCACGCGTTCGCGATGAAACCCCGGTGCGCCGAAATACGCCTCGTTGAAGCGCGCGCGCTTGAACCAAAGATGCAGGTCGTGCTCCCAGGTGAAGCCGATGCCGCCGTGCATCAGGACCGCGCGGCCAGCCGTCTGGCTATAGACCTCGCTCAACCGCGCCTTCGCCATCGCCGCCGCACGGTCCGCCTCGTCCGGCAATACGTCCTGGGCATGAGCCGCGTACCAAAGCAGCGCGCGCGCCGGTTCGAGGTCGGCGACAATTTCCGCCGCGGCGTGTTTGAGCGCCTGAAACGAACCAATCGGCTTGCCGAATTGTTCGCGCACTTTCGAATACTCAACCGCCATCTCCAAAGCGCGTTCAGCTCCGCCCAATGAATCAGCCGCGACCGCGACCGCGCCGATACGGCACAGCCAGTGATACAGTCCCACACCGCCATCAAGGCGCGCTTGTAGCGGCACGCTCACGCCTTCGAGTTCCACCAGCGACACCCGCCGCGTCAGATCGAGATGCTTGAGCATCCGCACGCTCACGCCCGCGGTCCTGGTCTCGACCACGAACAGACCGACGTGCCGCGGGCTGGTGCGCGCAGCGACCACGATAAAATCAGCAACGTGAGCGTAAGGTACGAACATCTTGGTTCCATTCAGCACCCAGCCTGAGCCAGCATTACGCGCGCTGGTCGAGAGTTCCACCGGATTGAGGGTGTCACTGGCCTCGACCAGGCCCACGGTACCCACGGAATCGCCCGCGCTGAGCGCGCGCAACCATCGATTTTTGATCTCAGCGTCGCCGCCGCGCGCGAGCACGGCGGTCGCCAATACCGAAAAGAGAAACGGCCCCGGCATCGCCGCGTAGCCGCATTCCTCGAGCAGCAGGCTCATGTCGAGCATGCCGAGCCCGCTGCCGCCGAAGCCCTCAGGCACCATCAGCCCGGTCCATCCGAGCTTAGCGATTTCGCCATACAGATCACGTGCCAGGCCCGCTTCGTCCGCCATTGCCTGCCGCACTTTGCTGGTTGGGCATTCATGCGCAAGAAAGGCGCGGGCGCTGTCTTTCAGTTGCCGCTGTTCGTCGCTGAGTCCGAATTCCATGCCGCTCCCAATGCGGAGATTCACTCCGGCGGATGCCGTCAGCGCGACTTGGGCATTTTGAGGCCGCGTTCGGCGATAATGTTTTTTTGAATATGTGAGGTGCCGCCGCCGATCACCAGGCCCAGTGAGAACATCCATTCATAAGGCCAGAAGCCGTGGTCGAGAGCTTCGCTGTCATCGCGCGCGAGCATCGCGTAGTCGCCCATCACCTCCATCGCGGCGGTCGCGAGGTCGTGGTTGAGCTCAGTGCCGACCAGCTTGTTAACCATCGAGGGCAGGCCAGGATTGCGTCCCTTCAGTGAATCAGTGAGCTGGCGCAGCATGTGGTACTTCATGGCTTCGACGCGGATCTCGAGCTCCGCCAGGCGCTGGCGAAACACCGGATCACGCGTCAGCGGCCGGCCATCCCGCGTCACCTTCGCGGCGAGCGTTTTGAGCCGGTTGAACAGCATCTGGGTGGTGGTCGTGGAGCCCAGCATATTGCGCTCGTGAAACAGCGTAGCGTTGGCGACCAGCCAGCCCTCGTTAAGCTTACCCACCAGATTGGCCCGCGGCACCCGCACGTTGTCGAAAAAAACCTCGTTGAAGCCGCGCTCGCCGGTCATCTGGACGAGCGGCCGCACGCTGATGCCCGGGTCGTGCATATCGATCAGAATGTAGGAGATGCCGCGATGCTTGGGCGCGTCCGGATCGGTCCGCACCAGGCAGAACATGCGATCGGCGTGCTGCGCGCCCGAAGTCCACACCTTCTGCCCGTTTACCACGAACTCATCGCCGGCCAGCACGGCGCGCGTCTTCAGCGAGGCCAAATCCGAGCCGGCGCTCGGTTCCGAATAACCCTGGCACCAAATCTCTTCGGCGCTGAGAATTTTCGGCAGATAGCGCCGTTTCTGTTCGTCCGTACCCCAGCTAATCAGTGTCGGGCCAACCATCTGGACACCCATCGCGCCGATGAGTCCCGGTGCCTTCGCCCGCACCCATTCTTCGTTGACGATCGCTTGCCGCACCGGGTCCAGCGCCTGGCCGCCGTATTCTTTGGGCCACGATAGCGCGAGGTATCCGGCTAGCCAGACCCGCCTTTGCCAATCCCTGAGTTTGTGCAGCGTGGCCGGGTCGCGGCTGACGTTGCGGTCCAAATCACGCAGTCCGCTGGTTGCGACGTTCGCTTCGAGCCAACCGCGTACCTGGCTGCGGAAGTCGCGTTCTTCGGCGGTATAGTTCAAATCCATCGTGCCATCCCGTCGCCTTGCCGTGAATCAAAGCATAGTCGAACTTCGTACGGGGTTGGAAACGCCCGCGCGGGTTTCGAATTTCACTCCGCTCCACGGCCGGTGGAGAATCAGGGCCACGGTCGCCCGAGAATGCGCCGATATGTTAAATGGAGCGCATGGCGTGGGCTTATATCGAAGACCTCGGCCGCCATGTGGGCGAGGAAGTGACCTTGCGCGGATGGCTCTACAATCGGCGCTCGAGCGGCAAGATCCATTTCCTGTTGCTGCGCGACGGCACTGGACTTTGCCAATGTGTGGCCTCACGCGCCGATCTGGGAGAGGAAAGCTTCGCCGCCGCCGACCATCTCGGGCAGGAAAGCTCGCTTGAAGTAACCGGCACGGCGCGTGCGGATAAACGCGCGCCGGGCGGCATCGAATTGACGCTCAAGAGCTACCGGCTCGTGGCGCCGGCGGCGGACTATCCGATCACCCCCAAAGAGCATGGCGTCGCCTTTTTGCACGACCTGCGCCATTTGTGGGTGCGCTCCCAGCGCCAGCATGCGATTTTGCGCGTGCGCAGCGAGGTGGAGATGGCGTGCCGGGATTTTTTCCACGAGCGCGGCTTCGTGCTGTTCGACGCGCCCATTCTCACGCCGACCTCGTGTGAAGGCACCACCAACCTGTTCGAAATCGACTACTTCGGCGAACGCAAGGCCTATCTGACTCAGAGCGGTCAGCTCTATGCCGAAGCGGGCGCGCTGGCCTTCGGCAAAGTCTACTGCTTTGGGCCGGTCTTCCGTGCCGAAAAATCCAAGACACGGCGCCATCTGACCGAATTCTGGATGGTCGAGCCTGAAGTCGCCTACTACACGCTCGACGAAGACATGCAATTAGCCGAGGATTTTGTCGCTTATATCGTCGGCCGCGTGCTCGACCGCCGCCGCGAGGACCTGAAGAACCTCGAGCGTGATTTGAGCAAACTGGAGCTGGCCGCCACGCCGCCCTATCCACGTATCACTTACGACGAGGCGATCACACGACTCCAAGCCAAAGGCCTTTCAGTCACATGGGGTGACGACCTGGGCGGAGACGAGGAGACGGCGCTCTCCAGTGACTTCGACGCGCCCGTGATGGTTCATCGGTATCCGGCGGCATCCAAGCCGTTTTACATGAAACGCGACCCCGCACGGCCAGAGGTTGCGTTATGCGTCGACATGCTCTCGCCCGAGGGCTACGGCGAGATCATCGGCGGCGGGCAGCGCGAGGACGATTACGAAACGCTGCGCCAACGGCTGGTCGATAATGGATTGCCGCTCGAGCCCTTCAACTGGTATCTCGACCTGCGGCGCTATGGTTCGGTGCCGCATGCGGGTTTTGGGATGGGGATTGAACGGGCGGTGTCGTGGCTCTGCGGGATCCATCATGTGCGCGAGGCGGTGCCGTTTCCGCGCATGATGGAGCGGCTGGAGCCGTAGCGCGGCATTCCATGCCCGACGGCCCTCGGCATTCCATGCCGGCGGTCGGAAGAGCGTTCGCGCTGCTCGGGATTTTTTGCACGAGCGGCCGCAAGTGGAATGCCGCGCGCGACTAGGCAGCGTGCGCGCGACGCGGCTTGCGCCACGGATTGACAATCCGGTCCTCCAAGGCCGCACGCGCTTCCGCCATCACCTCGCGCACGATCTGACCGGCCGGCATGATCGAGTTGATCATACCCGCGCTCTGCCCGCAGGCGAGCCCACCGTCCTCTATCATGCCCTCGTAGCGCGCCTTCTCCGCCAGCGGAAACCCGACCCGCGCCATTTGCAAAGGAAACGGCTGAATCTCGCTTTCGCGCCCAACCCACGAATCGGTGAAATGGTTGCGAATCAGGCGGCATGGCTTGCCCGAATGGCAACGCGTAATCGTGGTGCCTTCTTCGTCAATCGCGATGATGCGATTTTTGTAATTGACGTGGGCGAACGCTTCGACCGACGCGATGAAGCGGGTGCCCATCCACACCCCTTCGGCGCCGAGGGCGAGCGCCGCCAGCAGTCCGCGTCCGTCCGCCACGCCGCCCGCCGCGAGCACCGGCACGCGCACCGCGTCGGCGATTTGCGGCACCAGCGTCAGCGTGCCGATGCGGCCGGTATGGCCGCCGGCCTCGTGGCCCTGCGCGATGATCACGTCCACACCGGAGGCTTCGAGCCGCCGCGCCTGCCTGACGTTGCCGCACAGCGACATCACGATCGCACCTTCAGCATGCGCCCGCGCGGTGATACCGCCCGGATTGCCCAAGCCCGAGACGATCACCGGCACTTTTTCCGCCAACGTCACATCGATGATTTGCTGCACATTGGAGGTGTAGCGTAGAACCTCACGCACATTGGGGTCGGCCTTAACTTCGGCGAAAAGAATATCGACCGCGAAGGGTCGGTCGGTCATCGCGCGGCATAAATGAATCTGTTCTCTTAATTCATGCGCACTCATCGAACCCGAGCCGATACAGCCCAGTCCACCCGCGTTGGAAACCGCCGCGGCCAGCTCGGCATGTGCCACAAAGCCCATCCCAGCTTGAAATACTGGATGTTCGATGTTGAGTCGCGCGCAGAGCGGAGTCGCAAAGACCGCATTCATATCCATTAGTTCACCTCATAATACCCGATGTTCACGAGTGACTGGAGTACGACAAAACGCACGCATGCGATTAATTGTCAAGCTGAGTTGCGAGCGTCCTTCCTTGTCCAAGGCATTGCTTGCCCGGCGTCGCGCGCGCTAAACCAAATGATGGTCGGTGCGATTTGATTGTGACCGTTGGTCCGCAATGTCGCACGACTTGGGGACGACCGGATTTTGGTGGGCGGAGTGTCAGGCCGTCCGGAGGTTGTGCGTCATACCATCGAGCCGCTGCTGGGATCGCGGTGTGGGGAGCAAGGCGGGCGGATGGGCAAGCGATGCTGGAGCGCGCTCGGGCCGGGAAGTGAGCCGCTCATGGATTGGATTGGGACTGGCGTTGTTCGCTTAGAAATTGCCGCAAATCGCCGCGGCGTCTCTCGGGTACAGGAGCTTGCATTCACGCGGGACGACCACGCTAAACAATCAGGCGCACATAGCGGAATTGATGCGGGCATCGGCTGGCCGTGGACCCACGGGAGCGGACCAGCACAAGACCGCGTCAGGACCAAAGGAGGTTGAGACCCTTGCGAACCGGACCCTTGGTGCGCAGAGGCGCGAACGTTTCGCGCTTGATTCAGGGAACTCCCACGCTGTTCCATCGAACGGCCAGGGGAAAAGGCTCACGCGAAAACCAGCCGCCCAGCTCACGCGATGTGCCGATCCCCAGCCCCCCATCTTTTGAAAATTCCTGTTCTCATACCGAATGCCGCCTGCCGATCAACCTGAGGCGTTTTCTTGCCGACCAACTTGGCGCGGCGGTCAATATCGATAACGACACGATCCTCAAGGTCGCCGCCGACGCCGACGAACGCACCTTGAGCAAGCTGGCGCGAGCAATCCGCCGTTACTCGACCGAGCGTGCGCACGAGGCCTGGATTGAATGCGCGGTCGCACTGGCGCGCTTCGAGGAGGAGGCGCGCGTCAGCGAACCGTCGCATGCCGTACTGTGCATGCGATGCGTGCGGGTCGATTTCGGCAATGGCGAAGCTCATCGCAGCCCCGGTTGCCTGGCCGTGACCCTGGCGACCGCCTTTGGCGCGGGTGCCGAGCCATGCGAGCCGCATCAGTATCCAGCCGGCATCACGGCCGCGCGCCTGCAAAAGGTGATCGAGGAATTCCGCGCACTACGCGTGGCGTTCGGCTTGCCGCATTATGAATTGGACTGTTATCTGACCAACGCGCAAGTGACGTTCACTTGGCGGCCGTTGCAGGAGCAGCATCATTAGGGAACCGCTGCACAAACCGTTGGTGTCATTCCGAACGCAGTCTACCATTAGCTTCGCCTGCGGTTACGCTAGTGCGCTCGCAATCTGTGAATTTTTGTCATTCTGAACGGAGTCTGCCGCCAGCGTAGCCGCAGGCGAAGCGAGCAAACGAGTCCGCGAGGGGCGTTCAAAAATAAGTGAAGAATCCCGAAAAAACACAGAAAAAGCAGAAAGATCCGGGATTCCTCGCTGTGCTCGGAATGACAGAAAAACAAAACAAATCCACACACTCTTCGGAATGACAGATAGGAAATAACAGATAAGAGTTGTGCGGAGGTTCGTTCGCGGAGGCGCCCGCGCCAATACTTAACGCGGAGCGAGTTTGTGAAAGCGCACGCAGGCATCGGCCAAGCGTGCCGCGAGCGACGGATTAGACGCCCAATGCGCGTGAACGTAGGACGCCAACACGTTGTTGGAGCGATAGCCTTCATTAAACGTCGCACCGCCCCAGCGCGGTTTGACCGTGTATACGCATTCGGCTTTTGAGGCCGGTTCCAGCGTCGAATAGCGGAACTGATGACCACGAAAGCGCTGACCGGCGTCGCCGAGCATCGAAGCGGCCCGCGTTTCCACTTCAACATAGCCCAGCGCCTGCAAGCGTTCGTGCATCACCGCGTCGCTCTCGAACAGACCCGCCATCGGCCACCGCTTTCCGTCGAGCGTGCGGATTGCCGCGCTCAAATACATCAGCCCGCCGCATTCGGCATAGATTGGACCTCCGTCCGCGGCGAAGGCACGGACCGCTTCAAGCATCGCATGATTTGACGCCAGCGCTTCGGCCTGAGTTTCCGGATAACCTCCACCGAAATAGAGTCCGTCAACCTCCGGCAGCGCATGATCGGCGGTCGGCGCGAAGTGAACTATCTCGACGCCGAGCGCTTCCAGCCGGCGCAGATTATCGGCGTAATAGAAATGAAACGCCTCATCGAAGGCGACCCCCAGCCGGCAATGCGAACGAGCGCCCGCCGGTTCATCCGCCGGATGCGAAAGCAAGGGCGAGGCTGCGCCGGCCAGGCTCAGGATGCGGTCGAGGTCGCACCATTGCGCAACCAGCGGACCCCATTGTGCGACGCGCGCATGCGACACGTCGTCGCTGGCGGCGCGTATCAGTCCCAGATGCCGTTCTGGAAACGAGCCGCCGGGGAAATCCGGCAAGCCGCCAACGATCGGTACCATCGGCGCGCTCTGGCGCAACAGATCAAGATGGCCGCGGCCGCCAACGCGATTGCAAATCAGGCCGGCCAGATTCAGATGCGGATCGAAGCGAGCAAAACCGAGCGCGAGTGCGGCCACGGTCCGCGCAATTCCCGCCGCATCGACCACCAGCAGCACCGGCGCGCCCAGCCATTTCGCGATTTGCGCCGTGCTGCCGTCCTCACTTGTCGGAGTGGCGCCATCGTAAAGCCCCATCATGCCTTCGATTACCGCGATATCGGCGTCCCGTGCGGCCGTGGCAAACGTCGTCAGCACCGCCTCTCGCCCCATCATCCAGCCGTCGAGATTTTGCGACGGACAGCCGGTGGCAAGCGCATGATAAGTGGGATCGAGGTAATCCGGCCCGCATTTGAACGGCGCGACGCGTAATCCACGCGCACGCAGCGCTTCAATCAAGCCAACTGTCACCGAGGTTTTGCCCACCCCGCTGGCGCTGGCCGCAATCACGATTCGCGGGATATTCACGTGAACAGCGCCCCGGTCAGTCGATCACGATTCGCGCGCGCGCGGCCGCGGCGACATCGAGCGGGCGCCTCGCGCCGCCGGGACCACTGAGAACCACTTCGAACGGCGACGGACCACGCGTGCGCAGCCGCTCCTCGAGCAAGCCCGCGCCGTCGCTGGCAAGCAGTTGCAGTTCGTGCGCGCCCAGCATGAAGTGAAGACCGTCGCCGCCAAGGTCTGCGCGTTTGATGGCTTCGCCCACCGCGCCTAACGCGGTCTGGTAAATACGCGCGATCGAAGGAACGTCGCTGACCGCGAGCGTGAGCGTCTTGATGCCAGTCACACCATTACGATGAGAACGCTCGCGCGGCACACGTTCATCGCGCGGCGTTTCATCGCGAATGAAGAACGGCACCACCCCGCGCAGAGCGCCTTCGACGGTCGCCAGCACCCAGCTCAACTTGTAGCCATCGGGGCGTTGACGGCTCATGCGAAAGGGTTTGCCGATTTCCGCGCCGGCTTGACGAAACGCGGCGGCGTCCGCTTCGAGATCAGGCGTGCGCACACAGAAATCGGTCAAACCGCCGCCTTGTTGCAAGGCCGCATACCACGGATGGGGTGTATCTGAAACCGGCGGGAGAAACGCAATCAATTCGAAATACGCACCGTCGGCGAACGCTATCAGAGCGTTATGCGTGCCGATTCCCGGATGGCGTCCGCCACGCACGACAGTAAAGCCCAGCCGCCAATACTCGTTGATTGCGGCTTCGAGATCGCGCACCACGATAACGATATGATCAAATCCCGTGACCATGTGTATTCTCCGCCTTGCCTGTCATTCAGGGCGCGCGTGCGAGGTGATGACCTGAGATGGCCTTGCCGAATGAGCTTCACTCTGGCCCGAGCGTGAATAATTCAGCTTCCTCAAGTTTAACAGGCTTGGCAATGAAATCATCTTTTCTGTCATCCCGAGCACACCCGGGAAATGACAAAAGGGACAACCGTATTGGCAGTCCCCAAAATCCTGCGATCAAAAGACAAATCCGCAAGCTTCACGGACTCAGACTATTGCGGCGTGACGGCCTCTCCAGCGGTGAAGCGGGCCGCGTCCGGCCAGATGCTCAATCGCGCACCGGCGCGCCCTTGAGATACATCGGGCCAGTGGGTTTGGGCACGCCGCCGGCGGGTTCCAGCGTGATGGCACTGGCCAGGATGCGCTCACCGGCGGGCGGCATTGAGGAGGAAACCGTGGTGGCGCCGTGCGGTCCCGGAGTGAAAAGCGCGGCCTCCACGGGCCCGCTCTTTGCGCCGATCCACCAAAGTTCGTATTGCTTGCCCGGTGGCGCGGGCGGCAGTCCGGCCACTTGGAGCATCGCGTGCCCGCGTGAGGGGCTGAAGGCAACCACGCCGGCCGCTTTCGGCGCGGGCGGCAGCGGGCCCAGCTTGATCGTGCGAACATCGGGGGCAAGCACCGCGCGGGTCAATTGACCAACGGCGGCGAGCCGATCGCGCATCACTTTGACTTCTTGATTACTGTGCAGAAGTTCGCGGCCGAGCAGGGCGACGTGGTATTCCAGCGCGTCGATGCGGCTCAGGTAATGCGCCGGCATGGTGGCGTTCTGATGGGCGAGTAGGCCGGTCGCAATCGCCAGCGCGATCGCGGCGGCCGCCGCCATACCGCTGAAAATCTTCCAACCCGTGGCGGCACGGCGGCTGGCTTCGAGCCTCACGGCGGGGCTTAAAGAGCGCGCGCCAGCGGGCGTTGCCGCGCTATTCAGGCGACCCTCGAGGCGCCGCCAGATGGAGTCGGCGGGTCCCTCGCCAGCATAGTTCAGCGCCATCGCGGCGAGGGCCTCGCGCAGGGCACGCAGCTCCCGCTCGCATTCGTCGCAGCCGGTGGCCAGGTGCGCCGCCATCGCGCGCGCCTCCTCGCCTTCCAGCCGTCCGATCGCTTCGAGCGGCAGCAGCTCTTTTAGCTGATCGTGATCCATCCGCCGTTAGTCGCTGATGGGTTTGAGCGCCTCCTTGAGCTTGATCATCGCGCTACGAATGCGACTTTTGACGGTGCCCAATGGCAGTCCGGTCTTTTCCGCGATGGCCGACTGCGAGAGATCGGAAAAATAGGCGAGCTCCAGCACGGTGCGCTCGCCTTCGGCCAAAGCGGCGAGCGCGGCGCCGACCACCTTACGCCGTTCAGTCTTTTGGAGGTCGCCGGCCGGATCTGACACCGGGTCAGCCACGGATGAGGCGGCGTTGGCGCGCGCGGCGGCCTCGCGTGAGCGGCGTGCGCGCAGCCGGTCGATCGCGCGACTGCGCACCAGCATCATCAGCCACGCTCCCACCGAGCCGCGCGAGCGATCGAACAGTACCGCCTGGCGCCAGATTTGCCATAGCACGTCAGCGGCGACTTCTTCAGCGTCGGTGCGGTCGGCCAGGATGCGATCGGCAACTACCGCCAGAGCGTGTCCGTATCTGTGATTGAGGCTTCGCAGAGCTTGCTGATCACCGGCGGCGATAGCGCGCATCAAGGCCTCGTCGGACGGTTCGTTAACCGGGGAACCTGGCACGTGGCTACCCTGCTATACGTCCGTGGACGGCATAACGGATTGGATTTGTTTCATACCGGATGACCGCAAAGCCGGGCCCGGCGCACCGCCGCGTTGAGTCCACGACCGGAAAGGCAGAATAGAGAGCGCAAGGCCCCGGCGCAAGCGATGGCTGAGGTACTTGCAAGACGGGCGTCCGGCACCGTAGTAAAATAATGGGATAGTCTCGCGCCATGATGGCAGGGATACGCGGTGATTACGACCATGGAAAGGTCGGCCACGACGATCCAGCGGGCAAGCGCACGCGCGACCCTGTCTGGCTGCGAGGACCCAGGCGCGGTGGACGTTGATCGCCGCAACCCGCGCGGCACCCGGCGATTCGGTTTCGCATGGCTCAAGTAAGTATACGGATTTTCACCTCGTTGGCGATCGCGATAGCACTGGCGGTGATCGCGGCGGGTCTGTTGTTGCGCCCGCACGCGATACAACGATGGATGACCACGGGTTCACGCGCGCATTCGCTAGCCTTACGCAATTACTTTGGTCGACCCGGATATGCCACGCGGATACGTTCGCTCGGCGTCATCGCGGCGGTCTGCGCGGTAATCGTGATCTACAATCTGTTATCGCTGCTGTCCCAGCTTTAAAAGGAACAAAACCATGGCGCAGGACTCATTCGCCGGCAGCCACGCTCAGCCGCTCTATGAACGCGATTATTACACGTGGGCGCTGGAGCAAGCTCGCGCGCTCAAAGCGCATCGGGTCGAGGAACTGGATTGGGAGAATTTGGCGGAGGAGGTGGAGGATTTGGGGAAGAGCGAAAAACGCCAGCTCCGAAGCCGCCTCGAAGTATTACTTGCCCATCTATTGAAATGGCGATTCCGGGGCTCGCGCCGGAGCCGGAGCTGGAAACTGACTATCGCGTTACAGCGGCTCAGGATACGCAAGCATCTCGAAGAAAATCCGGGGCTCCAGCCGTCAATTCAAGCCGTTATGGCCGACGCCTACGAAGCCGCTCGGCTTGAGTTGACCATTCACCTCGCCGCGACAGGCGAGCCCGAACCGCCCGAAGCGTGCCCCTGGAGTTTTCGGCAGGTGATCGACGATGAATTTTGGCCCAACCAATAGGACTCGCAGCGCGACGGCGAAGCGTCCGCCGGGTTAGCCGAGCGCGCCGGATTGGACCAATGCGCTGATACGCTCTTCGCTGTAACCGAGAATTTCCTCGAGCACGTATTGATTGTCCTGTCCGAGTGACGGAGCTGCGCGAGTAATCTCCGCCGGCGTGCGCGACAGCTTAAAGCGCGTGCCCTCCACCACGGTGCGGCCGAGCGAAGGATGCGGCAATTCAACGAAATGCCCGCGATGGCGCAATTGAGGGTCGTTCATGCAATCGGCGCTGTCCTGGACCACGGCGGCGGCAATGCCAACTTCCTGCAAGTCGCGTTCAATTTCGTAGCGATCGCGACCGCCGGTCCATCGCGCAAGTAATTCGTCCAGCGCGCCGGCATTGCGAATGCGCGCGGCCGGCGTGCCAAAGCGTTCATCGCCGGCCAGTTGCGGCTGCTCGATCACGGCGCACAACGCGCGCCATTCGTCGTCGGTGCGGCAGACAATCGCAACCCAGCGATCGTCACCGCTGGCCGGATAGACGCCATGAGGCGCGTAATCCCGGTCGCGATTGCCGCAACGGTCCCATACCCGGCCGTTGACGCCATGGTCGAGAATCGCGGGCGCGAGAAAATGCAGCGCGGACTCGCTTTGCGCCTGGTCGATGTATTGTCCCTCGCCGGTGCGGCGGCGATGGTCAAGCGCGGCCAGGATGGCGACGGCGGTGAAGCGCGGCGCGACATAATCACTATAGGCGCTGAAAGGACCCGCGGGCGGCCGATCGGGCCATCCGCAAATGTTATAAAAGCCCGCCATCGCACTGGCCAGATTACCGAACCCCGCGTACATCGCCAGCGGTCCCGATTGGCCCATCAGGCAACTGCTCAGCATGATCAAGTCGGGCTTGACCTGGCGCAGCGATTCGTAATCAAGCCGCCACGCCCGCATCGCCTTGGGCGTAAAGGATTCTGTAACCACATCGGCCCATCGCACAAGATCAAGCACGACTTCGCGCGCCTGCGGCTGGTTAAGATCGAGCGCAAGGTCAAGCTTGCCCGCGTTATTGTTGCCGAATAGCGCGGAAGAATCGGGACCGATCTGATTGTGATGAAAGGGACCGACCGTGCGTGCGGCATCCATGCGCGAGGGCGACTCGACGCGCACCACGCGCGCGCCGTAATCGGCGAGGATACGCGTCGAGGCCGGCCCCGCCATCACCCACATCAGGTCGCAGATTTTGACGTCGCGCAGCGGAAGCGAACGCTTCGGGCCGGATTCATTCATCAGATGACCCCTCGGCGCTTCAACGAACTGACCTCGCCCTCCCCGATATGAAGTTCGCCGGCCAGGATTTCATGGTTGTGCTCGCCGACCGTTGGCGGGCGGCGGCGATATTGGATGGGCGTCGTGCCGAAGCGAGCGAACGGTCCGGGATAGCGAAAGGACGCGCCCAGTTCGGGATGCTCGACCATGCGCCAGTACTCGCGTGCGGCGAATTGCGGACTCACGACGACCTCGTCGATGGTGGTGACGGGCGCGAGCAGCAATCCGTGTTTGACCGCGTCGGCAAATAACTCGGCCTTGGTGCGGCTCGCGATGAATTCGCGAATCACGCTGTTCAGGTGATCGAATTTGGCCACCGGCTCCGCTCCGCTCATTACCTTGTCACCGAAGCCGATCCAGTCCTCGTCGCGCAAAGCCGCGTCGCATCCGCCTTCATCGTAAACATAGCGCATTAACTTGGCAGTGAAGGGGCCGAGCCCCTGCCCGAACAACACCGCCATCGTGACGAAGCCGTCCTTGACGCGCCAGACCAGCGGCACCCGCAACGGACCGTACTTGATGCCGCCAGCGATACGGGCGAAAGGTGTGGCCTCAATCGCGGTGGCGAGGATGCCGAACTGGGTTGCCAGCGCGACACTCTGCTGGGCTGAAACATCGACGTGCTGGCCGCGGCCGGAAAGCGCACGCTCGTGTAACGCGATCATGGCGCCGACAGCGCCGTCGGCCGACGCATGCAGCCATGCCTGAGGAAGACTCAGGCGCGTCGGCGCACGGTCGTCATCGCCATAGAGCATCAGCGGGCCGCCCGCCGCCATTATCGTGATGTCGGTGGCGGCGTAATCAGCCTTGGGGCCGTCCTGACCGAAGGGCGTGATAGAGACGTGGATGAGTCCGGGATGGCGTGACTCTAGGTCGTGGTAGCTCAGTCCCATCACGCGCATCACGCCGGGACGGCAGGATTCAATCAAAAAATCGGCACGGTCAAGCAAACGTTCGAAGATCTCGCGACCCGCGGCGACGTTCAAATTGAGCGTTAGGGAACGTTTGTTGCGATTATAGGCCCAGAACGAGAGCGAACGGTCGGGATGGGGCTGGTCATGCAGAAACGGACCTAAGCGGCGCTCCGGCGAGCCGCCAGGCGGTTCGATTTTGATCACGTCGGCGCCCAAGTCGCCAAGGATTTGACCGCATAACGCGCCGCGCTCGTCGGTAAAGTCAAGCACGCGATAGGGACTCAAAGTCATAATCTTGGCAACTCGCGGATTCTTTTGCTTGGCTCCAGCTTTTGATCGCTCGCTCGCCGACTCTCTCGCTCACGGCTCGCAAGCTAGCCATAACTCGTTTCGCCTGATGCGCCTGGCTCCGCTGCTGTGCTCGCTTCGAACCGGCACATTTTCGCTTATCGCATGGGCAGCGCGGTCAGCAATTACGCGCCCACCATTAGCATCAGAAGTCGGTTGCGCGCCAACGCCCGACCGCTTGATCAATCACCAGCGGCGGCTGAATAGCCGAATTACTGTTGCCCGCTGGGCTTAGCCGGCTTGCGCGTTACTTAGACTTACGGGAACCGTCGGCTCGCCCGCCGCTTTCCATCCCATGATGCCGTCGGCCATCACGCTGACGTTTTTGTAACCGGCCTTGACCGCCCGCCGGGCGGCCTCATGCGAAGCCATTCAATGCATGTTGGTGCAATAAAAGACAATTTGGGCGTTTTTGTCGGACGGCAGCTCCGACAGGCTGTAGTTGTCATCGGAAGAAAGCAGGCGAGAGCCGGGAATCACGCCATACTTGTCGCGAACGTCAGGACCGTTGGCGTCGAAGATGTGTACCGGAGTGGCATGATTCGCCATCAGCGTCTTCAGGCCGGCGATCCTGATCAATTTGAAGGTGTCGTATTGTTTCTGGTTGGACTCACCGAGCATGCGTGAGAGATTGAAGGAGAAGGCCGGGCTGGCGGCGAACAGTCCGACCAGCGCGCCGAGCGTCGCGACCGCAGCCACGCGCGTCATCCTTGAACGCACCTCGCAGGCTCGTTTGCGCGGCTTCACTATGTTCAGCATGGTCACAATTCTGTCCATGAGGACGACCTCCCGATCGTGATAACACGCCGCCAATCGGGTCGCCAGTGGGTAACTTCACTCAAGCCGAGGCGCGCGGGCCAGTTTGCAGGCGACCCGTCTCAATGGCAGATTTATCGGCACGGTGCGGAAAATCGAAGCCCGATTCGAAATCGCTACGCTAGCGGAGCCGCGGGCGAAGCGAGCACAACAGGCGGAGCGAAGCGGAGCCGAGCGAACGAGTCCGCGAGTCGCGTTCAGGACAACGAGTCTGCGAGTTGCGTTCAAAAATGAGAAAGGCGTGGCATACCACATCATGATGAACATGGAGCTGCCTGATGAATGATTTCCGGGAGACGGCGCGCAAATTGCCCAAAGGGCATTTATTCGAAGATTTTTCCGTCGGCCAAGTCTTCAATCATCATTGGGGACGGACGCTGAACGAAGCCGACAACACTCTCTTCACCACTCTCACGTTGAGCTACAATCCGCTCTACTTTAACGCTCCGTACGCGCGCGCACACGGCCATCGGCGCACGGTGGTCAACCCGATGCTGGTTTTCCTGACCGTGTTCGGACTGTCGGTGGAGGACCTGAGCGAGGCGGGCGGTCTGTTTCTGGGGGTCGATAATCTGACCTTCCATCGCACCGTCTATGCGGGTGACACGTTGCTCGCGCGCAGCACCGTGACGGATAAGCGCGGGTCGCAAAGTCGTCCGGAACTGGGCATCGTTACCTGGCATACGCAAGGCTTCCTGCTCGAGCGCGTGAGCGATGGC
This sequence comes from Binataceae bacterium (SeqCode), assembly GCA_050736615.1. GTDB lineage: Bacteria > Desulfobacterota > Binatia > Binatales > Binataceae > JBOHWJ01. Next base: position 9,959 of record JBOHWL010000183.1, on the reverse strand, counting down.
GCCAGCGCCGACGAGACTGAACCGATGGTGGTCGATTTCCGGCGCTCCAACCTGATTCCGAAACGAGGCGGCGAATGAGTTACATCACCGAAGAACGCAAGATGATCCAGCAGACCGCGCGCGATTTCGCGGCCAACGAAGTGTTGCCGGCCGCCAACAAGCTGGATCCGGTCGAGGGCGACATTCCGATGGAGCTGCGCGCGAAAATGGCGGAGCTCGGTTATTTCGGTATCCTGGTTCCCGAACAATACGGCGGACTGGGCCTGGGGGTCTTCGAGTACGCGCTGGTGACCGAAGAGCTGGCGCGGGCATGGATGAGCGTCGCCAGCATTATCGCGCGTGGCAACGGCCTATGGGGCGGCATCAGCGAGGAGCAGCGCAAGCAGTATTTTCCGCGGATGGCGCGCGGTGAGTTTCTCGGCGCCTTTTCGCTGTCGGAACCGGACGCCGGTTCGGATCTGGCCAACGTCTCATGCCGCGCGGTGCGCGAGGGCGATCAGTGGGTGATTAACGGCACCAAAACCTGGTGTACCTTCGCCGACGGCGCGGACTTCATTCAGCTTTTCGCACGCACCTCGATGCCGGACGAGCAGCGCCGTCACGTCGGTATCAGCCAGTTCATGATCGAAAAGGAGCGCGGTAAATTACCGCCCGGCGTGAGCGGCGCGCCGATTCGCAAAATCGGCTACTTCGGCTGGAAGACGTGGGAACTGCATTTCGATGATTGCCGGGTGCCAGCCGCGGCCCTGATGGGCCAGGAGGGGCGCGGCTTTTACGCGATGATGTCGGGGCTGGAGACTGCGCGGGTACACACCGCGGCCCGTGCCATCGGACTTGCCCGCGGCGCCTTCGAGGACGCGCTGGTGTACTCGCAGCGCCGGGTCCAGTTCAAGCATCCGATCGCCGAATTCCAGGCGATTCGCTTCAAGCTGGCCGAGATGGCCGCGAATATCGAGGCGGCGCGCCAGTTGATGTATTTCGTCGCGACCGAAATCGACGGCAAACGCCGCTGCGACAAGGAAGCTTCGATGGTCAAATGGTTTGCCTCCGAAATGGCGGAACGGGTCACCAGCGACGCCCTGCAAATCCACGGCGGCTATGGTTATACCAAGGACCTGCCGATCGAGCGTTACTGGCGCGACGCGCGCCTGACCAAGATCTTCGAGGGCACCTCGCAGGTTCAATTGCGTATCATTTCGGATCGTCTGCTGGGAGGTAAGGGATGAACCTGGACGCATCGGCGCTGACCGGCCGGGATAATTATTTCGAAGACTTCAATATCGGCGAGGTTTATCAGCACGCGCGCGGCAAGACCATGGAGGCGCTCGAGAACGTGCTGATCACCAACCTCGTGCTCAACACCGCCCAGGCGCATTTCAATGAAGATCTGGCCGCGTCGCTGCCGCAACAGCACCGCATCGTTTTCGGCGGCGTCACGGCTTCGCTGGTGATCGGGCTCGCGATGCAGGACACGGGGGAAAACGCACTACGGGAAATCGGATTGGACAAGGTTCGTTTTCGCGTACCGGTTTTGCACGGCGATACTCTGTATGCCTTCACTCAGGTGCTCGATAAGCAGGACGGCGGCGCGGCCGCCTCGGGCCTCGAGGCGGGAGAGGTTCGCTTTAAACATTGGGGCGTGAATCAACGCGGCGAAACGGTATTCGAGGGCGAACGGCGCGTGTTGATCAAGAAGCGTTCGTTCAGCACCGCGGGTCTGGAAGTTGATCGAGCGGAGGAAACGCATGAGGCGCCGGCGCGGCCGGCGATACGCCGTTCGAGCGCGCCTAAACCCAAAGCCCGTGCGGTCAAGGCGCCGCCCCGTCGCTCCGCGAAGAAAGTCGCGCCGGCTTCGGCGAAAGGCATGAAAAACGCCGGTGGGAAAACCAAGGCGGCCAAGCCCAAGCCTCGCCGTCATTAAGGAACCTGTGCGGAAGGGGTGATTCCGTCATTCTGAGAGTGTGTGAAGATTTTGTTTTTCTGTCATTCCGAGCACAGCGAGGAATCCCGGATCTTTTGATTTTTGCTAGCTTTTTAGCCGGGATTCCTCACTAATTTAAACGCACGTCGCAGACTCGTTGTTCTGAACGCACCTCGCAGACTCGCCTGCTCGCGAAGCCTTCGGCTGCGCTGATGCGCTCGGCTCCGCTTCGCTGCGCCTGATGTGCTCGCTCCGCCCGCGGCTACGCTAATGGCGGACTCCTTTCGGAATTACAACAGCGGCTTGTGTGGAGCTTCCTTAAGGAAGCTCCACGGTTCAGACGATGCCACGGGTGCGAAGGCCGGCGATTTCGGTTGAATCGTAGCCCAGCTCGCCCAGCACGGCGTCCGTATGCTCACCCTTTTCCGGGGCCGCGTTGCGCATGCGCCACGGCGTCCGGCTCAATTCCACCGCTTGTCCGACCAGTTCCTGGCGGCCTCGTTGCGGATGATCGACCGCGCGGGCGATGCCGATATGGCGCACCTGCGGGTCCTCGAAGACCTCGTTTATCCGGTTAATCGGACCGCAGGGCACGCCGGCGCGATTGAGTATCGCGATCCATTCCGCTGACCGCCGGGTGCGGGTGATTTTTTCGATTTCAACGTTGAGCTCGTCACGATTCTGCAACCGCGCCCTGCCGCTGGCGAATCTGGGGTCGCGCGCCAACTCTTCCGCTTCCATCGCCTTGCACATGCGGGTGAACAATTCGCCGCCGGAAGCGGCGATATTGATATGGCCGTCAGCGGTGGTGAAGACGCCGGTCGGAATCGCGGTGGGATGATTGTTGCCCGCCTGCCCGGGAACTTCGCCGGCCAGCAACCATCGCGCGGCCTGAAAATCGAGCATCGCGATTTGCGCCGCCAGCAACGAGGATTGCACCCATTGCCCCTCGCCGGATTGTTCGCGCTCGAGCAGTGCGATGATGATGCCCATGGCGCAAAAGATGCCCGCCGTGAGGTCCGCAATCGCGATCCCGACCCGCACGGGTCCCTGCCCCGGCAATCCCGTGATCGACATCAGCCCGCCCATGCCTTGCGCAATCTGATCGAGCCCCGGACGCTCACGATAGGGGCCATCCTGGCCGAAGCCCGAGATGCTGGCGTAGACCAGCCGCGGGTTTATCTCACGCATCCGTGCGTAATCGATCCCCAGCCGATGCTTCACGTCGGGCCGATAATTCTCAACCAGGACATCGGCGCGCGCGGCCAGCCGCTTCAAAATGGCGACGCCGTCGGGATCTTTGAGGTTCAGCGTCATGCTGCGCTTATTGCGATGGAGATTCTGAAAATCGGGACTATAACGCGAGCCAACCTCGGTCGCGTCATTGCCGGGCGTCTCGATTTTGACCACATCGGCACCCCAATCGGCCAGTTGTCGCACGCAGGTCGGCCCCGAGCGGGCGCGCGTAAGATCGATCACCTTGAAGCGGGCAAGCGGCGGCACATTCATAACGATCGCCATGATAATTCGATCGGCCGTCCAGAGGGTAACGCTCGCGCATAATCCCGCACGATGCTCACAAAGCAAAACGGTCAGTGAGAGATGCTTGGCGACTGGGCGCGGCCTAATGTTATGCCCAGTGCCGGAAGCGTCCACGCCATGGGGGGCGGAGCGGGGAAATTGAGGTTCATCAGAGCAAGGGGTATCAGGCCAGGCGACGCGTGCCGCTTACGCACACGGGAGCAGCGTTAGATGGCCGCCACGTCGCTTACCGCATCAGCCGCCGCGGCTCCGGTCACGCACAAATGGCTGGTGGCCTCGGCGGTGATGCTGGGCGCGTTTCTGACGGTGCTCGACAGCGCCATCGTGAACGTCGCGCTGCCGTACATGCAAGGCACCTTCGCCGCCAGCGTCGACGAGATAACCTGGGTTGTGACCAGCTACCTGGTGGCCAGCGGCGTAACCATCCCGATGACCGGGTGGATCGCCGCGCGGCTTGGGCGCAAGCGCTATTTCATCGCGTCGGTACTGGTCTTCGTGTTCGCATCGGGGCTGTGCGGGATCGCGCAGAGCCTCACAGAAATGGTGTTGTTCAGGTTGCTGCAGGGCGCGGCCGGCGCCGCCATGATGCCGCTTTCACAGGCTATTCTGCTGGAGACCTTTCCTCCCGCCGAACACACGCTGGCAATGTCAACCTGGGGCATCGGCATTCTGGTCGGTCCGATTATCGGTCCTACCCTGGGCGGCTGGATCACGATGAATTGGAGCTGGCGGTGGAACTTCTACATCAATCTGCCGGCGGGATTGCTGACCGCGTTATTGGTTTACCAGTTCGTGCACGACCCGCCGCATTTGAACGAACGACGCGGCAGCGGCCGGGTGGATTATATCGCGATCATTCTGCTGGCGGTCGCGATTGGCTGTCTCCAAATCGTACTCGATCGCGGCCAGCGCTCGGACTGGTTTGCCGCCGGGTGGGTTCGCTATTTCACGCTTTGCTCGGGGCTCGCCGCGATTCTCCTGGTGATTCACGAATTGCGCTTCCCCGAGCCGATCCTGGACTTGCGGATCTTCCGCTATTTCAGCTTTTCACTCGGAGTGGTGCTGACGGCGGCGCAGTCGATGGTGATCTTCGGCATCAATCTGCTCAACCCGCTCTTCACCCAGGAGCTGTTGGGTTATGACGCATGGAAATCCGGCCTGGCGGTCGCGCCGCGCGGGGTCGGTGCGGTGATGGCGCTTTTTGGAATAGGCCAGCTTTCACGTCGTGGGCTGGATACGCGGCCGCTGGTAGCGCTCGGCTTTTTCATCGCGGGGATATCGGCCTTTCGGATGGCGAGTTGGGATTTGACGGTCAGCATCACGTCGTTGATATGGCCAATTTTCCTGTTCGGCATGGGTTTGGGTGTGGTCTTTCCCGCTTTGACGGCGGCCTCCCTGACGGAAATCCCGCCGGTCCGCATGGGTTACGCATCGAGCCTATTCAACATGGTGATCCAGACCGCCGCCGCGATCGGGGTGTCAGGCGTGACCAACATGCTGACCTCCCATGAGCAAATCCATCAGGCCTACCTGGTGCAGCATTTTTCGGTGTTCGACGCCTGGCGGATCAGCAAGAATCCATTACGGATGCCCGGCTCGCCGTCGTTCAACTATTTGCACCAGATGACCACGGCGCAGCGCCAAGGGCTCGGCATGATCTATCAGACCATTCAGGCGCAGGCGGGGCTACTCGCTTACAACGACGTCTATCGTATCCTGGCGGTGGTGCTGGTAATCGTCGCGCCGTTCTGTTTTCTGCTGCCGCGCGCCCGCCGTCCAGAAGGCGCTCCGGCCGTCGGCCACGGTTGAGCGCACTTTATTTGCCGGTTTCGCGGTGTCATGGAGTCCGCAAGCGCTTGGCGATCGCCGGGCCGAACAGCTCGAAGTGTCTCGTATTCCATGTGTAGACCACCTCGGCCCCCGCTTTCAGAGCGCAGCGCGCAATCAGCGCGTCGTAGATCGTACCGCCGGTCACGCCGCTCCCTGCGGCTTCTTTGATCGCCGTATAATATTCGGCACCGGTAAGGGCAATAAGGTCAAGGCGTTCGCGTATATCCTCCAGAAAGAGCATCGTCTGCTCGCCGCTTAACCGATAGCGTCCGGACAGCCGGGTGATGGTTGAGTAAACCTCCGCCAAGCTATGAGCCGCGCAGGAATCCCGCTTCTTGGCGGCTCCGGCAAAGGCTTCCAGACTGCGCTCATGATGCTCATGATCCTCAAGAAAGGCAGCGACCAGCACCGAGGTATCGAAAAACGCTCTCACCGGCTTTTTGCCAGATTTTGCTCACCACGCTCGCGGCGTATTTGTTCAACGGTCTCCCGAACGGTTGAGCTCGTAAGTGGTTCGCCGCAGCGGAATACCCATACTCCGCTTTTTTTCCGGAGCACCGCTGTGCCACGCAAGGGCCGCAGCATGATCTGATCGTCCACGCTCTCCAGCTCCAGTTGGTCACCCGCAGCCAATCGCAGTTTTTGCCGCACGGGTTTCGGGAGCACTATGCGGCCCAGCTTATCAATCGTGACTTTGCCAGACATCGTGCCATTATACCATGGTATTTGGTATCGCCGAGAACCATTGACGCGGTTTAAATCGAGTCGCGGTCGAGCACCGGGATGCCGAAAGCGCTCTTGCCGAGAAACTCCAGCGTGTCGTCGCTGTCGAACGGATGATACAGGCCGGCGCGGACATCGCGATGATAGCGTTCCAGCGGCAAGCGGCGGAAGTATGAGGCGCCGCCGACCGCGCGCAAGGCCAGATCGACCACGCGGACTGAATTTTCGATCGCGATCATGCGCGCAGCGACACTACGGCGCGCCCAATTGCGCGGCTGATCATCGTCAACCTCGGCGCCAACTTTCCACATTGCCGCGCGCGCGCCTTCAATCAACAGCTCCATCTCACCGACCTTGTTGTAAACCGCCGGCGAATGGCTCATCGGTTCTTTGGACGGATAGCGTATGCGCTCGCGCATGAAATCGATCACGAAATCGCGCGCCGCGATCGCGATGCCGATATACGGGGCGCCGATAGCGAACGGCGCCTTGAGAAACACGTTGGTGATACCGCCGCGGGTGAACACCGGACGGCGCAGCATCACCGCGGAATCCGGCACGAAGGCCTCCTTTAGTTCCGAACTGCGCGAAGCGCTCGCCCGCATCCCCATCGTATGCCAGTCGTCCTTGAAGCTCAGGCCCGGCGTATCGCGCGGGATGAAAAACGTGATGATGGTCTCGCCATTGGGCGCGTCGGCCCAGGTAGCCTCGCTGAAGTAGTAGTCCAGCGCGACGCTCTGCGTGGTGAAGATCTTGCGGCCGTTGACGATGAAGCCGTCGCGTTCTCGCCGCGCGGTCGCTTTGGGCCGCAGCACCGGGATGTTGTTGTCGGGCTCCGAGGCCGAACCGCCGCATACCAGCCGCCGCTCGACGATTTCTTTCAGGCGAGCCTCGACCTTGGGTTCCCGATACATTTTCCACGTATCGATCAGCAGGCCGACGACGTTAAGATGCATATTGATGGCGAGCGCGGTCGCGCCGCATCCTTGAGCCAGGCGTTCCTGCGCCTTGAGCCGTTCGAGCAAACTCGCGCCCAGACCGCCGAGTTCTTCCGGAATCGTCAGGCGCGTATAGCCGCTTTCACGCAAACGCGCATAATTTTCGTGCGGAAACGATTCCTGCTCGTCGTGCTGGGCGGCGCGCTGGGCGAAATCATCGGCCAGAGTCGCCGCCAAATCGATAAAGCCCTGCTCGCGCTCGGTGTGGAGTTGATTCATCGCGTCCGCCTCCCGGTCGCGTGGCGATTTACGCGCCGCTGAAAAAACGGTCGCGCGGTCCGCGCCGGCTGAAGGCAACATAAGCGCACTCGGTGGCATTGTGCCATAGGTGCCGCGCGCTTCGTCTCCGGCCGCGACAGTGAACCCGGAATAATGATGCCCGCACCCGGCCACACTTGATCACGCGCGTTCACTTTCCGCGTTTTTAACCGCCTGCTGATAAATCGCGGATAGCGATGCGTTTTTGCGCAATTTCAGCTTTGCAGGTAAAGTCGGGGCGGGCTTTCAAATTAAATTGGAGGTATGGACCATGGGCGCGGCCGAAAACAAGCAGTTAATTCGCGGCATGTTCGCGGAATTGGCCAAGGGCAATGGCGAAGCGTTTCTTGCCAATATGGCCGATGACGTTCGCTTCACTATCATCGGTACGACGCGGTTTTCCTCGACTTTCAACGGCAAGCAGGACGTGATCAACCGGCTTTTGACACCGCTGGGCGCGGAACTCGAAGGCGGCATCGAAATCATCGCCGATAACTTCATCGCCGAGGGTGATTTCGTCGCGATGCAGTCGCACGGCAAGGCGCGCGCGAAAAACGGTCATGACTACAACAATACCTATTGCCAGGTATTTCGTATTGTCAGCGGTAAGGTAAAGGAGATTACCGAATATCTCGACACCGAACTGGTGACGGCGGCGTTCGGCAAATAGCCACTGACAATCGTTGCAAGTCGCGCGCACTTCGACCCGCGTTCAGATCGCGCGGATGGCGCCGCCGTCAACCCGAATCAATGAACCGGTGACGTACGAAGCGAGCGGGCTGGCGATGAAAGCGGCAACCGCGCCGAATTCGGCCGGGGTTCCCAGACGGCCGACCGGAATTCCGCGTCCCGCGCGACGGCCGATTTCCTCCGGCGCCAAGCCCTCCTTTGCGGCCGTCGCGCGCTGCACCTGCTTTACGCGGTCGGTTTCGATCGCGCCGGGCAGCAGTGTGTTGACGGTGATACCGTCGCGGGCCACTTCACCCGCCAGCGTCTTGGCCCATCCCGCGATTGACGCACGTAAGGTGTTCGACAGTCCGATTACCGGGATTGGCTCGATCACGGAGGTTGACGCGACGTTGATGATGCGTCCCCATTTGCGCGCGCGCATCTCGGGCAACACCAGGTCAGTCAAACGGATGATTGGCAGCACCATCGCGTTGAACTGAGTCTCCCACACCTCGGGAGCAAGCCCGTTAACTCCCGAGGGCGGCGGTCCGCCCGAATTGTTCAACAATATGTCGATCGGTCCAAGCTGTTCGCGAGTGGTTTTGACGGCGGCTTCCACTTGCGGCCAATTGGCGAGATCGGCCGCGAGCGCGAGCGCGCGGCCGCCCTTGACTTTAATCGCGGCGGCGGCTTGCTCGAGCGCCTCCTTTCCGCGCGCGACCAGCGCCACCGCCACGCCCTCGGCCGCGAGCGCCTCGGCCACGCCGCGCCCAAGTCCCTTGCTGCCGCCAAACACCAGCGCCGTCTTATCTTTGAGAAGCAAATCCACGACTAACCTCCGTGAGCAAAGACCCCTGTCGATGATTCATAAAGTCGCCGATTATACGGCGTCAACCTGACTTTCGGGCCGCGCGCGGACGAACGCTTCGACTTTGGCGCATTCATCGCAAATGCGCCGGATAGTGGGAAATCGCGTCATCTCGACGCGGGCGCGCTCCGCATTGTAAACCTGCGGCACCACGAACGCGTCGGCTATAGTTGGCGAATCGCCATGGCAGAAACGTCCGGTCTCATGACTGTTCGCGAGCATCGCCTCGATCGCGCCGAATCCCTGCTCCATCCAATGACGCGACCACGCGGCGCGCTGCTCTTCGCTCGCGTTGAAGGTCGAACCGATATAGCTTTGCGGACGCCCGCCCGCTAGCGGATGGATTTCGCATGCAACCGCAAGTGCCAGTGCCCGCACCCGCGCGCGGCCGGCGGGATCGGCGGGCAATACCGGCGGCTGCGGATGCGTTTCTTCCAAGTACTCACAAATCGCCAGCGACTGCGTCAACGCCTTGCCATTATCTTCGAGCGTCGGCACCACGCCTTGCGGATTCAGCGCCAGGTATTCGGGCGTATGGGAGCCACGCCGCATCAGATTGACGGACACGTATTCGTAGCTGAGGCCCTTCAAGTTCGTCACGATTCGCACGCGATAACTGGCGGAAGACCTGAAATAACTGTGCAGCTTCATCGGCTGATCTCCTCTTAAGAAAACTCCACGCGCCCGGCTCTTCGTCTGAAAAGACGTGCAAGCGCCCGTGGTGAGTCCGGCAACCGTTGATGGCCAAATGTGTGGCCAACGCAGACATCATCCACACGCGAAGCTAATCGATAGCACTGAAGCGTCATCGCGGGCGAGCGCCGGCAACAATGCTGACCGGCAACGCCGCGGCGCGTTAAAGGCGAGCTTGGTCCTGGTCGTCCTTCGGGCGCGGCGAATGACCGAGCTTGAGCCTTTAGGGAACCTCTGCTCAAGCCACTGTTGTCATTTTTTGACGCAGCTCGCAGACTCGCCTGCTCGCTTCGCCGCACAGAGCGGCTCCGCTAGCGGCGCTCAGAGTCTGTGAATTTTGAGCGCTGCTGAACTGACGGCTGCTTAACGAGGATGTGCCTTAATTTTGTCATCCGAGTGCATTAGCGCAAGCCGAAGGCGAAGCGAGCAGGCGAGTCTGCGAGCTGCGTTCAGAAAG
>JBOHWL010000182.1:0-5121 GCA_050736615.1 Binataceae bacterium (SeqCode) | reverse complement strand
GTATCGGTGGGTACTCTCCTTTTGCCCATTCCGAACGTCTGTGATTTTCTTGGTCGCGCATTCGGCAAGTAATCGGGACTTCGCATCTTTTTTGTCATCCAAGCCAGTAGGGAAGCACTGCAAGTCTTAATCTGTCATTCCGAGCGCAGCGAAGAATCCCGGATCTTGTTGACTTTGCGGGCTTTTACCGGGATTCTTCACTTATTTCGAAGGCACCTCGCGGACTCGTTTGCTCGCTCCGCCTACGGCTACGTTAATGGCGGACTCCGTTCAGAATGACAAACGGGGCTTGTGCGGAGGTTCCCTAAGAGGCGGCGCGGGTTTGCCGATGGTCGCCCAATCCGCCGTAAAAATCGATAAAGCGATTGCGCTCCGCTTCCCAAGTGTAGCGCGGCAACACTTTCTGAGCGCTCGCGATTTTTTTGCGCACTAGCGACGGTTGTTGCCATAGCAACAAGATCTGCCGCGCCATATCCTCGGGATCGTCCGGTCGGAAATAGAAAATCGCATCGTCGGGGAAATAGCGCTCGATGGTCCGCGTGCGGCTGCAAATCACCGGTAAGCCCTGGGTTAAAAATTCGATGACTTTGGTGGCGAAGTACAATTCGCCGAAGACCCCCGCATGATGGGTCGAAATACCGACGTCGGCGCGCCGCATAACCTCCCGTACTTGCTCGATTCTCACGGTACCCAGGAAATCGACGCGATCTTCCAGTCCCAGCCGCTTGACCAATCCGCGAATATCCTCGAGCCGGTTCCCGCCGCCGAGAATTTGCAGTTTCAGGCCGGGGATGGTTTTCGCAGCCAAAGCGACGGCTCTGACCGCGATATCGACGCGGTAATGGTCAGTGACGGTCCCGCTGTACAAAAGCTTGAGCTCGTCCGGTTGACGCGGCCATGGAGTTAGTTCGCCCTCGCGTATGCGGGGAAAATAACGATCATCCGGAAAATTATGCAGGATAAAGATTTTGCCCGGCGGCACGCCCTTGTCCTGCAGGTTTTCCCGCATAGTGTCGCTGACCGATACCACCTTGTCGGCGAGACCATAGCTGAAACCTTCCTGCCAGCGCAGGATTTTTGGCACCAATTCGCTTTTTTTCGTATGTGTCGAGCGATACAACTCGACCATCGGATCGTGCACGTCGAGCACGAGGCTAGCGCCGCTCCATTTGGGTATTATCCCGGCCAACACCAGGATATCGGGCATGTTATGGATGTGCACGGCGTCATAACGATTTTTGCAGTGCAGCACCAGCAATTTCCACGCGCCCATCACGGTCAGCGCGCCGTATTCGAAGAAATAGCGAAGCTGACTCGCGCGTTTTCGCGAGAGCGGAAGCCGATATACCCGCACGCCTCCCGGCATGACCTCGCGGCGCGGTTCCGGCGCTTCACCCGGCCGCGGCGGCCGGCGCAGACAAACCACGTCAACCTGATATCCGGCGCTGGCCAGCGCTTCCGCCTCTCGGCGCACGCGTCCATCGCCCGCATAATACCCATGAAGCAGCATCGCCACACGCCGCGCCGGTACTCTAGTTTCCATAGCGGCTCTCCAGGTCATCGATGATCTTCAGATAGGCGTGACCGTCGCCAAAGATGTTCGGATGTTCGGTGCGCGGCTCGAAGCTATTGATCAAGGACGCGATCCGTTCGGGATCGGGCCCGGTCAACACCTTCCAGCCGGCTTTCGAAATATCGGGAAACCAGGATAGTTCGATCAGCACGATACAGGGTTTATAGAGCAGATAAGCTTCGCGCCGGACGCCGCCGGAATCGGTCAGAATTTTCGCTGCGCCCGCCGCCAGCTTGATAAAATCGACGTAGCCAACCGGCTTGATCACTTCAACCATGGACTGGCTCAACCGCCGCATCAAGCCGAAGCTTTCGAGTTGTTTGCGGGTGCGCGGATGCACGGGAAAAATGATGCGCTGGTGCGCGCGAATCAAGCCCTCGACGATAGCTTCCAAACGGCTGGAGCTGAGTACGTTTTCCTGACGATGAAGCGTGAGCAGCATATAGTCGCCGCGTGCGGGCCTGATATCGTGCGCGCTGAGAATATACTGCAATGCGTCATTCATCAGATCGCCGGAAAGCACGACGCGGCGCGGTTCATAACCCTCTTTGTGCAAGGTGTTCACGTCGTGTTGCGTGCAGCAGTAGATCACATCGGCCAGGACATCCGAGACGCGGCGGTTGATCTCTTCCGGATTATAGCGGTCGCAGGAGCGGATCCCGCCCTCCACATGCGCGAACGGCAGCGCGAGCTTGCTCGCCGCCACGGCGGCCGACAAGGTCGAATTCACATCACCGTAACTGAGGACGAAATCAGGCCGGTTTTCCCGTAATAGCTCGCCCAGCCGCACCATGACGTCCGCGGTAAATTGCAGGTTGCCGGTGTTCTCAATGTTGAGAAAGTGTGTGGGTTTCGGCAAGTCGAAATCCTCAAAGAACACCTGCGACATTTCGTAGTCATAATGTTGTCCGGTATGGACGAAAACTTCCTCGATGCCGCGGCGCCGGCATTCGCGATTGATCAGAAATTCCTTTACGAAATTGGGCCGTGTACCTACTATGGAATAAAACTTCATGCACGCTCCGCTTTTGCTTCCGCAGGGCCGATCAGGTTCAAGTTTGATTTGACGTGAGCAGCTCCATGTAAACCGGCGACCTGGGAAGCTAAAGCGCGCGAATGCGTATTGGATATATTACTGGCCAAGTTCCTAAAGCCGCGAAAGTAAAATGCCGCATGTGCGATCCGGCCGGCGTTCGCGATGTTAGTCAATCCCAGACGGACTCCCGAAGAAAGAGCCGACGGAGCTGTTGCTGACGAATGAATCGTACCAGTTCCGGCGAAGCACCGCGCGGCAAGCGCCGCAAATAGCTGTCGCAATAGCCGGCTAACATCAGCAGACTGCCGATCAGCGCGGGCCGCGCCCACGCCCGGCGCACGGCGCGCGCCAGCAAAAAAATTGGCGAATAGCCGACCCGATAGGCCGCGCGGCCGGTGTTAAAGCGGCCTACATAAAGGCCGCCGGCACTGCCTTGTGGACGATGATGAAAGGCGTCGATATGGGGAAAGCTGCGCGTCTTGAAACCCCGCATCATCGCGCTGGCCTCGTCGATCGCATCCCAGCCCTGGCCGCTTTCCAACCCGCCGATTGCGGCAAAGCACGCGGTCGAGTACATCTTTACCGCGCCGCGCGTATGATAAACCGGCAGTCGCACTTGACGCCAGCCATCCTTCGACGGTTCGCTCAACATGGCGCCCGCGATCCCCAGCTTATCGTTGCGGGCGAATTCATTCATCAGCAGTTCGACCATGTTTTCCGGAAAGGTCAGGTCAGCGTCGAGCCGTAGGATATAATCGTGCGCCGACCACACGCTCTCGGGCAAAAAGCGCATGATAACCGATTCGCCCCCGAGTTCCCGCGGACGATCGCGCGGCAGGTGATGCGGCTCAATCCAGGGATGCCGCGCCGCAGCCGCATCGAGGAGTTTCCCGGTCGCATCCCGCGAACCGTCATCAATGACAATCCATCGCGCCGGTTTGACCGTTTGCGCCGTTATCGAAGCTATCATCCCCGGCAACAGCTTTTCTTCGTCGCGCGCCGGCGTGATAGAGACATAGGTCTTCATGTTGTTCGCTGCTTACGCAAGAGTTGAGCCGGGCCGTGGCGAGGATGGAGTGGAGTTTAAAGCTGAACCGATTCCCCACGCAAAATACCGCGCTTGCCGAAGCTATATCGAACCAAAAGATACTCTCGGCAGCGACAATTCATCAGCCGGCTTGCCCGTCGGTCAAGGCCGGCGTACGCAATATGCTTTGCGTAACTTGGTAAAATGTAAATAGGACCGCAGGCGCTGCGAAGATAGAGAAGCCGCGTGGAAGTTACTGAGACCGCCAAGGAGGCCCCTGCGGTTAGCACCGAAACGCAAAACAATCACGAAGAAAATCGGCCGTTAGACTGTCGGTATGCGTCTTCGCTTGCGCCACCATGCGTAGAGCGGTGGCAGCAACAGGAAAATCACGGCGACGGTCGTGACCATGCCACCGACCACAGGCGCGGCAATTCGCCGCATCAAAGTTGCTCCGGCGCCGTCGCCCCAGAAGATTGGCAATAGGCCCAATGTCAGCAACGCCAAGACCATCACGCGCGGCCGCATGCGGTCCACCGCCGCGTGGATCACGGCCGCGTCGATTTCGGCCGCGTTCAGCGACGCGCCTTTAGCCGCGATTTCGTCGTTGAGCCCGTTGATGATGTAGATGAGCATCACCACGCCGCCTTCGACCGCGAACCCAATCAGCACCAGCATGCCCATCCAGGCCGCGATACTTAGGTCGTAGCCGAGCAGGTAGAGCATCCAAATGCCGCCGCTGGCGGCGAAGGGCAGGCAGATCATCACGAGTAGCGATTCGCCGATCGCACCGAAATTCAGGTAGAGGATAAAGAACGTTATGAGAATCGCAATCGGCGTCAGCAATGCCAGCGTTTTAACCGCCTCTTGAAGGTATAAATACTCGCCACTCCACTCCATTGAATAACCGCGCGGCAATTTCATGTCCTTGAGCGCCGCTCGCGCGGCCTTGACGTAACTGCCCAGGTCCACGCCCGGCTCGAGATCGATATAGATCCAGTTGGTCATGCGGCCGCCTTCACTCTTGATGGCGGTGGGTCCGTTGGCTTCCTCAAGTCGCGCCACTTGCGAAAGCGGAGCTTGTTGACCCGATGGCGTATAGAGAATCACGCGTCCGAGTGCGGCTGGGGTACTGCGCAGTTCACGCGGATACCGCACGTTAACCGGAAAGCGTTCCGGTCCTTCGACCGTGGTGGTCACGTCGAGGCCGCCGATCGCAAGCTGCACCGCGTCTTCAACATCCTCGACCTGCAATCCGTAACGGGCGGCCTGCTCCCGCAGGATATGAAAATTGATGTAGTTCGCTTCATAAACGCGGTCGGAAAGCACGCTGCGGGTGCCGGGCAGCGGACGCAGCCGCTCCTCGATCTGGCGGCCGAGCAATTCGAGCTGCTCGAGATTGTCACCCAGGAGCTTGATCCCAAGCGGCGTTTTGACGCCGGTGTTGACGTTGTCGACGCGCTCCTTGATGGGCATGCTCCAGGC
>JBOHWL010000181.1:0-13450 GCA_050736615.1 Binataceae bacterium (SeqCode) | reverse complement strand
TGCCCAACAGCAGCGCGACGCCGCCCGAAAGAAGGTCATCGCGGTCATGATCGCTCGTTCGGAAAGTGAGAAAACCCAGCTTCTCGCCGGTGGCGCTCGGCGCGAAGGTCACCGACACCGTGCAGCTTGCAGCTCGCTCCAGGCACCAATACCCCGCACGCACTGGTGGCGTTGAAGCCGCTGCTCGCCTTGATCCCGGAAACCGTGAGCTGTTCATCCTGATGGTTGGTCAGCGTGACGATATGCGGGTTGCTGGTGCTCCCCACCGGCTCAGCGCCGAACTGCACCACCAACGGCCGCGGTCACAGAAAATCGCCCGGCAACGCCGCGATCGCTCCGTCGCTTGCCGTGGCCAAGAACAGAAAACCGACAACATCCGCCATCAACACGAGCCAAGCACTTGCCCTTGCCCTTTTCATGCGCTTCCCCCTTTTTCACTTGCGGACCGAAGAACCACTTTCAAGCCAAGCATAATTCTATTCGTCTTCAAACACCATTTCCAAATAAATGCAATTAAAACCGCGCGTATTGATAAATCAACGCTTGATAAGCCGTTTTCTCACCATTTATAATCGAGACCAATGTCACGCCGGGTCCGGATACTGCACACCGATACGCTCGGGCTTGTCGTCGATTCGTACGCCGACCGCCTGTCCGGGTTTGGGCAGAAATTCGATGTAAGGAAAACCGCTGCCGACGATCAAAAAAGCGTCACATCGTTCCATCACGTCCGATGACGGACGCGTTTGAGGAACGTTTGCGCAAATCTTAGTCTGTCATCCCCGTTGCTCCCTCGACTCCGCTTCGTTTCGCCCGGAATGACAGATAATACCTATGCAGACGCTTCCTAAGGAGAGTCCGGTGAGGATTCGGCCGTGGACGGTTTTTCCCGCCCGGCGCCGCGCGTCCGCTCCCGGCAGGCTGCAACATTGGTCCCACTCTCCGCCGCAACCGTGAGAACCGCGTCGATCACTGTCGCGGGACGTTGAGTTTGAACGAAGTGGCCGCTGTTGACGATGATGAGCTTGCCCTTCGGCGAGAGCGCCGCCGTGCGCCGCTGTACATCCTGCCACATCGATTCGCGTTTGAGCGTGTCGCCATGATTGGTCGCGGCGATTACCACGAGCGGCACGGGTGGCAGCGCTGGGCCCGCTAGTAATGCGGCTGTGGACGGGGCAACTCCCGCCTCCTCGGCGGCTTCGACGGTCCCGGGCTTCGGCGCCACTGTGGAGACGAAGACCCCGGGCGGCTCCAGCGGACTGGAAGCGTCTACCAGCACGAGTCCGGCGACGGCGGAAGGATGATTGCGTGCGAACGCCTGCACATAAAGTCCGCCAATCGAGTGACCCACGAGGATAAACGGCGGGGACAAATGGTGGGCGCGCAGTTGTAACAGGAGATCATCCGCGACCTTTGCGGCGAGCACGGGTTTAATTGGAGAATTCACCGGGCTGCCGCCGATCCCGGGCCGATCATAAGTCACCACGGTGAGACAACATGCGAGGGCCGTGGCGACCGTTCGCCAGCTTCCCTGCGTTTCACCCATACCTGATTCAAAAACCACCACCGGTCCGTGGCCGACAATCCGCATTGCCACCGGCGGCAAGGCGTTCGCCGATCCGGCGCCAGCCGTCGTAATCAGCAATGCCAACGCAGCCGTTCCCAGTGAACCAACGCGCCATTTCCCCGAACGGCGCGGTTCGTTCATGGTCGTGGGCGGATTTCCCGTGGCGAGCGAATCCTGGGTTCAGGCGCAAACGGCAGCCAGACTCGAAATCGCCACTCCGCGCCGGCCTTGGCGAATCTCGTTGCGGTCAAAGCCATTGGTGCAATAGCCGAGCGAAATCCCGGTGGCCGGGTCCGCCCAGCCGATTTGCCCGCCGGCGCCGCCATGACCAAACGCATAGGGTGAATTGGTTTTGCCAAAGCCGCGGAAATTGGCAAAGCCGTCGTCACCGGCAACCACCACGCCGAGCGCGCGGTTGCACTTGTACTTGAAAATTGGATCGGCGTAATCGCCCGAGCGCACGCGCAAGGCCTCACTGAGAACCTCGGGCCGCCAAATCGGCTTGCCATTATCGACTGGCGGATTATGCAACAGCCCCTGGTAAAAGAGCGCGAGGTCGCCGGCGGTCATGATGCCGCCGCCGCCCGGCACACCCGATTCACGTACGACCGGGGCGTTGAAGCCGAGAATCAGTTCCTCGACAACTTCGGTCGGCGGCATCGGCGGAATCCCAAGTTTGCGCAACTCTTCTTCACTCAACGCGGTGCCGATGTATACGAGATCGGCGACCCGATTGTGCTCCACCGATGGAATACCGGCGCGCAATTCGGACAGTCCGAGTGGCAGCGCGATACGCTCGCGGACGAACCGGCGAAAATCCATTCCGCCGCGCCGTTCGATAATCTCCGCCAGAACCCAAAAGCCCGAGGTCGGATGATAGATAAAGCGCTCGCCCATCGGGAATTCCAGCCGCCAACTGGCGAAGCGCTCGAGCCGCTTTTCGCGACTGAGCCAGTCACGCTGCGGATAAGGCGCGTTGGGAAACCCGCCGACATGCAGCAGCAATTGCTCGACCGTGATCGAGTCTTTGCCGTTGCTGCCGAATTCCGGCACGATTGCGGCCGCGCGCTCTTTGATGTCGAGCTTGCCATCCCCCATCAGAATCCAAATCGCCGACGAGATGATCGCCTTGGTGCACGAGAACACGCAATAAAGGGTTTCGTCGGTGGCGGGAAGATCGGAACCGCCCTGGACCGCATGGCCGAAGGTTTTCATCGCGCCGATTTTGCCGTCACGCGCAATCGCGATCTGGCATGACGGCAACAAGCCTTCCTCGACTTCGCGCGCGGCGCGTTTAAATAAATCCTCGACTTTTGCCGGATCGAGCCCCACCTGACGCGGATCTTCAGCGATTAGATGCGGTGCTGGCATGAATTATCTCCTGTCGGCTGCAAGCGCAGTGATAACATACAAACGACTAGCTCTTATAGAGTTGAATCAACCATATCGCGGATGGGACCCTGCACTGAAACCCAGCCGGCACGTCCCGGAATGGTTCGGCGCGTAACCTCGCATGCGGGCAATTCGGCGGCTGCAAGCCGTTGCGCCACTTGTTCCATCCGCACAAAGGCCGCGCCGTGCTCGGCGAGTGAGCGGATCAGCTCGGTGAAATGGTCGAACTGGCTGATGCCTTCGGTTTCCGCATGAATCGTATGCACATTCAGGGCATCTTCGCGAAAACGTTGCAAATAAAAATGCACCGCGCTTGCGCCGTCCGGAACCTCGCGCGTGCCGAGCATTTCGTCCAGGGTGGGCAGCGTGGTCGGAATTTCCGGGGTAAGCAGCGCGCGCCCCTCAACCACGCATCGATAAGGATGGATGCCGCGCGTATTGCTCTGATATTTGAGCCGCATCTGGTCGAGGAGGTTCAGCGCCGCCGCTGAAACGCGCCATCCCGGCGCGGCGAAAGCGCGTCCGCGCTCGCCGGTAATCGCGCGGTAAACCTCGAAGGCTTCTTCGAGTTCCACGCGCGCGCCTTTTTCGCCGAGGCGATCGGTCTCGTCCTGCCAGCGCACATGATCATAGCCGTGCACACCCACTTCGAAGCCCTGCCGGCGCAGGCCGCGAATGATCTCCGGGAAAGCCAGCGCGATCGGCCGTGACGGTAACAGCGTGCCGGACAGCACCGTGCGCCAGCCATACATCGAGACCGCACGGGTGCGCCGCATCTTGCGGATAAATCCGCGCCTGCACACGCGCATCAACGCGCGCCCGGAATTATCAGGACCCATCGCGATGAAGAAGCTCGCGCTGACGCCCACTTGAGCGAGCAGGCGCGCCAGACGCGGCACCCCGACGCGCAGCCCGTCATGGGTGTCAACGTCAATTTTGAGTGCGACCTCCACCCCCGCTTAAGCCTCGGCTTGCTTACGGAACCATTCCATCGAGAGTCTGGTGCCCTCGCGCAACGATACCCGGGGCTCAACCCCGAGTAAGCGGCGCATCTTGGTGTTATCGGGCACGCGCCGTGGAATATCCTCGTAGCTGTTGCCGTAAACCTGCTCCTGGGTGACGAACTTGATGCGCGATTTGGCTGGGCCGTACAACTCCAGCATCAGCTTGGCGAACTCCAGTACCGAAGTTTCGATATCCACCCCGATATTGATCGCCTCGCCATCGGCGGCCGGATTGAGACCCGCCGCGACCGTCGCGGCGACCGCGTCGCTGACATAGGTGAAGCATCGGGTCTGCGCGCCGTCGCCGATCACCGTCAGGTCCGCGCCGCGCAGCAGTTGCCCCATGAAGATAGTGAACAGGCGGCCCACATCGACCCGGTCCAGACGGGGACCATAGACGTTGAAGAAACGCACCACGGTGACCGGCAGCCCCAGCTTGTGGTAGGCGAAACAGAAATGCTCGCCGACCGCCTTGGAGGTCGAGTAACACCAGCGGTCAATCGTGGTCGCGCCCAGCACGCGGTCGTCATTCTCGCTCCAGGGCACTTTCGGATTGCGCCCGTAGACTTCCGAAGTCGAGCTGAAAACCACCCGTTTGCTGTATTTGTAGGCGGCTTTGAGGACGTTTTGCGTGCCGTTGACGTTGACGTTCAGAGTTTCATACGGGTCACCGACGTAATGCTCGACGCCCACCACGGCGGCCAGATGGTAGACCAGATCAACTTTCGCGATCAGTCCGTCGAGCAATTCGAGATCAAAGATGGAGTCATGGATATAGTGAAAGTTGGGCCGCTCCAGCAGATGGCGCACTTTGGCGATCGCGCCGGTATCGAGCACGAAGACTTCATCACCGCGCGCGATAAACGCGTCGGAAAGATGCGAGCCGAGAAAGCCCGCGCCGCCCGTAATCAAAACCCGCATGTGACCTCCGCTCTATTCGAGCCTAGCTCCGGCTTGCCAGCCGCTTAACACGTCCGCCGCCGCGCCCTCCACACAGTCTTCGAATTGCACCCGCTCCATCCGCAAGCAACCTTCGCCCGCCGCGATTTCGACTTCATCCCCCGCGCCATCGCCGTATCCGAGGATTTCGCCCGGCGCGCCGCGCCATCCGCGCTCCTGCGTGATGCGGGCGCACCAGATGAGCAGTTTGCGCCCGTTCGCAAAGCAGAACGCTCCGGGATACGGATGCGTCACCGCGCGCACCATGTTGAAAATACGACGCGCGGGCCAGCGCCAATCGATGCGGCCGTCGCGCGGCCGCCGCCGTCCCACATAACATCCCTTGCTCAGATCCTGCGGATGGCGCGGTGCCCGTCCAGCGACAATCAGCGGATGGAATTCGCGGATCAATTCGACCGCCAGTGGCACCAGCTTGTGAAAGAGGCTGAGCGCGGTATCCTCGTCGCCGATTGCGACGGCGCGTTGTCCAACGATATCGCCCGCGTCGGCTCGGCGGACCATATGATGCAAGGTCACGCCGGTTTCGCGCTCGCCATTGATCAGCACCCAGTTGACCGGCGCACGCCCGCGATAGCGCGGCAGCAAGGCGCCATGCAGATTAAATGCGCCGCACCGCGCAAGCTTGAGCAGTTCATCCGGCAGCAGATAGCGGTAGTTGAATGAATAGATTAGCGCCGGACGCAGGCCCGCCACTCGTTCGATCAAGGCGTGATCGATGGTTTCTGGCGCATCCACAGGAATATCGCGCGAACGTGCCAGCTCCAAACATGATTCCCACCAAATTTCCTCATCGGGATCATCGCGATGGGTGAACAGAGCCGCGATTGGCGCACCCATTTCCAGCAGTGTGCTGAAGCCCGCATAACCCATCGCGTGGTATGCGAACAAAACGCATGGCGCGTTGGCGACCGCCGTCCGGGCTGTCGCGCGATCGTTGGCATCCATGGGTCAGCGCCGCGGCGGGGCAAGACTGCCCGATTCAGGCTCATCGCCATAAATCGAACGCACGATATAGGTCGGCCGCCGCCGCACCTCGAGATAGATCCGCCCGATATATTCACCGATGAGACCAATGGCCAGGAACAGCAATCCAACGAGGAAAAACAGCACCGCGAACAATACCCACAATGCGCCTTCCTGCTGCGGGCCGTACACGATACGGTGGACGAACAGGATCAGCGCAAACAGCGCGTCCATCAGGAAGATGCCAATCCCCGTCAGGCTGAGCACCTGAATCGGCAACATCGAAAAGCCCGTAATCAGGTTGAGACTCAGATGGGCCAGCCGCAGCAAGTTGTATTTCGATTCACCGCTGGCGCGTTGAGCATGCTCGACCGGTATTTCGGCAACCCGTTTGGCAAACGAATTGGCCAGCGCCGGCACGAATGCCGCCTTCTCGTCGCATTCGACCACCGTTTCAATAATGTGGCGGCGGTACGCGCGCAGCATACAGCCGTAATCATGCATCGGCACGCCCACGATCATCGAGGTGACCCGGTTATGCATGCGGGAGGCAAAGCGCCGATAGGGACGGTCCTGGCGCTCCTCGCGCCATCCACCCACCACGTCGTTGCCAGCGTCAATCGCGGCGAGCAGTTTGGGAATTTCCTCAGGCGGATTCTGCAGGTCGGCGTCCAGCGTGACGATAATATCACCGCGGCATTGGCGAAACCCCGCCAGCAGCGCCGAATGCTGGCCGAAATTGCGCGCCAATTCGATCACCCGCACGCGCGCATCGTCTTGCGCCAGCGTGCGCAGGATTTCCAGCGAATCGTCACTCGAACCGTCATCGACAAAGATGATTTCGCATTCGCGCTCGAAGCCCGCTATCACCAGCTTGAGCCGCTCCCATAAAGCGGGCAAATTCGCCGCCTCGTTAAATACCGGAATAACGATCGAAACCGATTGCCGCATCGTCGCGGCACTGTGAAGCTGTGATATTTTCCCGGCCGTGCTCAAGAATACCCTGCCGCGGGCTGATAGGCCCCCAAAAGGCGCTTGCGGCTGGCCAGCATTCTGACAAACGCTCCGATCCAGTTAAAGATGACCCTCTCGTCCATATGGCGAGGCTGACAGGGTGCGACGCCACGCCCGTCGACCAGGGACGGTTGACCGCGTCGGCGCCGGCTTGGACACTGCATCGGTGATGGCCCGCTTTTCCACGCGCCCGTGGCGGCTCGTTCTATGCGCGCTGTTCGCGCTGATGCTTTATCTTCCAGGCCTCGGCCGCCCGGCCTTGTGGGAGCCCGACGAGGGGCGCTATGCCGAGGTCGCGCGCGAGATGATCGTGCGGTCTGACTATATTACCCCGCGCGACGATTGGGTGCGCTACTTCGAAAAGCCGCCGCTCGTCTACTGGCTCAACGCCGCGTCGATAAAGCTGCTGGGCGCCAACGAATTCGCGGTACGCTTGCCGGCCGCCCTTTCCAGTATGGGCGAGGTGGTCCTAATCGCCGCGCTGGGTGAGATGATGTTCGGCGCCAGCGCCGCGATGCTGGGCGCGCTGGCGCTGGCTCTGAGTCCGCTTTTTTTTGCGTTTGCGCGCTTTGCCACCCCCGATCCGGAACTCGCCTTCTGTATCACTGCCGCGTTAACCGCTTTCTGGGCCGCCTCCCGCTATCCCAGCCTGGGGCGCGGCGGCGGCCGCGCCTGGATGGTTGTGGCGGCGGCGATGCTGGGCCTGGGCACGCTCGCCAAGGGGCCGGTCGCGCTGATTTTAGCCGGCGCAATCGCGCTGCTTTATCTGATAGTCACCGGCCGGTTTCGCGCCGCCCTCGAAGTCCGGTGGCTGTGGTGCATTGTGGCCTATCTTGCGGTGGCGGCACCATGGTTTGTGCTGGTGGCGGAGCGCAATCCGGGTTTCTTACGATTTTTCTTCGTCCATGAACATATCGCCCGCTATCTTGACGACACCGAGCATGGCTGGGGTCCTTACTTTTTCGTCGTCGTGGTGGCGGGCGGGATGTGGCCGTGGCTGTTCTTCATTCCGATCGGCGTCAGGGAGATGCTCACGGCGCGTGATCACGGAGATGACCGCCACGATGGTCGTGACGCGCTGTGGTTCCTGCTGCTATGGTTCGGTTTGATCTTCGTCTTCTTTTCAATTCCGCGCTCGAAGCTCGGCTCCTACATCCTGCCGGGTATTCCGCCGCTTGCGCTGCTCGCGGGATACGGCCTCGAGCGTCTCGGCCATCTCGCGGCCGCACGTACGCGGCGCATCATGGCGCTGTTCGTGATTCTCAACCTGATCATCGCCATCGCGGTCGCGATTACCTTCGCGATTGTCCGGCGGCGCATACCGGGACCGTTGGTTGAGGACGGCCTTGCCCTGGTCGTCGTGCTTACGCTAGGCGCGATCGCGGCCTACATATGGGTCAGGTTCGGACGCGGCTCGGCCCTGCGGACGATTGGCGGCACTGCCGCCGCAGTCGGCCTGGCGGCCATGTTATCGATGGGCCTGCTAATGAAGGCGCGAGAGGACGCGGCACCGATGTTCTCCTATCGCGAGCTGGCCCACGCGGTAATCCCCTATCTTGACAGTCAGAGTTGTACCCTCGCTTCATATCGTCATTACGTGCAAGCGCTACCCTTCTATACTCACCGGCGTGAAGCTCTGGTCGGCTATCGCGGTGAACTGGCGCCATTTAGCCATAGTGCGGACGCTCAACCAACTTTCATTGCAACCGACTCAAAGCTGCTAAGCTTGTGGCAATCCCCTCAATGTGTGGTGCTGATCGCCAACCGTCACGACTTGCGTCATCTCGGCGTTCTGCTCGATCCACCTGGAGTGGTGATTGGATGTGAAGGCAAAAAAGTGGCGATCATCAGCCGCACATTGACCACCGCCGCCGCGAGTCCGTCCTGCGGTCCCGTTCGTTAAAATTTCTTTCGCATCGTGGCGTGAGAGACTTGGTTTAGCTTCACGGCATCTATAGTTTTATGAGGGTATGGTGATGTGTCGCGCGCGGCTTGTTATCTTGGGCGGGCTGATGATGATACTGGCGATTGGATGCGCGGCAGTCCATCAGGATCGCGCGCAACAATACTTCGGAGCGGGCCAATACGATAAGGCGGGTTATGAAATTCAGGCCGCGCTGACACACGATCCCGGCAATCTCAAACTCCGGCATCTGGCCGCGAAAATCTTCACTCAACAGGGCTATCAGCGCTACAAGCGGGGCGAGATGATTTCCGCTTCGCAATACTTCAACAAGGCCATCGACTACGATCCGACCTACGCCCCAGCCTACGATTATCTCGGTATTCTCGCTTTCGCCCAAGGCAACTGGGAAAGCGCGATTAGCAACGGTTCGGCCGCGGCCGGCTACTCCGGCCAGCCCGAATCTGGTTACGTTCAGCAGGCACGCCGACAATTGAAACGGATCCGCTCGGGCCGCATGCGATTTCGGACGCAAACGACGCATTAGGATTCGACCGGGCGACACCGCTGGGGTGGCAGGGATGGACGAGGCCAAGCAAATCAAAGAGCCGGAAACTTTCCAGAGCAAGTTACCCGAAACGCCAGGCACCTCCGATCAAGCCCAAGCCGAAGAGGGCGACTCGAATCTCGCCAAGCTCCTGCTGGCAGCGCGCGAGAAACGTGCCCTCAGCCGCGACGAAGTGGTCAGCCAAACGCGGATCCCGGCTCATTATCTGCGCATGATGGAGAGCAGCGACTACGCGCCTATCGCCGACCAGCTCTATGTCGTTCCCTTTCTGCGCCGCTATGCGGTCTTTCTTGGGCTGGACCCGGAGGAGACCGCGATGCGCTTTGTGCACGAGGTGCAGCGCGCCGACAATGCACCCGCCGCGCGCATGTACGCGCCGGTGGTGGTCGCGCGCAAGCGTCGCCGCCGCTTCCTGCCGCTGATGCTTGTGGTGGTCCTGTTCGCGCTGGTCGCGTGGTTGTTCGGAATCGAATTCCAGCGCCATCAGGAAAGCGGGTCTATGGCGACCGCCGCCCCGCCAGTTTCCGACCACACCGCATCGCGGCCAGCGGGCGGCGCCGGTTTCACGCCGTCCGTCTCGGCGCCGCCGGCGGCGTTACCACCAGCCGTGGCTGATACTGTGAACGTGCAATCGGCGCGCCCCTGAGCGGCGCCAGGGAAGCTCTGCGCGAGTCTGAACTTGGCTATGGAAGCTCTGCACAAGGGGAAATTCTGTCATTCTGAACGCAGAGAGGAATCCCGGATCTTTTTGTCTTTTGCGCGCTTTTTACCGGGATTCTTCACTTCCTGAAACGCGACTCGACTCGCGGACTCGCCTGCCCCACGGAGCTGGGGGTTCGAGGATAAGGAGTTCCGCGCGCTGGGTTCAAAGCATGACTGACCGGCTCGTACGGAGTGTTCGTATCGGCGCTTGCCTCCGGGCTCGCGATGGTTAGTTTTTGATCCAGTAGCAATATAGACGGAGGTAACCGGAACCATGGCAAATGAAGTTCAGATGTGGTCGCCGTTCCGTGAACTGGATCGCGTTCGCCGCGACTTTGACGATCTAATCGACCGTTTTTTCGGCAATCGACCGGGAACCGGTCAATTCGGCAGTCTCGCGCTGGAGTCGTTCGTGGACAACGGCAAGCTGGTTATTCGCGCCGATCTGCCGGGCATTGATCCCAAAGACGTGAATATCACCGTCACCGGGGATCAGTTGACCATCCAGGCCAAGCGCGAGCGCCGCCAGGAGAAGAACGACCGCGATTTTATCCATCGTGAACTCAGCTACGGCAGCTTCATGCGCGTGGTTAAGCTTCCCGCCGGCATCAAACCCAACGATGTCACCGCGGCCTATCACGACGGCGTGCTGGAATTGACTGCGCCTTTGCCTGAAGAAGCCAAGGCGCGCAGCGTACCGATTCAAGTCGAGGGCAAACCCGCCTCGACTGAGCCGGCCAAATCATGAACATCGCGGCTGAGCGGGGCTTCAAGCGAAGCTCCGCTCAACGTCTATGAGTTTTTGTCATTCTGAACGGAGTCTGCCGCCAGCGTAGCCGCAGGCGAAGCGAGCAAACGAGTCCGCGAGGTGCGTTCAAAAATAAGTGAAGAATCCCGAAAAAACACAGGAAAAACAGAAACATCCGGGATTCCTCGCTGTGCTCGGAATGACAGAAGAACAAAATCTTCACACACTCTCAGCGTTGAATACGATTATTTGGGAAGCTTGCCCTTTTCGACCCGCCGCTAATGCAATAATGCGCCGGCGATGGTTTCCGCCACGATTTGTTTCAGTGCGCGCGCATCCTCTCCTGGTAACGCCACTCCGACAACTGTCATCTCATTCGGACTACCGCTGATTGTCGCCCGCGCCACCACCACAGTGTCATATTGACCGCTGTCCTGATGGTAGAAATGGGCGAACTGGCGTTGCGCCTGTCCCTGTTGCAGATACGCTTGAGTGTCTCCAGCGTTGGCCGCTTGTCCGGGCGGACCGATTGGCGGCATACCCCCTTCCGGGATCGGCGGCATCATTCCGTGCGGCGCGCCATTTTGACTGAGCGCCTGCTCCATTGGCGAGTCGGTCGGTCCGAGGTTTGATCGTTGCAGGTAACGGGCGCGCGCCCCCTCGTCGATTTCATTTCCAGTATCGCCAATCGGTGGAGGAGTCGCACCCGCCGCCGCGATTAGCGCGGCAACTTGCGGATCACCCGGGGCAATTTGACCCAGCGACACACCCGGCTTGAGTTGATCCTCGCGGACGGTAACCGTCAAGGTGACCGGCTGACGCGCGCGCGCGCCGGGAGCGCGTCCGGCGGCGGTCAGGTCCTGGCTCAGCACGCGCTGCACGACGGGATCCGTGGAGAACGGCATTACCCGCGCGCCAGAAGGAACCGTGAGCTTCCCCGCCGTCTTCACCTGAAGCGCCAGCGCGGGAATGCACGCGGATAGCATCAACGCGGCGGCAAGCGCCGAAGCCAAGTTAAAGCGCATAGCCGTCATCTAAATGTGCCGGGCAGGTCAATGCAACCAATCATAATGAAGTGCAATTACCTATGGCAGCCTTTGTCCCAACAGTTCGCGGACGCGGCCCTCGCGCCATTTGACCAACCGTTCGGCCAACGCACCGTCGCTTAGTGCGATTATCGCCGCGGCGAACAACCCGGCATTAGCGGCGCCTGGCTTGCCTATCGCCATGGTCGCAACGGGAACCCCTTTGGGCATCTGTACGATGGAAAGCAAGGAATCGATCCCATTGAGACTCGTCGTTGGCATCGGCACGCCAATCACCGGCAAAATCGTTTTGGCCGCGATTACACCCGCCAGATGGGCCGCGCCACCCGCACCGGCAATCAACACCTTAATCCCGCGCGCGGCGGCGGACGAGGCGTATTCGAGAGTTAAATCGGGCGTGCGATGCGCCGACAGGATGCGTACCTCATGCGTGACCCCGAGTTCCTCCATCACTTCGGTAGCCGCCGCCATGTATTCGTAGTCACTCTTCGAACCCATCACCACCCCGACCATGGGAGCCTCATTCGCAGCCATCACTTATTCCCTCCAATCACATAATTGGCGCGCAACCCAATTCGACAGCTTCATAATGGCATTATTCCTCGCGTCCAGAAGGCCGCACCCTGTAAAAACTGTGTGCGCACCATAATCGTTGTCAAGCCGCGCCAAATCCGACGTAATGAACAGCGCGTTATCTGAGAGGATTCCGATGGCCACGCCGATTCCACACAACCGCTGCGGCTTTACCGCCGCTGAGATCATTAGCGCGACCGGCGCCAGCATGACCGGATCGGTCTCCAAGCTCACCTCCGTCAGCATCGATTCGCGCACGATTGATGAAGGGGGCCTGTTCGTCGCGCTTCGCGGCGTGCGCGATGGCCATGACTTTATCATCGCCGCGGCCGCACGCGGCGCCGGCGCGGCGCTGGTCGAGCATGGCCGGGGCAACGGCGTGTTGCCCTGTTTTGCCACCGTCGACACGCTGACCGCGTTGGGGGCGCTCGCCCGCTTTCATCTGAAACGCGAACGTGCGGCGCGCCAATTGCCACTTGTGACGATCGGCGGGGCCGCAGGCAAAACCACCACCAAGGAACTGACCGCCGCGCTCGTGCGGGCGCTGTATGGCGATATTCTCGCTACCCCCGGCAATCTCAACAATTTAATCGGCGTGCCGATGACGCTCCTGACACTCTGCCCGGTTCATCGCGCGGCGGTGCTCGAATGCGGCACCAACCGCACGGGCGAAATCGCACAACTCGCCGCGATGACTGAACCGGACGTCGCGCTGGTGCTCAACGTCGATATTGAACACACCGAAGGGTTGGGCTCGCTCGAAGGCGTAGCCACGGAAGAATCGGCTATTTTCCAACACGCGCGCGCGGCGGTGATCGACACAGCGGAGGCGATGGTCGCGGCGCGAGTACCGGCGGGGATGCGCACGGTGACCTTCGGTGAGGCGCCGCATGCGGACGTTCGGCTGTATCGACGCGAGATAAGCGAGGGCGGCCGCCAGCGCGTGACGCTCGCGCTCAATCCGACACTGGTGCGGGACGGCGTCGAGCCGCGGCTCGACGCCGTCCCGC
>JBOHWL010000180.1:0-15888 GCA_050736615.1 Binataceae bacterium (SeqCode) | reverse complement strand
CCCCGCGAAAGCGCGGGGCACGGGTACCGTCAACGATCATCCCGTCTTTAACCACTAAGTCGAATTCTGGCATTTGCAGATCTCCGCGTTAGATTAGGCTACCCCGGATCGAGACTCGCACTGCGCGGATCAAAATGTCAAGCGTTTGTTTGCGCCCGCGCTCGACACTGAAAGCGCATTGCGCCGACGCACGAAATGCACCTGGCGAATCGCAGCCGCCTTAACTCAGCCAGCCGAAGAAATATAGCCGCGCAGCGTCTCGAGCTCGAACTGGGCCTCGCCCAGACGCTGCTTAACCACGTCGCCGATGCTGACGATGCCGTCAAGTTCGCCATCGCGCATCACTGGCAGATGGCGGATGCGCTGCAACGTCATCACTTCCATCAGCTCGACAATCGGATCATCGGGTATGCAGGTGCGCACCTCACGCGTCATCAATTGTTCCACCGGCATCGCCAGCACCGCCATGCCATGACGCGCCATCCCATGGATGACGTCGCGCTCCGAGATGATCCCGGCCAGCCTGCCAGCGTCAATCACCGGTACCGCACCGATACGGTTGTCGGTCAAGATGACAGCCAGCGCGGCGACGGTTTGATGCGGTGCGACGGTGACCACGCCACGACCTTTGCGTGCGAGGACATCCGAAACCTTTATTGCCACGATTCAACCTCCTGGCGTTGGGATCTCAGGCCCCTCCCAGGAAAACCGCAACGCGGACTGCGAAGCGTCTCGGGTAGAGTCTTGCTTAATGGCGCACGAGGGTCAAATCGTCCTAAACGACGCCTACAGCGCTGACGACCGGCTAGTTCTTCTTCGCGCCAGCCTCCAATTCCACCTGCATCGGCACGATGATGCGCGCGACCGCGTTGTAAAACGCGACATTCATCGCCAGCTCCATGATGAGTTTGGAATCGAGGAATTTCCGCAGCGCGTCGAAGGTGGCATCACTAACGCGGAGCTCGCGGGTCGCTTCATCCGCATAGTGCATCACCGCGCGTTCGTGTTCATCGAACACTGCCGCGCGTTCGAAATCGCTGAGATGTTCGAGCTTTTCGCGCGCGACGCCGATTCTCAGCGCCATATTCCAGTGATGGACGAATTCGTAGTCGGCGCCGGTCAGGCGTCCGACGGTAAGCAAGGCGAGTTCACGCAGCTTGGGGTCAAGTTGAGTACCGTGGCGCAACTCGTTGGCCATACTGAGAAAATGCCGCAACAGATTAGGCGCGTTGGCAACCGTGCGATGGATATGGCCGGGCGGCATCCCGCGCTCTTTCTCGAACTGGTCATAAATTTCGCGATCGGATTCGGCCAGGTCCTCACGTTTTAGATACGGCAATCTCCCCATGACTTTATCCTCTCGGCGTTCGTCGCGCCCCGTCTCCGCTTATGGCGATTGAGCGGTCTCGATCGCTACGATAAGCGCATTGCGGCCCAACTTCCAAGGCGGAAAAATCGGCGGCAACTTCGGCGACGGTGCCGCCCGACAGCGTAATCGGTCCGTCATGCCGAAGCAGCTTGACAGCCGCGCCCTTTATATATACGTTCGTCCGTATATATAGCCGCTAACGGAGATATCGAATGCACACGCTTTATTGGTCGCCCGGCGCTTGCTCCATCGCACCGCACATCGTGCTGGAGGAAATCGGCGAGCCCTACCGCACCGAGAGGGTCCTGATCGAGGCGCAAGGAACCGCCGAGGTCCTGGTGCCGTCCGCATACCTGAAAGTGAACCCAAAAGGCCGCCTACCCGCGCTCACGATCGAGGGTCAAATCTTGACCGAGGCGCCGGCGATCATGATGTACCTCGCGCGCTCGAACCCGGAGGCAGGCCTGCTGCCGCACGATGCCGAGGGAGAGGCCAGGGTGTACGAATGGATGAACTATCTTACAACCACGGTGCACGCAGTAGCCTTCGGTCAGGTCGTTCGTCCACAAAGGTTCGTCGAGGACCCCGCGGATTTTCCGAAAGTAATCGCCAAGGGACGCCAAAACGTGGCCAAGGCCTATACTTTTATCGAGTCTCAGCTCAGGGGCCGCGAATGGGCCGCCGCGGGCCAATACTCACTGGCCGACATCTATCTATTGTTCTTCTATCTTGGCTCGAAGGCCGCCGGGAACCCGATGGAGCGGGCCTTTCCGGCTTGGTCCGGAATCGCCGAACGGACTTTAGCCCGCCCTGCCGTGCAACGGGTTTTGCGGCAGGAAGGAGCCAGTCTCGCGGCTTAGGGGGTGCTCTTTTTGCCATGAGTACGGAACGCGGGATAAAGGCTTCTCGCATGAAGACAGTTGAATGAAAAGCCGCGCGTCAGCGAATTCAATCGAGCAGAAACAGGACGGTCGCCGCCAGCGTGGCGAGCAAGCGCGCGCCGCTGTCCTTCAACGCGCCATGCAAGTCGCCTCGACCCAAGGTTTGGAGGGACTTACGATTGGGAGTCTCGCCAACGACCTCGGAATCAGCAAGGGCAACATCACCGTGCTATTCGGCGATAAGGAGAGCTTGCAGCTCAAGACGCTCGACTCCGCGGTCGAGGTTTTCATCGGCCACGTCATAGCCCCGCACTACGGGTTCAAGTCGCCACTTAAGCGGCTGAAAGCCTGGTGCGGTGCGTGGTTCGACTATGTGGAGCGGCGGATATTACCCGGCGGCTGCATGCTGTACGGAACAATGAGCGAGTACCGCGCGCGCCCGGGCGCCGTTCAGGAACGAGTGAAGCATCATCGGATGGCGTGGACGCGTCTTCTGGTGGGGGCGGTTCGCGAGGCGGTCGCGGCGGGTGAGCTCAAGTCCTCTGCGGACGCCGAGCAACTCGTGTTCGAGCTCATCGCCTTCCAGTCCGCGGCAAACACCGCGGCCTTGCTGGGAGACGAAGCCTTCTTTCGCCGCGCGCGGCGCGCCACGTTGTCGAGACTCGCGCTCGAAGAGGTTAAATGAGTGAAAGGATCCGCAATGACAGACCCATCGCGTACCCCAGCGACGTCGCGCCCGTCACAGGGCTCGCCGTTTCACCCCGGCGAACTCGCTGTTCAGGATCGGGTGGGCTTTCGAGAAAAGATCGACCGCTATGGCCGAACCGCGATCCGAACCTATATGCCTGAGCAGCATCGCGTGTTTTTCGGCCAACTGCCGTTCTTCGTGGTCGGGACCGCCGAGATCTCCGGCCAAGTCTGGGCCTCGATGCTGGCCGGTGAGCCAGGCTTCATCCAAAGTCCGAACCATAAGCTCCTCACCATCGCTGCAATGCCGGGCTTCGGGGACCCGGGGGGCGCCGGCCTGTACACGGGCGCGTCGGTCGGAGGGCTTGGGATAGAACTCCACACGCGCCGTCGCAACCGGGTTAACGGGCGTGTGTCGCTCGATCCGGGTGGCACAGGTTTCTCTTTGTCGGTGGATCAGAGTTTCGGCAATTGCACCAAATACATCACACCCCGAAGACCAACCTTCGTTCGCCAGAGCAGTCCGCCGACGGACGCATGTTTCCACCACTTCACGACGTTCGACGCGCTGACAGAACATATAATCGATCAAGCCGACACCTTCTTCATCGCGAGTCGCCGCATCGACGGCCATGCCGGCCGTAGCCAAGACGCGGATGTCTCACATCGGGGCGGACCCGCGGGGTTCCTCCACCGTCAAAACGATCGGACGCTTATCTGGCCGGAGTACCGCGGCAACTTCTTCTTCAACACAGTCGGAAACCTCGTTTTGAATCCTCGCTGCGGAATCCTGGTGGTCGATTTCGCGCGCGGCGATTCGGTGCAGATGACTGGGCAAGCTGAAGTGGTCTGGGAATGGAACGAAGCAGACCCGGCACTTCGCGGCGCTCAGCGGTTGGTCAAGTTCGAACTCGAACGAGGGGTGCGAATCGACGGCGGATACCCCTTCTCGTGGGACGCCCAACCGGCGGTCGGCACCGGGGCACCAACACTGGATACAATCAGCTAAGCAAACAGCATCTCGGACATGGCGCCGCCCGGCGGAATCATCGGCATCACCGCCTCTTCTTTCGGAATCGTCACATCGATCAGCACCGGCCCGGGCGTGGCGAACGCCTGCTTCATCGTACTCACGAGGTCGGCCGCCTTTTCAATGCGGAAACCCTTGGCGCCGTACGCGTCCGCGAGCTTGACGAAATCCGGCACCGACATCGCCGAGTAGGAGTAGCGCTCCTGGTAGAACTTCTCCTGCCATTGCCGGACCATACCGAGGAAGTGATTGTTGAGAATCACCACTTTGATGTCGACGTTATACTGAACCGCGGTGCCCAACTCCTGGATATTCATCTGAATGGAGCCGTCGCCTGAAACCACGATCACTTTGCGGTCCGGCGCCGCGAATTTTGCGCCGATACCGGCCGGCAGCCCGTAGCCCATCGTGCCAAGTCCGCCCGAAGTGAGTAACGAACGGGGCCGTTCGAACGGAAACATCTGCGCAATCCACATCTGATGCTGCCCGACGTCGGTGGCGATAATGCAATCGCCCTTGGTCAGGTTATGCATCTCCTCGATCACGTGGAGTGGTGAAATGGTTTCGCCGTTATGTTTGCCGTTTTCGTATAGTGGCCGGTCACGCCGCCATTGCAGAATTTGCTGATGCCATTTCGCCCAAACGGCCTTGCGCTTGCCGAGCGATTCGCGGGCCCGCGCGCTCTTCAACATTTCCGTCAGCACCGAACGGATATCGCCGACGATCGGAATGTCCACTTTGACGTTCTTCGAAATCGAGGCGGGGTCAATGTCAATATGGATGATGGTCTCGGCTTTGGGGGCGAAATCCGCAATCCGGCCGGTCACCCGATCATCGAAGCGCGCGCCGACCGCAATCAGGCAGTCGGTATTGCACACGGCGGTATTGGTGCCATAGGAGCCATGCATGCCGAGCATGCCGAGGCAGAGTGAATCGGAGGCCGGCACTGAGCCCAGCCCCATCAGCGTCTCGCAGACGGGAATGCCGAGGCCACGCGCAAGCTGGATCAGTTCCGCCGCCGCGCCCGACCATTGCACGCCGCCGCCCACGTAAAAGAGCGGCTTTTCACTTTTCTCAATCGCCTCCATGGCCCGCTCGATTTGCCGCGGGTTGCCCTTAATCGTCGGCTTGAAACCGCGCAGTTCGACTTTATCCGGATACTTGAAGGCACATTCGTTCTGCTGGACATCCTTGGGCACGTCGACCAGCACCGGCCCGGGCCGACCGGTGCCAGCGATATAGAAAGCCTCTTTGACGATGCGCGCGACGTCTCTTACATCTTTGATCAGGTAATTATGCTTGGTGCAGGGACGCGTGATGCCGACAATATCGGCTTCCTGAAAGGCGTCGTTGCCAATCAATGAAGTAGAGACCTGCCCGGAGATGACGACCATCGGCGTGGAATCCATGTAAGCGTCGGCGATGCCGGTGACGGCGTTGGTGGCACCCGGGCCAGAGGTGACAATCACCACGCCGGGTCGTCCACTGACGCGCGCGTAGCCCTCTGCCATATGCGTCGCGCCTTGCTCATGCCGCACCAGAACGTGTTTGATCTTCGAATCCAGCAAGGCGTCGTAGGTGGGCAGGATGGCGCCGCCGGGGTAACCAAAAATGACGTCCACCCCTTCGGCAATCAGGCTTTCAATAACGATTTGGGCTCCTGTCAGCTTCTTCATTGATCTTCAATGCGGGAAAATTCGGATGCGTGCCGGATTCAAGCAAGCTACACCACCACTAAATCCGGTACAACGTGGAGACCCGCGCGTATCGGGTAATTTCGGTCGCCCGCGCGATTTCCCGGCTTAACCCGTACGCGGAGGCGCGCCGCTTCATTGGCGCGCTGCGGCTATGGCGTCAGAAATGCAGCACGAAGCGGATATCGCCGAAACGGACTTCGCTGCCGTTGGCGACGATCATCGAACCGCTGACCGGCTGATCATTGACGTAGCTGCCGTTGGTGGAGTTGAGGTCGAGCAGCTCATAGGCGCCATTACGCCGCATCAGCCGCGCATGTGCGCGTGAAACGCTCGGATGCGGAATCACCACGTCATTGTCGTCCCCGCGTCCCAGCGAGACCTCATCTTTGAGCAAGCTGAATTCCGCAGGTATTGGATCGGTCGGGTTGATGGCGGTCAGACGCGCCTCATGCGCGAGCATCGCGGCGACTGCCGTCGCGCCGCCCGCGCCGGCGATTGGCGCCGCCGGCGTGCGCTGGGCGGATGGCGCGGCACGCGCCGGCTGGGCCGGCGTGACGAATTGGCGGGCCTTGGACACCGCCTCGCGCATCGAGGGCGCCGGGGCCTGGCTTTGCGCCTCCACAATCGCCTTCAACTCGTCGCTGGAGACACCGAAGCGAATCCGCGATAAACCGAACAGGCAGACAATCGCAAACAGAGGCACCGCCGCGTTCCACCATGCGAACGACAACTGCGGCAAGCCAGTCCATTCGCCATTCTGATTAGTCGCCGAGCCACTCGGAACGTTAATCACGGCCCCGCCAACACCGCGCACCTGGTAGGAAGTATTGGCGACGGCCGCCGCGCCGTTATAGTTCACCTTCAGTTCAACCTGGCGTTGGGTCCCATCTTCAATCGGACGCGGCGTGCGGTAGGTCAGCGAATACTCGGTCGCGATGGAGTGGCCAATTTCCCGCACCAGCTCGGGGAAGCGATTTTCCTGGGTGATGATATTCCATTGGCGGCCGTGCGTGGCCCGCACAATCTGTTCATACTGCGGCGCGATGAAGGGCGGCGGCACCACCGCATAAAGCGTCAAGCCTTGCTTGCTCAGCATGCCGGCGACCTGCGCGCCGGTCAGATCATTCACCGCGCAACTGGTTTCGTCCGAGCAACTATGGGTTACGCAACACGCTGATCGATGGCTCCAATAAGCCTGATCATGCTCGCTGTTTTGCGAACCATCGCCAGCGTGATGCGGCGGCGCGTCGGTGATCATGATCAGGATGGCCTGCGCCTTGGGCCGGAACGGCAAAGTTGAGGCATACGAGAGCGCGCCCAGCTGATCCTCGGGAATATCGCCACCCCCGCCCGCGTGGAGCGTACCGACCCAGTCGATGAACTGATTCACATTCGAGGTGAACGATTTCTGATAAGGGCAATTACAGTCCGAATACTTCGAGACGACGTAATCCTCAAAGGTTACCAGCCCCAGCCGGTAATCACGGTTGTTGGCGGCCAGATCATGCGCGAACGTGATCATGTTCTGCTTGATCGCGTCGATATAGGGCTGCATCGACTCCGTGATATCCATCACGAATACGATGTCGACCGGGCGGCCCTGCCCGACCCCGCGAAAGTCGATGATCTTCGCGGGTTTGCCATCTTCGAAAATCTGGATGTCGCTGGGCTTTAAATTGCCCACCGGCTGGCCGCTCTGATCGACCAGGCCGAAATCAAGCCGAACCGCGCCGTCGGAATCAAAATGTGAGAGTCCTGGATTGCCGACTGAAAGGTCGAGCGACGCCCAGGCGGGCTTGACCATCAGTGCAAGCATGGTCATGCCTGCAACCATCACGGCTGTTACCAGGGCCAAACGCCTCGGCATCGCTTCCATTCGCACCCCCGATTCTCCGGAGCGGCGCGGCCTTCAGTCAAGAGCTTGTTCCCGGGGGTGCTCTGTAAATGAGCCACGCAAGAGCTTACTTGCCTTCACCGACCAGTGAGGTTATCCCAAGCGCTAACCTGAAGCTTAGGGGTAGCCCTGCCGAGTGAAGAATCTGAAGCTGAGCGGTACGAGGTTGACGTGGCTGATGTGCGGAATCGTGGTTGTGGCGCTCATCCTGGACGGCGGATGGCATCCGGCCCACGCGTTTAACCCCAACAAGGGATCGGTCGAGGTCATCATTACCGACAGCCCTAGCGGACTTTATCAGCAACTGGCGCTCAACGTCATCTCGGTCCGCCTCAACCCCAGCACTGATTTAAACCTCAGTGACAACGCCGGAGGGTGGCAGACGATCACCGTGCCCTCCGGGGTTGGCGCCAATAACGCCAGCGCCGGGGTCGTCACGACCGGGCTCAACCTGGGGGGCGTTTTCGGTGTCGGTGGCAATTCAACCGGGATCAGCCAGGGCCGCAGCGAAATTCAGATTGATCTCAATCAATTACAGGGTGGCATTTCCCAGATTTTCAATTCGGGCAGAATCCTGGCGCAACCCTACGGTCAGGTCGAATTGGTGCTGGACCCAATTAATCCGGGCAGCATCACGCCAATCTGCGGACAATCCAGCCGCGGCGAAGGTTGCATTGCTTATCCGTTGACGCCCGCCTTCCCACCGTCGGTTACGACGCGCACCATCCGCGCCAACTTTCTGCAGCAGGGCTCGACCACTCCCGTCGTCTTTCAAGTCGGCAAAAGCACCGTCACACCGCTGGTACTCGATATCAGTCTGAGCAACGTAACCCCGGGTATCCCCGGCACCGGCTCCAAACCGTCCAATCCTTCGAACACTCCCTTCACCGCCCAGATCAATCTGAGTGTCTCCTTGAACGGTTCGACCGGCTCGAGCATCCCAACTAATCCGTTAATCGCCATGGTCACGGGTAACGTTGCCAATTTAGCTCCCAAGGATACCGAGACCGTCAATGCCGAGGTCAGCGGGACCAGCCAA
This sequence comes from Binataceae bacterium (SeqCode), assembly GCA_050736615.1. Taxonomy (GTDB): domain Bacteria; phylum Desulfobacterota; class Binatia; order Binatales; family Binataceae; genus JBOHWJ01. The sequence continues at coordinate 7,291 of JBOHWL010000180.1, read as the reverse complement.
ATTGTTGCGAGCGTCATTCCCGTGGCCAACAATGGCAATTTCACCGTCGGCCTGCCGGCCGCGCCCGCTGGCACCACCTACGACATTTTTGCCAGCGGCCCCAATCGTGCGCTCGATATCCTGAGCGGTCCGGAACATACGGCGAGCCCCAATCTGACGCTCACCCCCGGCAATCTCACGACCGTAAATTTGAGCACCGCGACCCAGAGCACGGCCACCCTGACCGGCTCCGTCACGGACCAATGCAGCGGCACACCGCTGCAGGGCGCGATCCTTCAATTGCTGGCGCCAGACAGCACCGCCGCTCCGGGGACCGATTGCAGCGCCAATCCAACACCAGCGGGATGCGTTGTGGTGGCGACCGCCAGCACCAGCATCAACGGCAAATACCCGTTGCCTGGCAACGGCACCGTACCGGGCCCGTTCACCCAAATTCCGACCAATCTCACCTATGGCCTCAAGGTCAGCGCGAGCGGCTATGACCCCGTGAATGCGCGGGTTACGGCCTCGGGCGGCTCCTTCACGTGCAGTCCAATTTCGGGCAGCACCGGTGTCACGGGCAAGGGACCGTGCAGCTTTGAACTTGCGCGCGCCGAACTCACCGGCACGGTCGTCAGCGGAGGGGGCGATCCGAATCCGCTCGACGTCCTGATTATGGCCGAGGACCATGGCTCCAATCACATCGAGAGCGTCGGCATGACGCAGATTCCAGCGGGGCAAACTTCGGCGACATTCAGCCTCCTGGTGCCAACCGCGACCTACCTGACCAATACGGCCAATCCGGCCGGGCAACTCGACCTCTTCGCCAGTGCCGAGGACCTGTTCGGTGCGTTCCCGGCGCAATACACGGGGCATACCTTCGCCGTTTTATCAGGTGTTGCGAGTGCGCCCGCCTCGAGTGCCTGCGGCGCGCCGGTAGCCGTCCCTAGTCTCGGAACTATCAACTGTACCGGGCATGGCAGCGTCAACGGCAATGTCATCGCATTTAGTCCGGCGACCACCGTGGTGGTGTCCAAAACCGACCCCAGCGGCACTCCGGTGCAGGTGCTCACCAGCAAGGTTGGTCCGGCTGGGACCGTCAATGCCGGTCAGTTCAGCCTTTGCGCGCCGGTCGACGCTTACACCCTGAGCCATTTCGAAAGCGGCGCCCCGGCCAGCGGTTCAACGCCGGTAAACGTCACGTTGACAGCGCCGCAAGCCGCTCCGACACCGTGTTCGTCAATTTGTCCGGTGCCTAACTCGACGACGACTTGTTTCCTCTGCCAGTCGTCGATCCCCGAGACTTTGCAATAGACGCACGCCCGGCCGTGACGACTAATTCAACCCTGACCCGAGTGGAGCGAGAGCAATCGAACGAACATATGCGTGAGCTGCGTTGGTTACTGATAGTCGGCGTATGTGTGCTACTGGTCGGATGTGGCGGTGGTGGTTCATCTTCCAGCACCAGCGCCAGCAGCAGCGCAATTCCCTCAAATATAGGCACCGTCGAGGTGGCAATGCTCGCCAACAGCGGCCAGCCATTTCAGGATATCACCCTCAACGTGCTGGCTGTGCGGTTGAACCCCAGCACCGATCCCAACGTGGCCGAAAGCGACAAAAACTGGCAAAACATCAGCGTGCCGCCCGCCAATGGCCTAATTGCCTCGGGCGCGTCCACGATGATCATCGGCACTAATCCCGGCACCAGCGCCAGCAAGAGCGCGCAATTCGGCCAGGTCGTCCAATCGTTGGATTTCACCCAGCTTCAAGGCATGGCCCAGCTCTTCAATGCGGGCGCGATCAAGCCGCAAACTTATACCCAGGTCGAGCTCCTGCTGAGTCCTACCAATCCCGGTTCGATCACGCCGATTTGCGGCGCCGATCCCGCCGCCGAGGGCTGCATTCCTTATCCCTTGCGATTAGCGTCGGGCATCAGCAGTATTCGGACCACCCTGCCGGGTGGTCTGACGGTGGTAAAGAGAGAGCTGGTACCGCTGGTGCTCGAAGTCAATCTGAACCTGCCGAGTCCGGCCGTCGCGCCTTTCACAATCACTCCAACCATCACGATCGTCCCCAACGCCAACAACAACAATCCCGATTTGGCGGCAGTCAATGGGAAAGTCACGACGTCCGGGGCAGTTAGCACTAGTGGTAAAAATCTGCCGATGGTGAACGCGGTGCTAAGCACCACGGGACAATTCGTGGCGGGTGTAGCCGTTAGCAAGGATGGATCATATTCCCTGGGTCTTCCCGCCACGCCGAGCGGAACGTCATACGACCTCTATACGTCCTCGTCAGGACGTTCGTTTGCTATAAACAGCGCGCAAGTGGTGACGGCCGGCCAGTCCCCAACGGTTAATTTCACGCCCGCGGCGCATGGCACCCAGGCGCTTAAGGGCACCGTTGCGGACGCCTGCACCGGACTGGCGATCCAGGGCGCCACGCTCGAATTGCTGGCCTCGCCGGACAGCCCCAGTCTGGCCTGCGGAACAACTTATCCCGTCCCGGCGGGCTGCGTGGTGGTCGCCAATGCCAGCACCAACGTCAACGGCACCTACCCACTCCCAACTATCAGCGGGAGCGGCATCGCCTTCAACACTATCCCAACGGATCTCACTTACGCGCTTCGGATCACGGCCTCGGGTTATGACCCAACGGTGGCAAGCGTCACGTTCAAAAAGGGCCAATTTAGCTGTTCGATCATAGGCCCCACCGGTTCAATTGCCACGCCGACCTCCAAAACCAAGGGTCAATGCATCGTCAGCCTTGATCGCGCGCAACTCACCGGCACGGTTAGCCTCGCCACTCCCAACGCCGGGCCGAATCTGGGCGTAATCGTGACGGCCGAGGATCAAGGCACCAACCATCTTGAGAATATCGGGCCGGTGACGATTCCCAGCGGCGCCAGCTCGACGCCGTTCAACATGTTGGTGCCGACTTCAACCTACCTTGCCGCGACCAACCCCGGTGCTCCTGGCCTGGATTTATTCGCCTCGGTAAAAGATTTGTTCCCCGGCACGCTCGAATCAAATACCGGCCATACGATCGCGGTGGTCGTCGCGACGCCGAGCGCCGCGAACTGCCAAACCGCGACAGCCGTCACAACGCTGGGTCCGATGGCTTGTGTCGGCCATGGCAGTTTCAACGGCACCGTGACCAGTTTCGACTCCGGCACCACCGTGGTGATGTTCAAGAATAACGTGCAACTTGTTACGACTCCGGTTGGGTCGGCCAACAGCGCCAATCCGGGTGGCTTTGGTCTTTGCGCTCCAGCCGACACTTACACGGTGGCACATTACGAAAATGGGGTGCCGGTACCAGGCGCGATGGTGACGGACACGCTGGCCCCGCCACTCAGTATCGGCACGCCATGTAACTCGATTTGCCAGCCGCCGACGGCCGGTACCTGCTTTATGTGTACCGCCGCCACCGCCGTGACCTTGCCATGAGCTGGCTAAGCCGTACGCCGATGCTTAAAGCGGGAAAACTGACGCGGGGGATGCTGGCGACGATAATGCTGCTGCTGGCGGGTTGCGGCGGCGCCTTTGGCGTGGGCAACGCGACCAGTCCGGGCAATACGCCCAATGTTGCTTCGCAGGTGAGTTTCCGTATCGTGGGAACGGTCGGCACACCGTTCGTCGCGACCATCTCGGACGCTGACGCCTCATGGGTGATCCATGACGCTATCCCGCTTAGTATCGTGATTATCCAAAACAAGTATCCGGCACGGATGGTGGTGACTAAAACCGCCAACGATTCATCCCTGTTGAGCGCGCAAATCATCACCGGCTTCAAAGTCCAGCAACTGTCCTCCACCAGTGAACCGTTCGGCAGTGCGGTGGTGGCGATCAACGGCACGCTCAACGCGTTTGCGCCGGCCGCCAACCCGGACGTGCGCTTTGTGGTGACCGGTCCCAATACGGCGGTTTACGACGCCTTGATCGAACAAGGCAATGCGGGGCAGGTTGTACAATCGCGCGCGCCATCATTATTGCTGCTCGATACCGCCAATAATTCAGACCCGACCGCGCGCATCGACGGTATTTTCAACCTGGTCAGCTTCATCGGCGGCTTTAATATCGCTTTGAGCTATAATGGCGCGGTGGTTAGAAATGCGATTGGCGGCACCAGTGCGAGCATGAAGTTTCCGTGAAGTCAGCTTCCGGTGGGAATTTGACCTCACGGCCGTGCACAAAACGGGAACCATCGCGGTCCCGTATTTGACAGTATATTTCAATGATCATAATTAGCCTGCAAAGACTCTCGAATGACTGCCGCATCATCAGATTGCGCGCCTGCGGAGCGTCGCTGAAATGAAGTCGATGTTCCGCAAGGTCCTGCTGGCCGTTGTGGTGATAGTAATTCTCGCCGCCATCATTCCGGCCTATCACTATTATCAATACCTCGAGAGCCACGTTTCCACTGACGACGCCTATGTGGACGGCACGGTGGGGCTGGTTTCCTCGCGCATTCCCGGCACCGTCACCAAGATCTTCGTCGAGGACAATTGGCGCGTCCATGGCGGACAGCTCCTGCTCCAGCTCGATACCCGCGATTACCAGGTGCGGGTCGACCAGGCGCAGGCGCAACTCGCGCGGGCGCGCCAGTCGGTCGACCAGCTTTACGCCCAATTGCAAGCCGCCCAGGCCGGCTATAATCTCGCGAACTCCCAGCTCACGCAGGCCGAGATCGATTACAAACGCGCGCAGGCGCTCCGCTCCGAAGGCGTGGTTTCGAGCGAGAACTACGATCAGGCCACCACGGCATGGCGGGTGGCGCTGGCCGATCGCGCGTTGGCGCAACACCAGGTGCAACAGGTGCAAGCGGCGCTGGGCGGCAGCGAAGATCATTCACGCTATGATCACCCGATCGTGCATCAAGCCGACGCCGCGCTCGAAACCGCTGAACTCAACCTCAGCTACACGCGGATTCGCGCTCCTTTTGACGGCATCGTCACGCGCAAAACCGCGCATGCGGGCAATCGTGTCGAAGCCGGCGAACCGTTGATGGCGATTGTGCCCGTGAACCGCCTTTACATTACCGCCAATTACAAGGAAACCCAGCTCACCGACGTGCGGGTGGGCCAAACCGCCGATATCACCCTCGATATATATCCGAACTACACCTACAAGGCTCACGTCGATTCGATCAGCTCCGGCACGGGTGCCGCCTTCGCTCTGCTGCCGCCCGAAAACGCCACCGGCAACTGGGTTAAGGTGGTGCAGCGCGTGCCCGTCAAGGTCGTCTTGAACGAACCGCCGCCCGTCGACAAGCCATTGCGGATGGGCCTGTCGGCCGAAGTCACGATCGACATCAGCGACAAGCGAGGACCGCTGCTCTCTTCGATGGTCCAGGGTGCCTACGAGCGTCACAACGCCAGTCCGCAGATGATTCCGGAAAACCTCGCGATTCCACTGTCGATGCCCACGCAAGCGCCGATGGCTCCGGGGCAGGCTTCAATGGGGCCTTAGCAGGGTGTTGAAAAAGGCGTTCTTATTGCAAGTCGCTATCCCAGTCCTCAACACCCTGCGCAAAAGATGGCCGCTTTCCTCAAGCTTCTCTCCCGCTCCTTTGCGGGAGAGAAAGAGAGGGGGAAAAGGCGGTGATTTATCAACAGCCTGTTAGGGAGGCTCTGTACAAAGTCTCGGTTGTCATTCTGAACGAAGTCCGCCATTAGCGTAGCCGCAGGCGGAGCGAGCACACCAGGCGGAGCGAAGCGGAGCCGAGCGAACGAGTCTGCGAGGCGCAGCAGAGACCGCGAGTCCGCGAGGTGCGTTTCAGGAAGTGAGGAATCCCGGATAAAACGAGAGGGAAGAGCAGACTCCGGGATTCCTCGCTATGCTCAGAATGACAGATTAAGACTGGCACAGAGGTTCCGTAGCGGAACGCTAAAAAGAGCAAGCTATCGGCAAGAACCATATGCCGACTTTTCAACTTTTCCTCCTATCAGGCGGCGTAGTCTTTCGATCTTCTCGGACCGAAGATAGACCGTGAAAATCATCGAAAGCCCAGGACAGATCCGTCCGCTGATGGAATCGCGCTCGGCGGTTGATATTGGCGTCGTGCAGGCGCGCCTGGCGGCCACGCTGGGCGCCGCCGTCAAAGAAATTCGCGTGCTGGCCAGCGGCTGGGAAACCACGGTTTTTGAATTCGCCCTGGCAACGCCCTCGATACGAACTCGCGAATTGCCCGTGAATCGGCCGCTCGTGCTGCGGTTTTACGAAGGCGCCCAAGCCAGCGAGAAAGCCGAGCGTGAATACCCCGCGATGTGCGCGCTTGCCCGCCAGCGATTTCCGGTGCCGCGCCCTTACCTGCTCGAACCGTTACGCGACGCCCTCGGCGCGCCCTTCGTCGTGATGGAACGCGTGGCGGGCAGCCCCCTATTCTCGACCAAAAGCTTCCCGCGCGCGTTCAAGACTTTTTCCCTGGGGTTCATCAGTTTTGTCCGCGCACAAACCCGGCTTCATCAAATCGACCCGGCCCGCCTCAATCACGACGGCGCCTTCGCCAACCCGCAAGCCTCGCTACTTGAGCGCATGCTCGGGCTTATCGGCCAGCGCGTCGAGCAAGGCCCGTTACCGGGCCTCGCCGAGGCTCTGGCACGGCTGCGCGAGCGGGCCACCCTGTTCGCAACGGCGCCGGCCGCCCTGGTACACCTCGACTATCATCCGCAAAACGTGATCGTTAACGGTTTGCGCGTTACCGGAGTGATCGACTGGGTCAACGCCGACCGTGGTGACCGCCATCTCGACGCCGCCACCACGGCGGTAATCCTGGCGTCTTCGGCGATGGACCGGCCGCGCTGGATGAACGATAACGTCGCCGGCAATTCGTTGCGCAAGCTCTTCGCCTCGCTTTACATTCCGATGTATCACGCGCTGGCGCCGCTCGAATTACGCCGCTTTCGTTATTGCCAGGCGGTCACCGCGCTATTGCGCCTGTCGACTTTCGGCATGATGCGGACGCGGGGCCCCGAGGCGATCGGATACCGTCCAGAAGCGATCGTACACGTCACACCGGCCGTAGTCCGCTTGTTGTCGCGTTATACCGCGCGCAAGACCGGCGTCCCCGTCCACATCTGAAAGCTGACAAATAAACTCTTGATATACTCGGGAGAGCTAATCGGCAATTCGGCTTTCTCGGAGCGCTATTTCGCCTAAGCAGATGTCCCTGACGGAGCTTCGAGAAATTCAAGATTTAGGAGTTTTATCTTCTCCGCAGGGCTGCCGAGAGATACCTTCCACCGCGTTTCAAGGAATTCGAGCTCGCCAGGCCCCGCTTCAAGATGGCCTCCGGTGTCCAATCCTCGAAC
>JBOHWL010000179.1:0-2454 GCA_050736615.1 Binataceae bacterium (SeqCode) | reverse complement strand
CCGCGACCCTGCGTGAGCTCTTCGATTTTCGTCCCGCCTCAATAATCAAGACGCTTGATCTCAAGCGTCCGATCTATCAGGCCACCGCCGCTTACGGGCATTTCGGCCGCCCGCCGCGCAACGGACTATTCCCTTGGGAGCGGGTCGATATGGCGGAAGCTTTGCAAAGCACCTTTGGCCTGAACGGTCGCTGATACGGTATCGTACATTAACCGCTGTCTCGAGGGAGCGCGCTGAGCGTGAGCGGGATAGCCCTACCTTCCGGAGCCTGAAAAACAAGTGGCATCACTAGCGAGCAAGCGTAAAGCTATGCCGGCGCCGCGCCGGCGCGTCAATTCCAACGGCGAAGTTGCCGATCCCAGCCTGGCCGAAGCTGGCCGCTTACGGATCGAATGGGCCGACGAGCAGATGCCCGTGCTCCGGCGTGTACGCGACCGTTTTATTAAGGAAAAACCGCTCAAGGGACATAAGCTCGGTATTTGTCTTCATCTGACTACTGAGACCGCCAATCTGCTGCGCACGCTCAAGGCGGGCGGCGCAGAAGTCATCGCCTGCGCCAGTAATCCGCTCTCAACCCAGGACGACGTCGCCGCCGCGCTCGCGGGCGAATACGGCATCCCGACCTTCGCCATCCGTGGCGAGCACCACGACGTTTACTACAGCCATCTGCGCTCCGTGCTCGAGAGCCGTCCCACCATCACGATGGACGATGGCGCCGACCTCGTCAGCCTGCTGCACACCGATTATGCCGAGCAGACCGGGGACGTGCGCGCCAGCATGGAGGAAACCACCACCGGCGTTATCCGTCTGCGCGCGATGGAGCATGATGGGGCGCTGCGAATTCCGGTCGTGGCCGTCAACGACGCTAAGACCAAGTATCTATTCGACAATCGTTTCGGCACCGGACAATCGACCATCGACGCGATCATCCGCGCGGCCGGCGTACTGATCGCCGGTTCGGTCGTGGTGGTATGCGGCTACGGATGGTGCGGGCGCGGAGTTGCCTCGCGTGCGCGCGGCTTTGGCGCCAATGTTGTTGTCACCGAAGTAAATCCCATCCGCGCGCTCGAGGCCGCACTCGACGGCTATCGCGTGATGAAAATGAACGAGGCGGCGCGGCTCGGCGATATCTTCATCACCGTGACCGGCGATAAACAGGTCATCGGCGAAAACCATTTCAAACTGATGAAGGACGGCGCGATACTTTCGAACGCGGGCCATTTCGATGTTGAACTTGACATCGCGGCCTTGCGCAAGATGGCGCGCAAGGCCGACAAGAAGACCGATCGCGAGGTCGAAGTCTATCATATGGCCAACGGCCATCGATTGTTTCTGCTGGGACAGGGACGGCTGGTGAATCTCGCCTGCGCCGGCGGCCATCCCGCGCAGGTGATGGACATGAGCTTCTCCACTCAGGCGATGGCGGCGCGATGGGTGGCGACCATGCGGGAGCAGCTTCCGGCCCGGGTCCACAACGTTCCCGAGACGATTGAAAATGAAGTCGCGACTTTGAAACTGGCCGCGATGGGTATACGAATCGACGCGCTCTCCGCCGAGCAGCGCCATTATTTGAATAGCTGGCAAACCGGCACCTGAGACAGCGCCGCATTTTCTTGTTCTAAACGGCCGCGCGTGCCCAACCGGCACTCGCGGCCGTTTTCGTATCGTGCGCCCGCTTTTCCGGCCCACTAAGGAAGCTCCGTACAAGCCTTATTTGTCATTCTGAGCGCAGCGAGGAATCCCGGAGTCTGCTCTTTCCTCTCGCTTTATCCGGGATTCTTCACTTCGTGGACTCCGTTCAGAATGACAAAGGAAAAATTCTAATGCGGCGCTGCTCCCGGATCGGCAATGCCGCGCTGAGGCGCCAACTTAAGTAGCCGATTTACCATCGCAATCACGAACCTTTGGCCATTAGATGACCTTCTAAGAGTAATTCTTCTAATTCGACGCGAACAGCTACTTATAGTCACTCCCCCCGAGGCATTTTCGCTTGGTTTAACCCGGCCTCCGCACTAAACAATTACGGAGCAACATACGTCAGCATGTTACTCGCTACGTGTATGTGCCCGCCGCCCGGAAACGGTGATTGCGCGTGGAGGGAGAATACTATGCCGCGAATTGGTGAGTTGCTCAATTCGGCTATCGCTCAGTGCGAGCCGTCGCGTCTTCGGCATACGGACGCAACCGATCGTCGCCGTCGACGAATACTCATTCCGGCACTGGTCGCCGTCGCACTGCTTTTCCAATTGCCGCTTATCGGCATCTCGCAAACACTCGCCGACGTGCTGTTCTCGTATGACAACGGCGGACAGCTCAGTAACGTTACCGACCAAAACTACTATCAGGCGACGTACAGCTACGATTCCGCCGGAAACGTGACTTCGATCGGTACTACGGCTTCATCCAACGAGACGGAGGTGTGGCTAGTGACGCCGTCGACCGGGCCGGCCGGTG
>JBOHWL010000178.1:0-15249 GCA_050736615.1 Binataceae bacterium (SeqCode) | reverse complement strand
GTTGAACAAATTAAAGGCGAGCTGGGTCCGATCGTCTTCAAGGTCGAGCCGCGCATTGAGCAGATCGACTGACTGATTGAACAACTCGCTGACCCGCTCGCGTCCGCCCGCGCCCGCGCTCACAATTATGGTCGCGGCGATACTGGAACCATTTTCCAGCGCACTAATTATGGTCGCCAGCACATAGGCACCCGGATGCGGGACGGCGAACAGGCCGCCGACTTTGAGTTGATTGACACGTTCGCGCGGGGTGAGCCCGGGTGCGACCAGGGGGATGTTGGAAGGCGCGCGGGCCGCGGCGCTCAGGTCGATCAGAATCGGTCCGGGGCGCGCCGCCACGATTTCATCGGCGACACTTTCGGGCACGGCGAGGAACGCCAGATCAAAACCAGCCAAGCGCGCGGGCGATTCCAAAGGAGCAACTTCGAGCGTCTGTTCGCCGGCTTCAATATCGTCGGTCGCGCCGCCCTCGGTATTGAACAAAACGAATTCGGCGCCGAACGCATGCGTACGCACCAGCGCGGCAATCTGGCTGCCGATCGTGCCGGTGGCGCCCACCACGGCCACTCGCGGTTCGCGGCTGCTCGCCGCCGTCATTCACACTCCCGTATCGAGGCTTTCGATTTTCTCGCGCACCAAGCGGCCCATCGCTTTGCATCCGACCAGCTTGGTGCCGCCGCCGACGTTAAGATCACGCGTACGATAACCGTCGCGCACGACGGCTTCGACCGCCTGTTCGATTCGCTCCGCCTCGGCTTTCATGCCGAGCGAATGCTCGAGCAGCATCGCGCCGGATAGAATCGCGGCGAGCGGATTGGCCTCATCGCGGCCGGCGATATCCGGTGCGCTGCCATGAATCGGCTCATACAGGCCGACGCGAAAGCCGGCAGTGTTCATTTCTTCGCCCAGCGAAGCCGACGGCAGCAAGCCCATTGAACCGGCCAGCACCGAGGCCTCATCGGTCAGGATATCGCCAAACATATTTTCCGTCACGATCACGTCGAAATCGCGCGGCCGACGGATCAGATGCATCGCCATCGAATCGACGAGTTGGTTATCGAAGCTGATGTCTTTGAATTCCAGCGCCATGCCGGCCGCGATTTCACGCCATAAGCGCGAGGTCGCGAGGATATTGGCCTTATCGACCGAAGTGACGTGCTTGCGGCGGCTGCGCGCGAGCTCGAAGGCGAATTGCAGCACGCGGCGGATTTCCGCTTCGTTATAAACGCAGGTATCCACCGCTTCGCTGCCGTTTGCAGTCTGACGGCGTTCACTGGGACGGCCGTAATAGATGCCGCCGGTGAGTTCGCGCACCACCACCAAATCGACACCATTGATGATATCGGCGCGCAACGGCGAGGCCGTGATGAATTCCTTCACCGCTTTGACCGGGCGCAGATTGGCGAACAAGCCGAGTTCCTTGCGTAACGCGAGTAGCGCCTGCTCGGGACGCACCTCAGCTTTGGGGCTATCCCATTTCGGACCGCCGACCGCGCCGAGCAGGACGGCGTCGCTGGCGAGCGCCTGCCGCAGCACGTTGTCCGGCAGCGGCGTACCGAAACTATCGATCGCGTGGCCGCCAGCCGGCGCGTCCTTGAATTCGATATCCACCGCCGCCTGGCGCGCCACCACTTTGAGCACCTGCAGCGCTTCGCCGACGACTTCGGGACCGATGCCGTCACCCCTGAGGACTAAGACTTTATACGCCATTGACAAACTTCGAGAGCCGGTGCGCGTTTACTCGCGATCCGGTGCGCCTCTGCGTGTTTGAACTAACCCGTTGGTCAACCGCTTGGAGGCTGGCTCACTCCGGTCGAAGACCGGTTTCGCACGAGGACCCAACGCCGCCATTCGCTTCAAAAAAGAGCAATCCCTTCCGAAGCCCTAGCACTTAGCCCAACCGCGCCGCCACGGCAAGCCCCAACGGACTAAATTCCGTTTGCGGCTGGCCCGAAAAGCTACGGACCTTCGTTCGCACGCGGCGCGAGTTGTTCCCGCGCCTTCAAGCGGTTGAGTGCGTTGACCAGTGCCAGCGCGCTCGCCATCACGATATCGCTATGGGCGCCTTGGCCGGCCACCGTCATGCCGTCGCCACGCACCAGGCAACTGACTTCACCCAGCGCGTCGGTGCCACCAGTGATCGCCTTGACGGCGTAGCGCTCGAGGGTCGGGCTGATGTCCGCGATGCGATAGATCGCCTTGTAGCAGGCGTCCACCATGCCGTCGCCGGTCGCCTGCTCGACCCGCTCCTGACCGCTGACGCGCATCGTGACCTCGGCATGCGGCGTGCCGCGCGAGGATGACGACACGGCCACCTCGAGCAATTCGAAATAATCGGCGGTGCGGCGGCCAGCCTCGTTGACCAGGGCGAGAATATCGTCGTCGTAAACGATCTTCTTTTTGTCGCACAGTTCCTTGAATGCGGCGAACGCGGTTGGCACATCCACCGTGGCTGGTTCCACCCCCAACTCACGCAAACGATTGATGAAGGCGTGGCGTCCGGAATGCTTGCCCAGGACCAATTTGTTGGACGGGAGGCCGATGTCCTCTGGTTTCATGATCTCGTAGGTCAACTTGTTTTTCAGCACGCCATCCTGATGGATCCCGGCTTCATGCGCGAAGGCGTTGTCACCCACGATGGGCTTGTTGGGCGGCACCGGCTGACCGATGATCTGCGCGAGCAGACGCGAGGCTGGATAAATCTGGCGGGTTTCGATTCCAGTCTGGACGCCCATCAAATCCCGGCGCGTCCGCAACGCCATCACCACCTCTTCCATCGAGGTGTTGCCGGCGCGTTCGCCGATGCCGTTGATGGTGCATTCGACCTGCCGCGCGCCATTTGTGATGGCGGCCAGCGAGTTGGCGACAGCGAGGCCCAGGTCGTTATGGCAATGCGCGCTCCAGATGACCTGGCCAGCACCCTCGACATGCTCGCGCATGTAGTTGAACATGCGCCCGAATTCCTCCGGGATCGCATGGCCGGTGGTGTCGGGCAGATTGATTACGCGGGCGCCGGCGCGGATGACTTCGGCGCAAATCTTGGCCATGAAGTCCCAGTCGCTGCGCGAGGCGTCCTCGCATGAGAACTCGATATAGTCCAGATGCTGTTTGGCGCGAGTGACCGCCCAGGTGGCGGCGTTAAGCACGTCCTCGCGCGTCATCATCAGCTTGTACTTCAGATGGATGTCGGAGGTCGCGATAAAGATGTGGATGCCGGGACGGCTGGCCTGGTCAACCGCGCGCAGCGCCTGATCAACGTCCTCCTCGCGGGTGCGGGACAGGCTCAGCACCACCGGATTACGGATGGTTTCGGCGATGCGGCGCACGGCTTCAAATTCACCCGGCGAAGAGGCGGCAAAGCCAGCTTCGATAATGTCCACGTTGAGGCGTTCGAGCTGGCGCGCGATTGCGAGCTTCTCGTCCACATTCATGGTGCAGCCGGGCGACTGTTCACCGTCGCGCAGGGTGGTGTCGAAGATGCGGACGTGGTTAGCGTCCGGCGCGGCGACCGCGGGTTGATCAACCATTTGCGTTACTCCTCGCGTTTGCCCCGGCTGCGACACGAACCACATGGCGCTGGAAAAAGAAAACGCCCCAGGCGGCTCGATTCGGCCTGCGCCTGGGGCGTTTAATCTCTCAGTTTGAAGCCTTGCTCAGGCTCGCACCTCGACGCCCCTGGCGTGGGCCCCAATAAGGGCCAGGCTAAGTAGCAGTCCGAGCCGTGAGTGCGTATGCATCACGTCATTACTAGCGGCCCCGCCCTTCGCGGTCAAGGGGCGAAATCGCCCCATAACCGGGGAGTTAGGGCAAATGATTTCGCCATTAGAGTCTGTCAGGAACGTGACGGGTTAATGTTAGAAATGGATGATCAACCTATCTATGTAAACAGAGACAAGTAGGCGCGGATCCGCTCGTCGCGAAGCTTGCACAAACTCAAATTCTATCGATTCGATAACCTGCTTAGCCCGCCTCGCGCCCCGATCCTCACCGCACAAAAATGAGATCATGCCGGCATGCCGAAATTGCTGTTGATTGTGTCGCGGTCTGCGCAGTAATCCCAATGCTCGGAAATCTTTGACATTCCATGTGATCAGACTCAGGCCATGCTCATCTGCGGTTTCGGCGACAAGCCTGTCTGGACTGCTTTGCCCGAGTTCTCTCGCAACATAAACTATGCGATGGCCTCGCTCCGCGAACACCTTAGTAACAGACGCCGGCACACACTCGTCGATGAGCAGGTCCATCGCGCCGACGAGGGCCGTGGCAAACTAACTGGCAACCTTTAGTTGTTCGTTCTGAATCGCGGCCTTCACGTCAGCGGAAGTCAGGCGCGGAAACTCGCGAATGATCGCCTGTATATCATAACCGGCGCTGTGCAGTCGGTAGATGGCAGCCGTAGGAATGCGCGTTCCCGCAATCCTTTCCGCATTTCGTACGACAAAGCGGTTTTGATCAATCTTGCCAATCTGCTTCGCCTTTCTCCGGTTCATTCGCGCGAGATTTCTTTCGACATTGTGAATTACCTCGCTCATCTCGAACACTGGGCGCTGGCCCCGTGGGCTGGTCCCGACTATCTCACCTGTCTCAGGATGGCCGAAATATACCCGCCCCGCCGGATCGCGATAAAAGGCCAGATTGGACCAATCCGCTTCGGGAGTTTTCTTCAGCTCATCGCTGATGTTACGAAGGTCCGGGCTTAGAGGGACCTTGTATTTGTTTCGCAACAGGCCGATCGTCCGCAACCCCACCACATCACGAAACGAATAGACCCGATTGAATGCACGCTTGGAATCACCGGTGTACCGAGGCTTAAAAAATCCAGTTTTATCCCAATACGCGAGCTGACGCGCGGAAACGCCACACAGAACGCATACTTGATCGGCAGTAAACAGACCAAGTTTCATAGGAGAAAAATAGCCCAAAAGCTGTGAACTCTGCAAATATGTCCGTATATTATTGAAAATGTTAGCTGTTAGCGCTTTACTTCGCGGCAAGAAGCGTCCATTCTCATTGCGCACTATCGATCCGATTACGATTCAAACGCCGCCACCGACGCGGGTAACAGGCCACGCAAGATTCGCTTCCCGGCCCACGCTATAGACGACCGGACCCCGAGGCTTCGGTCGAGCCGCGGAGGATTGATTCGGTGTTCCCGCCGCGAACGCGGTCAGGGTGCGACGGGTGTTTGATGGTTGGCGGCCTTGCTATGGTCCAGCGCCGTTGAGGATGACGGAACCGGGCGCAGGACCGGCGGCGCGGGCTTTACGCGTTCCCCCCTGATCAGCAGGAAAGGGCCTGACAGAACATAGGCGGCTGCCAGTACGAATACGGTGAATTGCGGCATCACGAACAAAAGTGCCGCCACCACCAGCACCGCCACCACCAGCTCGATTTGCGCACGCTTCTTCAAATGAAGCGACTTGAAGCTGGGATAGGGTATGCGCGAGATCATGAGGGCGGCCAGCGCCAACGTCAGTGGCGCCATAAAAATGCCCAAGATCAGCGGCGAATTAAGCTCGAAGTAGCTGTAGGCGAGTACCAGCCCAGCCATCATCGCGGCGGCGCCTGGCACCGGCAGGCCGGTGAAGCGGCGCTTATCCGAACTGACCGTCTGGATATTGAAACGGGCCAGACGCAAAGCCGCGGCGACGACGTAGAGGCCCGCCAGCACAATTCCGATTGCGCCCAGCGGCTTCAGCGCCCAGGTGTAGGCGAGGCCGGCCGGCGCCACCCCAAAGGCGACCACGTCGGACAAGCTGTCGTATTCGACGCCGAATTGGCTTGAAGTACTGGAAGCGCGCGCGACACGGCCGTCGAGGCCGTCGCAGATGAACGCCACCATGATCATCACGGCGGCCAATTCGAAATGCGCATTGACGGCGGAGATCAGCGAATAGAAGCCCGCCAGCAGCCCTAGCGAGGTAATCGTGACCGGCACTAAATAGACGCCGCGGCGCAGCGGCGCGGTGATTTTCTTCCGTCGCTCCCTTAAATGGCTCGAAATCACCCGCATCCGGGCGTTTTCCCGCTGGGAACGTAATTTAGTCCGGCTCATTTAAAGCTCTCCGATGACACTTTCACCCGCACGCACCCGCTCACCCGGTTTGACCGTGACGCGATATTCAAACGGCATGAAATGATCAACTCTGCTGCCAAACATTATAAGCCCGATGCGCTGTCCGCGCTCGACCCGGTCATGCGGACGCAGGCGGCATACGATGCGGCGGGCCAGATAGCCGGCGATCTGCATCATCGCGTAGGGGCGGCCGTCGGCACCGTTAATCAGGATAAGATTGCGCTCGTTGCGCTCCCCGGCATCGTCGCGAAAGGCCGCGCGAAACTCCCCCGGCGTATGCACGGTCGCGACGATTTCACCGCTGGCGGGCGCGCGATTAACGTGGACGTCGAGCGGCGACATGAACACGGAGACCCGGTGAAAGCGTTGGCCCGCGTGCTCCGGGATTGAAGCTTCGGTAATTTCGGTGACGCGGCCGTCGGCGCCCGAGAGGATCGTGTTGAAGGAGCCGACGGCCCGCCGTTCCGGATCGCGGAAAAAGGCGCCAGCGGCCATCGCGGCGATCAATACAACGATACCCAAGGCCACGAGGCCGCAGGCCAGCAGGATTACGCCGATCAGGCCAATTCCGAGCGCGATCGGCAGGCCCTCGGCCGCAAGCCCGAGCGTCTGCGCCAACCGCTTTATCTTGCGGCCATGCGCCAGAGTTGTGAGATCGATTTACAACCCTCGCTTCAGTTGCGAGCCTTATCCACCAGCCGTTCGCTTGCCAACCACGGCATGAAGGCGCGCAGCTTGCGCCCGACATCCTCGACCGGATGTCGCTCGCCTTCCTGGCGTAGTTGTTTGAAATGCGGCAGGCCGGCGCGATATTCGTCGATCCATTCGTTGGCGAACTTGCCGGACTGGATATCGGCGAGGATTTGCTTCATCGCCGCGCGTGTCGGCTTGCCGACCACGCGGTTGCCGCGTGTCATATCGCCGTATTCGGCGGTATTGCTGATCGAGTAGCGCATGTTGGAAATGCCACCCTCGTAGATTAAGTCGACGATCAGCTTGACCTCGTGGACGCACTCGAAATACGCCATCTCGGGCGCATAACCGGCCTCGACCAAGGTTTCGAAACCGGCGCGAATCAACTCGGTCAACCCGCCGCACAGCACCGACTGTTCGCCGAAGAGGTCCGTTTCCGTCTCTTCGCGGAAGCTGGTCTCGATAATCGCCGCACGCCCGCCACCAATCGCGGCACCATAGGCAAGGCCCACCTGCTGAGTGTCCTTGGACGGGTCCTGTTCGACCGCGAGCAGCATCGGCACGCCACGGCCCTTGACGAACTCTGAGCGGACCAGATGACCAGGGCCTTTGGGCGCGACCATAAACACGTTGATGTCTTTGGCCGGCTGGATGAACTTGAAATGAATATTGAAGCCGTGGCCGAAGGCGAGCGCGTTGCCCGCACTGAGATTCGGCTCGATTTCCCGTTTATAGATGTCGCCGGCCATTTCGTCCGGCACCAGCACCATCACGATATCCGCCTCTTTGGCGGCGGCGCCGGTTTCGAGCACCTTGAGGCCCCATTTAGCGGCCTTGTCCCACGAGGGGCTGTCCTTGCGCAGACCCACCCGCACGTCCATGCCACTGTCGCGCAGATTGAGCGCATGCGCATGACCCTGGCTGCCGAAGCCCAGAATGGCGATTTTCTTACCGCGCAAAGCGCTCATGTCGGCGTCGCGGTCGTAAAAGACCTTCATTTATATAGTTCTCCTGGCTATTCCCTGGCGGCGCGATGATTATTGCTGACGGGCTGGACGGAACGCGCCATCGCGATTTTGCCTGAACGCACCATTTCCTTGATGCCGAGCGGGCGGACCAAACCAATAAAGGCGCGGATTTTCTCCGAGTCACCGGTGACTTCGACCGTCAACGAGCGCGGCCCAATATCCACCACATGGGCGCGAAAGGCGGCCACGATAGAATCCAGCTCCGAGCGGGTGCGTTCGTCAACCGCGACCTTGACCATAATCATCTCACGGTCAATCGTCTCGATCTCCTTGAAATCGGTCACCCTTATCACCGAGACCAGTTTATTTAGCTGCTTATCGACTTGTTCGAGGATCTGATCGTCGCCGGACGTGACCAGCACGATCCGTGAGACGGTCGGATCGAGCGGGTCCTCATTGACGGTCAGTGACTCAATATTGAAGCCGCGGCTAGAGAACAGCCCCGCCACGCGCGACAGCACCCCGAACTCGTTTTCGACCAGAACCGATATGGTATGACTTGGCATTCGCGATGCTGATTACGAGCACATTTTTAAACGCGACGTCTAGCGCGCCGCGACGTGTTGATGGCGGCTCAAGATCTCCATGATTTTATCCTTGGAGGCGAGCTTAAGCTTCTGAATGCGTTTTTTCTCCACGGCCTCTTCGTTCGTCAGGTAAAGTTTGGTGCGGAAGGTTTCGAGCTTATGCTTCAATTCCTGATGTTCCAGATAAAGAGCCCTTAGCTGGTCGTCCCGATCAAGATATTGGCGGATGAGCTCTTCTTCGCGCGTTTCCATTGACGCCTTCTCCAGCTCTACGGTGGATTGAGCGATGCCCCGGACGCGCGCACATAGCGCGGTTCCAGCGTGACGGCATCGTCGAAATCATGATTGGCCGCGCGGGCGGCGCCCAGCGCAGCGACGAAGCTACCCTTGGCTGATTCAGCTTCCCCCGCGACCTGCGCGTCAATGCCCCTGCGCACCATTATCGCACGGCCTTGCTCGGCTTTCGCGCCTCCGACGAACACCACCTCGCCGGTAATAAGTTGGGTAAAAGCCACCAGGGGAATAACCAAGTCACCTGTTATTTTTTTTAGCGCATCGCCTACCGGTCGGTAAAGGGCGCCATAAACCTCGCCTCGGCGAGCGTCAAGCACGGGGGCGACGAGTCGATTGCCGTCCGTGCCCGCACATAACGCCATCGCGTCGAGCGTCGGCACGCCCACCAGTCCGCATCGCGTCCCCAGCACCAGGCCTTTAGCATAGCTGAGGCCAATTCTGAGTCCGGTGAACGATCCGGGTCCGAGCGCGACCGCGATCGCCGTCAACTCCCTGATTGTCAGATTGGCGCTGGCCAGAAGCTCACCAATCATACCCGGCAGTTCCGCCGCGTGCGAGCCGCCGGTGCGCGCCATCGCGGCCACGATACGCCCGTCCGCCACGATTCCGACGCTCAACGGTGGAGCTCCGGTGTCCAGGCCCAGAACCGGCCCAGCCGCCGCGCCCGCCTTGAGCAAGGACTCAGCCGACAATACGCGAGATGTCATTGAGAATGACAAAAGCCATCAGCATCACGAGCAGAAAGAGGCCAACCTGCATTGCGATCTCACGATGGCGCAATTGCAGCGGCTTGCCGCGCAGACCCTCGATAATGAAGAAGGCGAGATGGCCGCCATCGAGCAGCGGCACCGGCAAGAGATTGATTACACCCAGTTCGAGACTAAGCATGACGGTAAAGAGCGCCACGTCGGCAAAGCCCTGTCGCGCCTCCCGGCCGGCGATTTGCGCAATCATGATGGGACCGCCCAGCGCTTTTCTGGCTGGGGTGGTGCCATCGATGATCTTCCAGATACCGACACAGAGCGTCGCGCCCATCTCGCCGGTTTGGACAAACGCCTGCGGGATAGCCTTTAGCGGCCCCAGATAGCGGGTGGTCTCCGCGCCACTGGGCATCACGCCAATGATCCACATCGGCGCTTTATTGCCGTAGATGGTCGTCTCATCAATCCGTTTGGGCGTGACTTCAATGTGAACGGTTTGATGCGCCGAGCCGCGCTGAACAGTGAAATTGACGGTGCGGCCGCCACTGGCTTTTACCGCCTCCGACAGTTCATCCCAGGTGGCAATCGGTTTATCATCAAAGGCGACAATGCGGTCGCCGGGGCGGAGACCCGCCGCATAGCCCGGCATGCTGGTTTGAACTTTGCCCAGAACCGGCAGCATCGCTGGAACCCCGGTCATCAGCACAACGATCATCAGCAGCGGCGCGAACAGGATATTCGAGAACGGTCCGGCCAGGACGATCGCGATCCGCTTGGCCAGCGGCTGGCTCGGGAATGCGCGATGGTTGAACAGTTCGACGAGCGCGGCCGGGTGATTCTTGCTGAGCCTTTCGAGCGTGAGCTTGGGGGCGTTATCAACACCAACCTCGCGCAAGAGGAAAGATTCCTCCGCTGTTAGCTCGCGCCCAACGATCGCGATGGCCGAGCTTGGACAGCGCGGGGCCAGCGCATCTGGATTTAAATCGGCCCCGCCCGCCGCGACCATCGCGCGGCCAGCCTCGCGCGGTGGGGGAAAGCAAGTCTCGGCGATTGTCGCGATCGCGTCGTCGCCCGACTTGCCGCTTTTTTGCAGCCATCCGGTACGCTTGGCGGCCGCCAGCAGGTCGAGCTGAATCTCATTTAAATAGCTTTCGAGGGTCGCCTCGCTGGGCTCCTCGGAGATTTCATCACCGAGCATCCGCACGTACCCGCCCAACGGCGTGGCGCCAATCGCATAATCGGTCTCACCTCGGCGCACGCCCCAAATCCGCGGCGGGTAACCCACGGAAAAGCGCAGGACGCGCACCCCGACCTTTTTGGCCACGATGAAATGGCCGGCCTCATGCACGATAATCAGGATGGCGAAGATGACGACGGCGGCAACTATCGATATCAGCATGGTCATTGGCGCGATGCCCCGGCCACTTCAGCGTGCATAATAATATGTTAAGGCCGCGGCGAACAGCAGGCTACAGGTGCGGTCGAGCAAACCTCCGTGACCGGGGAAAATCCAGCCTGAATCCTTCACTCCCGCCACTCGTTTGAAGGCCGAACCCGCGAGGTCGCCGAGTTGCGCCAGCACGCCTATCAGCACCGATAAAATCACGATGGAAACCCATGACCATCGTGCCGCCAGCGGGATGCGCAAGATGAGGCCCGCCGCGATGCATGCGGCCAGTCCACCCAACGCGCCTTCCACGGTTTTGTTCGGGCTGACACTCGGCAACAGCTTCTTTTCACCCCATTTGCGTCCAACGAAATAAGCGCCGCTGTCGCTCGCCACGACCAGTAGCAACATCAAAATCAACAAATTCGCGCCGCCCGCCTGATCACGCAGGAGCGCGAAGTAAGGAAATAGCAGTCCGACCCAGAGCGCGCCCAGAAACGCCAGTCCGAGTCCGCGCCCCATACTGTCGGCGCCGTCGTTGGCCACCCGCGCGACCAGCGCCAGCATCGCCAGCACCACGATTGCGGCGGTGATCCACAGTTGCGGCCAACTCCCGACATGGGCGAAGAGCAACACCCCGGCACTGGTGCCGCCGACCAGGGCAATGACAAAGGTTTCATCGCCACCGACCGAACTCATCTCCGCAATCTCGTACAGCCCCCACGCGGCCAACAACGCGATAAACCAGCGAAACCCTTGCGGCGGCGCGAACAGAATGATTATAAGCGTCGCCGGCAGGCCGACGAGCGCCGTCCAAAGCCTAGTTCGCAGCACGCAGGCGTTCGATACCGGCGCGGTCAAGCGCACCAAAGCGCCGCTCACGCAATTGATAAGCGGCGAGTGCGCTCAGCAGGTCACGCTCACGGAAGTCCGGCCACAGCGTATCGGTGAAGTAAAGTTCCGTATACGCGAGTTGATAAAGGAAAAAATTCGAAATGCGCAGCTCGCCCGAAGTACGGATCAACAAGTCCGGGTCGGGCATGCCGCCGGTCAGCAATTCGTTATTGATGAGCCGTTCGTCGATTTGGCCAAGCGTAAGCTGCCCGGCCGCGACCGCCGCCGCGATGCGCCGCGTCGCCTCAACGATGTCCTGACGGCCACCATAGGACAGCGCCAGCGCCGTGGTCATCGCGCGGTTGCCCGCCGTGGCCGCAGTCACCTGGTCCAGGGCGCGGCGCACCTGGCTGGGCAAGCGGCTCATATCTCCCAGTGCGATCACGCGGATATCGCGCTTCATCAGGCGCTTGGTTTCGGTCAGCAGGTAACGATGGAACAATTGCATCAAAAAACGGACTTCGCCGCTCGGCCGGCGCCAATTTTCATGTGAAAAAACAAACAGCGTGAGATACGGAATGCCGAGTTCACGCGACGCTTCGACCACGGCGCGCACCGAGTCCTTGCCGCGCCGGTGTCCTTCGCAGCGCGCAAGGCCGCGACGATGCGCCCAGCGCCCATTACCATCCATCACGATCGCGACGTGGCGCGGCAAGCGCGCGGGATCGAGCGACAAGCCGGGGAATTCGCTTAAAGGCAGTGATGAAGCCACTGTGAACCGCGCGGCGCCACAAACGCCATCAGACCTCCATTATCTCCGCTTCCTTGGTGACCAGAGCCTTATCAATCTGGTCGATGGCGTCGGTCGTCAGTTGCTGGACCCTGGCCTCGGTCGCGCGCACCTCGTCGTCGGTGAGCTTCTTGTCCTTGTTGAGCTGTTTGAGCTTGTCGTTGGCCTCGCGGCGATGATTGCGGACCGAAACCCGGTACTCTTCGGCCTTCTTATGCACCTGCCGAACCAGGTCGCGACGGCGTTCCTCGTTGAGTTCCGGGATGGGGATGCGAATCACCTTGCCGTCGTTCATCGGATTGAGGCCTAGGTCCGACGTCTGAATCGCCTTTTCGATCTCATGCATCGCGCCCTTGTCGTACGGCGTAATCACGATCAGCCGCGGTTCGGGCGCGGCCAGTCCCGCAAGCTGGCGCAGCGGCGCCTTTGACCCGTAATAGTTGACCTGCAGCCCTTCAACCAGCGCGGTCGAGGCGCGGCCCGTGCGCAGACGGCTCAATTCATGGCGGAAGGCCTCGATCGATTCGGCCATTTCAAGCTCGGTCATTTCAACAACGTCGTCGTTCATAATTCAACGGCCGCTCTCCACCAGAGTGCCAATCGCCTCACCCGTCACGGCCCGTTTTATATTACCGGGCGCGCGCAGATTGAAAACAATAATTGGCATGCGATTGTCCATGCACATCGAAATCGCGGTCGAGTCCATCACCCGCAGATTGCGTTGCAGCACCTGCAGATAGGTCAGGCGCTCAAAGCGCAACGCCCCCGGCTCGCGCAGTGGATCGCGGTCGTAAATCCCGTCCACGTGATGGCTCGCTTTGAGAATCACCTCGGCGCCAATTTCCATGGCGCGCAGGCTGGCGGCCGTGTCGGTGGTGAAGTAGGGGTTGCCGGTGCCGGCGGCGAAAATCACCACCCGGC
The DNA here is from genome assembly GCA_050736615.1 of Binataceae bacterium (SeqCode). Classification (GTDB taxonomy): domain Bacteria; phylum Desulfobacterota; class Binatia; order Binatales; family Binataceae; genus JBOHWJ01. Next base: position 1,998 of record JBOHWL010000178.1, on the reverse strand, counting down.
CTTTTTCCAGATGCCGCACCGCGCGGCGCCGGATATAGGGCTCGCACAGCGCTTGCATTTCTATGGCCGACAGCACACGCGTGGCCACCCCCGCCTGCTCGAGCGCGTTTTGCAGCGCGAGCGAGTTGATCACCGTCGCCAACATGCCCATTTGATCGGCGGTGGAACGGTCCATCCCGCGTTCCTCGTATTCGCTGCCCCGCAGGATATTGCCGGCGCCGATAACCAGTGCCAACTGCACCCCCAGTGCGACGACTTCCTTAATCTCCTGCGCAATCCGGCTCAGCGCGTCGAGGTCCATGCCGAAGCCTTGCGCCGGCGCGAAAGCTTCACCGGAAAGCTTCAGCAGCACGCGACGAAAGCGAGGTGTCGCGGCGGTCGTCGTGTCTCGCTCGTCCATCCGGATTACCCCCGCGCCGCTCAGTGCCGTCGGAGAAATTGGTCCGCATGGTCATAGCCGGACCGAGCCTTGACTCCGGCAGCCTGAATCTCGAACGTAGCTCGCGGACTCGTTATTCCTAAACGCAGCTCGCAGACTCGCCTGCTCGCTCCGCCTTTGGCTTCGCTAATGCGCTCGTTCCGCTTCGCTTCACTGGCGTGCTCACTTCGACTTCGGCTGCGCTGGTGCGCCCGGAATGACAAAAAAGGAGCGAAGTCTCGACTACCAGCGGAGTGCGCGATCAAAAAAATCACAGACTCTCGGGATGGCAAAGGAAGTTCTCCCTGGATCAGGCGTCCGTAGCCTTGCCGTCAAGATTCTCGCCCAATTGAAAGCGCACGAAGCGCCGGATTTCAATTTTTTCGCCGAGCTTGCCCACGTACTCGCCGATGACGTCGTTAACTGCGCGATTGGGATCGCGCACCCAAGCCTGCTCGTTGAGGCACACTTCCTTGTAGAATTTCTCGAGCTTGCCCTCGACGATCTTGTTGATCACCGCTTCCGGCTTGCCCGCCGCCTGCGAGGCGTAAATCCCCCGCTCCTGCGCGATCACCTCGGGGGGCAGCTCTTCGCGATTGACGCAACGCGGATTGGCCGCCGCGATCTGCATCGCGAGCTCCTTGACCAAGGCTTGGAATTCCGGCGTTTTGGCGACGAAATCGCTCTCGCAGTTGACCTCGACCAGCACTCCCAGCTTGCCGCCGGCATGAATATAGGAGCCGACCGAACCTTCAGACGCTATCCGGCCCGAACGCTTGGCGGCCTGTGCAATACCTTTTTCGCGCAGCCATAACGCGGCTTTGTCGAGGTTCCCCTCGCTCTCGGCCAGCGCTTTCTTGCAATCCATCACCCCGGCGCCGGTTTTATCCCGCAGTTCCCTGACCAATGTCGCGTTTACGTCCATTCGTGTTCCTGGAATCAATGCGCCTACAAAGCTTTCGAACCCAGCCGGCCAGCGCGCTTCGCCGGTTCGAGGGTGGCAGGGCTAACGCCCGGCGATGCCCGCGTTTCAGGCTTGTGGAGATGGCTCGGGAGCCGGCTCCTGCTCCATCGCGGTGGAAATATCGTCATGGCCCTTCTGGCGTTCCTCCGCAATCCGTTTGCCGTCGAGCACCGCGTCGGCGACCGCCGCCGTGAACAGTTTAATCGCGCGAATCGCGTCATCATTGCCGGGAATCCGATAGGCGATCAGGTCGGGGTCGCAATTGGTATCGACCACCGCCACCACGGGAATCCCCAGACGGTTGGCTTCCGCCACCGCAATCTCTTCTTTCTTGGTATCGATGACCCAGAGCGCGTCAGGCAGCTTGCGCATATTTTTGATGCCGCCCAGCGTCGCCATCAGCTTGGTATGCGCACGCCCGTTCTCGCTCATTTCCTTTTTGGTCAAGGCCTGGATCATCTCAGGGTCGGCCATGATTTCTTCGAGTTTCTTGAGCCGCTCAATCGACGCCCGGATAGTCTGGAAGTTGGTCAGCATCCCGCCCAGCCAGCGATTGTTGACGTAAAACATTCCACTGCGCTCGGCCTCTTCGCGGACGATGTCCTGGGCCTGTTTT